>JANYAY010000064.1 GCA_025361065.1 Deltaproteobacteria bacterium
GATGTTGAGGGGGTCAAAGATGTCAATAATGAAATGACTGTATCCAAAATCTCGAACAAAACAGTTAATCGAGTGCTTGGGAAGATAGATGATGCATCAATTACTGCTCAAGCCAAGATGTCCCTGCTTCTCCATCGTTCCACAAGTATCCGCAATACCAGAGTCATAACCAATAATGGTGTCGTGACATTGGAAGGTGTGGCGGAAAATGCTGCTGAAAAGGAACTCGTCACAAAGCTTGTCCGTGATATTGATGGCGTAAAGAGCGTAACGAACCGGATGACCATTGAATAGGTTGATAGAATTCCGGTTCGCTGCCGGCTGGTGTTTCACCCTCCCCGCCCTGCACCAGCCGGCATTTTTCCTCATCCATTTCCTTACAGGGAAATCGGATATTTGGCAGTATTGATCAAGTTTTCCCCCTATAGTAAAACAGTCTGAAAAATGTAAAATTTCTCTAAAATATCCTAGGCCATTAACTGATATAGCTCCGTTTAAAGAAGTATGTGTGGAGAAATTTTATGATCATGAAATGTTTTCGCAGACAATCCGGCCGGCAGGGCTTTACACTTGTGGAAATGCTTGTAGTTATGGTTATTCTTGCGCTGCTTGCCGCACTGGTCGGACCTCGGCTTTTTCCGAAACTGGGGAAAGGCAAGCTATCGGCGGCAAAAGCACAAATAGAACTCCTGGGGCAGTCACTGGATCATTTCAGGCTCGATACAGGACGCTACCCGACCACCCAGGAAGGGCTGAATTCTCTGATGGTTAATCCGGGTGTAGAAAAATGGGATGGACCCTATCTCAAGAAAGAAGTACCCAACGATCCCTGGAATAAACCATATTTATATCAATCTCCCGGTACACATGGTGAATATGATCTCTTCTCTTATGGAAGGGATGGCGCTGCCGGAGGCGAAGGAGAAGATGAGGACATTGTGAGCTGGAAATAACTTTACGGGGATGATGAGTATTGCAAAAAAAATATTTCTTCACTATTTTACATATCGGGCTTATCTATTTTATCGGGGTATACAATCCCTTTCCGTTGATGCAGGGAACACAGGCATTGTGCTGGGCACAGGGACCGTCGCCTGTCTTGGGTATCCAACCACCCGCGGCGAATCCTCAAATGCAGTCTCCCGCAAATTCCAACCCGTCCGCTTTTCCTCCCGGTCCAACGCCAACTACACCGGGATCAAAGACCGATACTCCATCCAAACCATATCCTCAAAAGGATAATATAATTAACACAAGTCCCGCCCCTTCCGCTTTACAGAGGACCGGTTCGGCTTCATCACCCCAAGGCCGCCAACAGAATATCCAGCCGTCAACTTTTATTTCCAACAGGCTGTCCGATGACGAGGTACCGCAGCGAGGCCTCGTCACCCTGAATTTCGATGATGCTGATGTATTTACGATTATTCAGACCATTTTCGGCAATGTTCTGAAGGTTAACTATGTAATAGATCCTCGCATCAAAGGCCGGGTAACCTTCAGGGCTGTTGCTCCCGTCCCGTTTGAAAAAGTGCTGCCTTTAATGGAAGTTATCCTGAGACTCAACGGCATCGGGGTAGTGGAGGAGAGCGGCCTATACAGACTCGTGCCCATCAGTGATATTTCCAAGGAGCCGTCGCCTGTCAGTTTCGGACGGGACCCGGCGAAGATCCCGCTCAGAGGAAAGGCTCTGCTTCAGGTGGTGCCAATCCTCTATATACCGTCATCGGAAGCGCTGAAACTGATCACACCTTTTACCTCGAGCAATGCCGTCCTCATTGATGTGCCCAAGGCCAGTCAAATCATCATTGTCGACACAGATGCCAATGTAAAACGCCTGCTCCAGTTGATTGAGATCTTCGACAATGAACAGCTAAAAATAACAAAGCCGCAGGTTTTTGTCTATTCGGTCCAGAACGGGAAGGCAAAGGATATCGCCAATGTCCTGCAGCAGACCTTTCTGGGAGCAAGGTCATCTACAGCGGCAACTACCCAAAGTTCATCTACGGGAGCTCAGCCAACCGCAACAGCTGCGACCACCGGGTATGCGACATACTCTCAGGCGTCCTCCAGCGGCCCGATGCTTGTTGCTGATTTCACAAAATTTATTCCCGACGAAGTCACCAACTCTATTATCATTTTATCAACGCCTGAAGAATATTTACTTATCAAGGCGGTCATTGACAAGATGGACATTATTCCCCGACAAGTTATTATTGAAGGTTTGATTGCCCAGGTAACCCTGACGGATAATCTTAGCCTGGGACTGGCGGCATGGATCAATGGGACTGTGGGAAATTTCAAAGTGGGAGGAGGAGTTGGCGGGGCAAAACTCTCGGGAGTGGATATCACTCAACCGGCGGGAACAGGCCTTACTCTCTTTGCTATTGACAACATCGGTTCGCTGCAATTTTTGATTACATCCCTGGCGGCGGACTCGAGGGCTAAACTACTGGCTACGCCCCATATCCTTGTCTCCGATAACAGGGAGGCAAAAATCCAGGTTGGGCAACAGGTTCCTCTCGTTACATCGGAGACCTATGGTTCCACCACAGTTGCCCCCCAACGGACAATTCAGTACCGGGATATTGGTATTATTTTGAAAGTCAAACCAAGAGTGAATGAAGGCGGTCTGGTCTCTCTGGAATTGTATCAGGAGGTTTCCACCTATGACACGATTCAGCTTTTCTCCAATGAAACTCAGATCATATTGAATAACAACAATGCAACAACCAATGTAGTGGTTCAGGATGGCCAGACAATTGTCATCGGAGGACTCATTAGAGAAGACACGACAAAGTCCCGCTCGGGTATACCCCTCTTGAGTAAGATTCCCTATATCGGCTGGATCTTCGGAGGATGGATTGATAATAAACAAAGAACAGAAATTATTATCCTGCTGACGCCGCGCGTGGTGAAGAACCAGAAGGAAGCAAGTGCCGTAACCAGCAAATATATTGATAACATGGCTGATGAAAGCAAAGGGAGAATTACCAAGGAGGAACTTATTAAAGGAAAACCGGTTCAACCTTAAGCAATGGCAAATATAAATATGTTTTAAAACTAAGTCTTATCTGCAAAATTATTTCAATCTATTGAGCTTGCCTCAACATGTCCTGCTTCATTTGCTGAACTTCCTGCGATATACCCTGCCGGGAATGCGGCCGCGTTGCGGGCACTACATTAGCCCCAGATCCGGGCACAGGCACTGCCTGGACTGAAGATGAAGAAGGAACATTGGAACGAGATGCGGCGGATGCGGCGGGAGCTGTTCTTTGGGCGGGATGCGGGATAGCTGATGTGGAGGGTTGTAAGCCTGACGGTGACATACCAGCAGTCACCGGAGTATTCGTCGTTTCCTTATTATCCCGTCTTTTTTCGCTTTCTTCCAGCCTGACCACAATATGGTCTTCCCCCTTGACGAGAACAATTCTATCCGGCTCGATTTGCCGGAGTATATAGCCGCCCACATTATAACCCTTTTGTGCAGCGATCTGCCGCTTACCTCTTCCCAGAGTCGTCTTAGGATCCCTTTTGTCTTCAATGTAGGCAATGCTTATATCGTTCGTAACCAATGTTCCGTATAGAATAATATCCGGCCGGGGAATGACTTTTGCTTCTGCTTTTTCAGCTGGAATCTTTCGTTCCGGATGAAAAAGATTCTGATCACTGATCAGGGCAAAATCCACAGGTGATGGATTTACCGCTGCCGTTGACTGTATATTTTCCCCGGCGACTGGCTGTATCACCTCCGGAATAGATGCTTGAATATCCATATTCAGAAACGGGATCACCAGGACATAAGCAAATATGGCGGCGGTTCCGAAAAGAATTCCGTTAAGAATATTTATGTTTTTTAAAATTGATTTTATTGCCGGCATATCAGCCTCCTCCGGTCAATCCTGATACTTTCAGCTTGACGGTTAAATCCCGGGGTTCCCTAAAATTACGGATTCTAATGTCCAATTCCCGGACAACCAGATAAGGGGTCTGGGTTTCAATGGCGAACAGGGTATCGGTGAGGGCTCTTGTGTCCGGCATAACAGCATCAACGGTTACGGTGATTATCCTGAATTTTCCTCTGCTCTCGGGTTTTTCCACACGCTCACTGGCAATAGTCCCCCCTCTTGCGGTGATCATCCCCTTAACGACATTCTGCAGGCCGGCAGCGGCAACAGCGGAAGTCTGACCTTCAATCAGCCGCGAGTTTTCTGCCTTTCTTGCTTCTCTTCTGGCCACCAGTGTCTCCTCAAGACGCGGTTTTTCGGCAATCAAGGCTCTGTATTTGGCTGCGATCTTCGATTTGGTGGACACGGCATCCCTCAGATCACTCAATTCCGTTCGGGCTCGAAGATAGCCATACTCATATACAACTGCGCCCAATAAAATAATTACGAGGGGAACAGCAATCATTAGAATTTTACTTTTTTTTGCCATTTTCCACCTTTGCTCCCGGTAATCCTTCAATTTCCATTTTTACGGTAAAGCGATCGACATTCAAACGGGGATCTCTTAATGTAGATGAAGTAAATTCCACTTTTTGGAAATACTCGGATGCCTCCAGTTTGGGAACAATTTCTGTTGCTGAGGCAGCATAACCTTCAATTTCGACAATGGAATCCGCAATCCTTATCCGGGTGAGCCAGGTGCTTTTTGGAAGAATCCTGGTCATCTCCTTGAGTAAATTCAACACCAGCGGTCGGGAACTCTTAAATGTCCTGATTGTGGTGAGCTCATTTTCCACATTTTGCAGGTCTTTTTGCAATAATTCCACTTTCTTGATGTCACCCTTACGAGCTGTAATTTCCCGGTCAATAGCCTCCATCTTCCACTCTTCAATTTGTAGTGGTGATCCCAGCCAGAACAAACCCAGCGCAATAAGAATGCCGACCAGAATGATAGACAATACCTTGGGCGTTTTGACAATGCGGTGTCTGCCATGATCAAGAAGGTTTATCTTTGCAACTCCCGGACACAAGTGCTCGAGAGCTCCCCCGACAGCCATGTATGGCACTTTCTGCAAATCATCTTTATCCAAAAAATGAAGCTTCAGATCAATTTCATTAATGAAACGAACCGGCGCCTGAATGCTGTCCCGAAGCAGGAACAGCCATTTCTCCGGCAAAGATTGATCGATGATGACTTCTGTATTTTCTTCATTCGGCTTTATTAATTCCACCCGGGAATTTATCTCTTCGGCAATTATCCGTATACTGGATAGCTCATTTTCCGAAGATAGCCTGCCGGCAAAAGAAGCAAACCATTTGTGATCACGGATGACTCCGCCTTCGTATCCACCAGTGAATATTTGCACGAAAACGCAACTACCGCCTCCATGGGCATTATCACTTAGTGTGCCCAGGGCTGATGAACCGACAGCTATTCTCCCGACGGCAATCTTTTTTTCCGAAAGAAGCTCAAGGTAGGGCCGCAACACCTCGCTATTGACTGCTGCGACCATAATCTGAAGGCGATTTTTATCCCTGGCGATAATCTGATAATCATAGAATGCTTTATCAGCGCGAAGCGGGGTCAACCGATCAAGTTCGTAAGATATGACGTCCGAGAGGTTGTCTGAGACCGACAGGGGGAAATTTGTAGTCTTCACGATGGTCCATGCTTTGGGAATAACCAGGACTACACACACCCGGGTAACTCTAAGTTCATTTATCACCAGGGTAACGGCGGAAGCGACATTTTCCGGAGTAGGATATTTTCCCTCCTCGAAGAAATAACGCCGGATACTCCTGATTCTTATTCGCGAGAGAAATCGGGAAGCATATGCAACGGTGATACTTCCTTGTTCTAAAACAACCGACAAAACCTGCAAAGGGATTACATGATCGTCGGCAAGGCTCAAAGATAGGATGCGCCACAGAAAACTGCTTACGCGGGCTGTCTGGAATCCGATTTTGGAAGCACAGGATTTTATGCTGTCATAAATTTTTATTTTATTCATGGAGTTAGTTCCGCCGGGCTTTTATAGTAAGCATAATGATATTTATGAGGACTGTCAAAAGATACAGTTGCCAGTATGGCGTAGCCCGTTTTCCTGTTTCCTTTATAGCCCGTTGACTCCACTGTGTAAGCAGCAACTTGGCCTCCGGGGGCAAAGACGGCATAGGGAGCCATTACAGGATAACTGTCTCCGATGATATCTTTGACATCTTCTATGCTGCTTATTTCTGTGGTTTTCCTGAATTCGATAATCCGCGTCACCATAGCAGCATTCATTCCCGGAACAGCTGCCAGAATTTCGACAGGCGCCACATTGATATTGACCTGCGGTGAAGTGTTCGTCAGGGACAAGAAGTGAATAATCCCTCTCATTTTACCATTACCATAGAGGATTTGCGGAGTTATTCCCCGGACAAGTATCAGTTCATCCAGAGTCTCAAAATCAGCATTTCTGGGTTTGTAAGGGTTCGGAAGCGACAAATAATAATCGTTTTCCGCACCATTAAGGCGATGCAGATCATCCGCGTCTTTCCAGTCGAGAATGGAGTCGATAATAATGTCGGCATTTTCCGGCAATATTCCCTGGTTGATAAGAAGATTTTTTAAAATGATACCGGAGCTGTCGGTCATACCATTGAGAGATATTTTCCCGGCTTCATCTATAATCCGCAATTGATAACCGCCATCGCCCATATCTACGCTGTAGGAAGTTCCGTCCATCCGCCACACCTCTTTGCCGACAAGCGTCATTGTCTGGTTTTGATTGACGGATCGGTAAATAATCTCCGCAATACCCCTATCGACACCAGCCTGGGCTAAATATTTTTTCTCCATCCCTTCTTTAAAACTCAGAAGGCCATAAGTATCGGCACGTGTCATGACGGAAAACGAAAGAACCATTACTATCAGAACCGTCAGAACCCATAGGACGACAAGCAGTGCAATGCCTTTTTCGTTGTATTTCATACCAAGCTGCATGTTAATATCATCCGATTATCCATATCATTTTGCCGGAATGGGAGCGCTCTTTGCCGCGGTTGCGCCAATAGGTTTTCCTCCCTGGACTGCCATCAACTTTCCTCCAACCCTGACCGGAAAAAGCAAAGAAAGTTTTTTAGTCCCTGTAAGCAGGTTAATCCTTATTTGTTCCGGAATGGCTGCCCCTTCAATCAAAGAATCTACCCAAATTCCCTGCTCTTCTGAGGGATCTTTCCAATAATACTCGAAAGAAATCGAAGATGCTTCCAAAAGCCTCGTATCCCTGCGGCCTTCGACTCCCGGAACACTCTCAGAGGCAAAGATTATCTCCTTACCTGAGTTATCCGACTCCACCCTGTAATCAACAATAACATAACCTCTTTGGCCGCCCCAGATGGAATAATTTGTCGAAAAGCGCAAGGTCTTTCCATCCCCCCGAAAGTAGTATTTCTCATTGCCGTCTTCCTGATACGTCAGGGGTACTTGAGATTGAATCTGGGCATCGATCAGAGAAATGACCGTTCGGAATCTCTCCTCGGCCTCTATTTTTTTTTCGCCGCCCGCCACAGACCTTGCTCCAATCCTCATAGCCCCCATCAACAGAACAATGATTACAACCACTAGAGTCATGGAGATCAGTAGTTCCAGGAGAGTAAATCCAGCGGCTGATGCACATAACAACTTTCGCCGACTATTTTTCTGCCCGGGTATATGTGTTCTATTTCTGTGATCCATAACGCACACATCAACAGTCAATGGCAGCAATATCCACAAGAAATAAAGAGGTTCATAGCGCAGCCTGCTTTGCCGCCGGGACCACTCTATCAACCATCTTCACTGTCTTCAGGCTAAAGCTTTTTTCTTTCATCCCGGCCATCCAGTGGGCTGTGAGGATTACTTCCATAAGTTTAACCGGAAGATTATCCGTTCTGTCTTTCAGAATTTCCGCTATGGAAACATCAAAGCGATAACCATCTTCGGTATTTTCACTCCACACCTTTTCTGCCAAAGTCTCAGCTACTATTATTTCTCTGATCCTTGTATCCGCCCTCGCTGCAGCCGAGGCCATATCGCGAGATGTGGCTATGGTTCTTAAATTTGACGAGAATAACTGCACAACCATTGTTACAGCAATTGCCATTATGGCCAGCGCCACCAGAACTTCCAGCAGGGTAAAGCCCTTTGTTGCAGTTTCCTTTTGCATATATTTTCTCAACATTACTATTGTGGTCATCCAAACGAAAGAAAAGTAAAATGGATAAACTTGTTCCTGATTAATAATGCCGCAGATAAAAGTTTACCCCTTCCGCACTTACACTGCCATCGGGACGAAACGTGATTTCTGCTGTATTTTATCTTATTTGTCGCTCAGGGAATGGATGATCACTAGGTAAATAGCAGGAACTGTTTTGCATTACTTAAAGTGGTTCTGAGTTGTTGAAGCCAATGCCACAACTCCCGCCATTGATTTTCTTTTGTAAATTTCATAATTGTCGAGAACCAGGCGTACATAGGTTTTTGTTTCCGCATAAGGCGGAATACCGGCATATTTGGCAACGGCACGTTCACCTGCATTATAAGCCGCCAATGCTAAAAACAGGTTGTTGTTGTATACTCCAAGAAGGTAGGAGAGATGACGGATGCCGCCGTCAATGTTCGTTTGCGGGTGGAAACAGTCGTTCACACCCAGCATCGAGGCGGTCTGAGGCATGAGCTGCATAAGCCCTTTGGCCCCTTTTTTGGAAACCGCTTTGGAGTTGAAATTGGATTCAACTTTGATGACCGCTTTTACCAGATCGCAATCCACACCATATTTATTGGCTGTTTCCATAATCACTGCTTCGTATTGCGCTCGACTGACAGGGAGAAGCTTGGAATCAGATTGCGGCAGTTTTTCTTTGATCAGCAACTTAAACCTTGAGTTCACCGGAACGTTCGTTAAATGAATGACCTGATTTTCATCAACATACCGGTAAACATCAGCCTCTGCATAAAATGGCAGCAGTAATGCTGATGTCAAAATGCATATAATGGCAGCTGGTGCCCACATGTGGCGGAATAATTGAGCTTTCATAGCAAGACCTTTTTTCTTTTCGTCCGGAGGAATAGTCAGGCTTACTGAATCGCAATAAGTTCCACATCGAAGATAAGTGTTGCATTAGGTCCGATTTGGAGGCCTGCTCCCCGTTCCCCATAGGCAAGTTCTGAAGGAATAAAAAGCTGCCATTTGGAGCCCGCAGGCATAAGCTTTAAAGCTTCGACCCAGCCGGGGATTACTGCTGATACTTTGAAAGTTGCCGGTTTTCCGGTCTGATAGGAACTGTCAAATTCTGATCCATTAATGAGATATCCCCGGTAGTGGCAGGTTATGGTGTCATCATTAGACGGCATTTTCCCGTCACCTGCCTTAAGGATTTTATACTGCAGACCGCTGGGCAGAGCAACAACTCCTTTTTTCGTCTTATTATCCTTAAGAAAAGCATCTCCCTCCTTTTTGTTTTTCTCGGCGGCTGCCTTTCTGACCTGAGCCTGCTTTTGCACCAGTTCTTCCTGATAGGTATTTAAAGTCTGCCGGAGATCGTCTTCAGCTAAAAGGATTTTCCCACCGGAGAAGGAGTCTCTCAGACCCTTGATCATCAGATCCAGATCGATCTCGATCCCCTGCATCTTGAAGTTTCGTCCAACGCTCACCCCGATCCCGTAACTTATCTTTTCTTCTTTTGTTTTTAAGGTCTTTATCTCATCAGCAGTGATTTGACCGGCCAGAAATAACACACCTGCTATTGTGGTCCACATTATTTTTATTACTGTCTTTCCTTTCATTGTATCTCCTTTTTATTCATTTCATTTTTCGGCGATATTGTATAACTTAGCGGATTATAAAATTATCATCAATAAGGGATACGATGACTGCCGATGACGAAAATTCTTAAAGACGAACATCCAAAATATGGTGTAATCATATTCTAATGCTTTTTCAGAGTGAATCCTTGAAGACAAAACAGGGGAACGATGACCTGTGCATCCCTCCCCTGTTTTTCTAACAATATGCCGAAACTTGTTGCAGCTTTTATCAACTCTGGAGATATTTCTAAAACAGCATCATATTTCGCGCACCGAAAGTTTCGTTGATGCCCACTTTCCATGTGTTATTTTCTCTGAATAATTTAAGGATTGCCGGGTGGGCCGATTTTTTAAAGAGGATTTTTATTTCTGCCTGATTATTTTCAATCTTGCCGAATGTCCACTTACTATGTTGCAGTACCATCTCCGGATCGAAAACTGAAAGATATCCATCCCAATACTCCCTGGCCAAGGCATCTCCATTCTGACAATCCAACTCGATCTTTTCTTTGAGAACGTCTTTCCCTGCTTTTTTCAACTCTTTGTAGATCGCATCAACAATTGATTTTTTTGTCTTAGACGTAATCAATTGCCATATTTCCGGGTATTGCTTTTCCTTCATTGCTTTAAAGAGGGACTCTGCTGAAGTCAAAACGTTACTAATTTCTTCTTCGGAAGCGGATTTAGCAAATAATTCGGAATAGGACAACAAACAGGTAAATAAAAGAAATACGGCTATCTTTCTTCTGGAAATCATCAAAAATAAATTTTCTCGAAGGAGCATATGGGTATATAGAGATTTATGCAGCTGACAGACAGATAAAGAATCTTTTAATCCCGTTCACGTGGTACGAGCGGTAATTCACGTGAGCTTGCTCGCGATATAATGACGTTCATTTCATACCTCGCCTCAACAGCTTGATGCGAGGCGTTTGATTCAGAATGTTTGCCCACTATCTTATACATGACCACATGTTTAATGTTGTACGGTCGTCGAAGCAGGAGTTGAAGAACTTGATCCGCCTGCTGCCGCAACTGCCGCAACTGCTGCCGCCGTAATAGCCGCCGCGACACCGATAGTACCAGCTCCAATTCCGGCTACTGTGGCTGTGCCGGCAGCTGTCCCGGCTGTGCCTGCTCCTCCAGCACCAGCGGCACCAGCTGTACCGCCAGCTTCAGCTCCCGCCGCACCTGCCTCTGTTCCAGCTGTTGCACCTGTTTCTAAAGATGCACCGCCGGAACTTCCGACCTCCTGTTCCTGGCTCAGTGTCGTCGAAGGAATCCATGTAACTGCGAAAATGAATACTGTGATGATTACGACATATTTCTTTAAGCTTTTTCGGTTCATATTTTATCCCCTTTCAGCAAAATAAACAGAATATTGTCATTTCTCTTCCCCATATATGATAATTAGGGAACATGAACCTGCGTTGACGCACTTTCTGCTTATTGTGGGATATAGAATACAAAATCTTATGGTGATTAACAATCAGGCATACTCTTAATTTGTCGTTTCATAAATTCTTATTCCCGACTTCGAAAATATTAACATATTTTTGCTCCCTGGCGCACATTCTTTAAGGAAAAGACTCGCTCCTTAAAACACCTTGAGGATGACAGCGGCGACTACTGCAGTATTCATGAGGATTTGAGTGATGTCACGTATTTCGCGCAGCCAGGCTATCTGCTCAAATCGTTCCGGCACGATGATGACATCACCGGGTTCTATATCCTTGATCTTTTCTCCCCAGGCGGCTAATTCCCAGCGGGATCGATTCTCGTTCCATCCCAAAAACCTTCGGCCCAATTTCCGGGCACTGCCGTCAACTTTCAGGACGAAGGTTGATGATTCATCGGCATAGCGGGTATAACCGCCGGCCATGCCGATATAGTCTTTATAGGCAAATTGCTCGAGATGGATATAGCTTGCCTGATTCATGACAGATCCCATAACGCTGACAACATTGTTTTTCTGGGGTATATATATTCTGTCGCCATCTTCGAGCTCAATATCATACTCGCTCCCCTTTAGCAGACGCAGATTAGCCAGATGAATAGTCATTCTTCCCTGAGCCTTCAATGTTTTGAGGGTCTCAACAAACTTCTGCTTTTGGGCCATTTCCACTTCTTTAGTTTTAATTTCCTCGGCAGACAGAGCTTTCGATACCGCCTGAGACCCCGCTATCAGCAGCTCTCTTTCCATTCTCCTGGCCATCTCCTCAAGACCCTGCTGCTGCATTTCTTTTACACTGAGCCTCGTAAAGACTGTGCCCCGCAGATAGGCGCTTTGCGCATAGCCGCCGGCCCGTTCAATCAAAGCTGACAGCTTTTCTCCCTTATGAATGGCATAGCGGCCGGGAAACTTTAATTCTCCTTCAACTGTTATGAATTTCATTGCGCCCCAATCGGGAATCCTTTTAACAAAAAGACGATCATTGGGACGCAAAACAATATTATTGGCGGGATCGCCTTCAAGGGCTTTTTTCAGATTAATAACTTTTCGTTCTGCTTTAGATGTGATTTGACCCTTGTCAATCACAATGGATGAGATTTCCGCTTCATTCACATACGCGGACTCCAGAATGTTGCCACCCTTGAAAACAAGATCACGGACAGTCATTCCGTCGGTGTATTGATAATTCCCCGGACGGGCGACTTCCCCGTCAATCACCACATCTTTTTTATAAACCTGTTCCCGGACAGAATGAATGACAATTCTGTCTTCACCCTGCAATACCAGATTATTCTCCGGGTCGCCTTCCATAGCCTTGGCCACATTGAAATAGAGAGTTTGATATGCCCGTTGTTCATTGGTCCTGATGATTTCCCCTTTTTCCACATAGGAGTCATTTGTCAGGCCGCCGGCAGTCAAAATAACATCCTTAACGCGCATATTGCCGGCAAGTCCGATGCTGCAGACAATCTTCAGCTTATTTTCAATGTCTTTTAGCCGCTCCGCCAATTCAGATTGTCCGAGTCGTAACAAATCTTCTCTCAATATCCGGAGATTATCGGCTGATGCTCTTCCCTGGTTTGTTAAACCGTCACCGATGTCTCTGGCGGAATTTGCCAAATTAAACAAGCGCTGTTTGCGGAGATCATCTTCCATGTTTTTGATTTCTATTGCCACAGCAGCAGGATCGACCCTCTTGGACTCCGGCGTCGCTCCCTGCCCTATATTGCAGTCTCCCCTGATCTCGCCTTCTATTGTCACAACAGGCTTATCCTTGAAAAACCACTGGTTAAAAACATACACCTGATCTTGCGGCCGCAATTCCAGATTATTCGCCGAATCGTGATCAAGCAGCTTTTGCAGATTGAAAGGAATTAGTTCTGTGGACATTTCCGGTGGCCTGAGCCTTTTGATGAGAGCATATTCGAAATATGTATCGGGCAATAATTCATTGTTATCCTTTATGATGTCTCCCAATCTCATCTTTGATTTTATCTCGTATTTTCCGGGACGTTTAACATTACCGAAGAGATAGACAACATTGACATTCCTATCCACAATGGAAAATATTTTAACGAGGTCGGCATCCTGAAGCTGAACGCTGGCCGCTTTATTCATGTTTTTGTCATTGATATCCAGGACAACTTGACGTTCATTCTTAATAATTCTTTCCAATTGAATTTGCTGGGTATAGGCAGTCGGAATAATACCTCCGGCAAGCTCAATGACTGATGCCAGATCATAATGGTTGCGCAGCTCATAAATGGCCGGGCGTTTGACATTGCCGGCAATTCCCACCATTGATCCGGTTACGGGAACAAATACAACATCGCCGGCCATCAATGTCATATCTTTAGACTTATCACCCTGCAAAAGCAGATCATAAAGATCAAATGTTGTAATCAGCCGGCCATTGCGCTTCAGTTGGACATGGCGCATGGAGCCGATACTTGTCGGACCACCAGCCAGAAGTAAAGCGTCGGTAATTGTAGCAAAAGATCCGATGGTATAGGATCCGGGCCGGCGAACATCGCCCAGAACAAAAATCGGTATAGTTTTCAACGAGCCCATGGAAATATCAACATTGGTTCCGACGATCTGTTGCGATTGCGTGATAATCTGCTTGGACATGTCCTCAAACGTCATCCCCGCAACAAAAAGCGGGCCGATCTGCGGGATAGCAATCTTGCCGTCACGGTCTACAGTGAGATTGTATTGGGCGTTGACTCGACCCCAGAGAAGAAGTTTGACTTCATCCCCTGCTCCGATTACATATTTCAACGGTACGGGAATATCTTTTCGCTCGGTGACCACACTTACTCCCGCCTCCGAGAAAAAATCAAACCCGAATGGTTTGAGGTCAGTGGAAATATCCTGATATTTGCCGAAGGTCCGGGAACGATCGAAAAGCGTTTTTTCTTTCGCTGTTTCACTGATAACATTTATATCTGTGCCGGCAGGGGATTTTTTTTCTACGCCTTTCCGGCTGGAAGATTTTTCTTTTTGCTCTAGAAGCTTCTTTCCTCTGGCAACTTCTTCCGGTGTAAGTCTTTTAAAATCGGACAGGGCTTTGCAGGCTTCTGCAGCCTCCGGGGTCAACTGTCCGCCTGATTTACAAATCTCAGACAGGATAGCATCTTTCTGCACAGTCGAAAGCCGTTGATAAATATCCGCCTGCTGGGGCATGAGTTGCAACGCTGGTTCCGTCACTTGTCTTCCGGGTATGGGCTGTAGCGTTGCATTTGTCAGAGAAGTGTCTTGCGCATTTATTTTTCCCGCTGTAATCAGAGTAAAGATTATTAAAAGGAATACAGATAAAAAGCCCAGCATCTTGAACTTTATTTTCATTTGCCAACCTCCCTGGTTTTCTTTTTTTCTTTTTCATAATATTCCTGAAATTGTGCAATTCCAATGCCTATAAGCAGAGATACTACGAGCGACAGCAACACGATTAGCACCCGTTGGGGTTCGATTTTTTTATCCGGCGCCATTGGCGGATCGATTACCTTGAAAGCAAAATTTTCCTTCACTTCCGCCATCATTCCATTTTCAATTTGTTGAGCAATCATATTGTATGTTTTCTGCTTGATGAAAGGATCCGTTGTACTGCCCAACTGCTCCTCCAGGTATTTTCGATTTATTGCCGCAACTCTTTTTGCCTCGCTACTCATGTAATTAGTCAACATCAACAAATAATAATCGGCAATTTTAGCCGCCAGCTCCGGATCATGGAAATTAACAGATATGGTAATAGTATTATCCTTGCTGTTCCGGTTGATTTTGACGATATCTTCGAGCAGGCGCAAGCCATCCCGGATATCAGGGATATTACTCTTAAAAGGATTCAGTCCCAAAATGGAATATCCTTTTTTCCAGTTCTGCAGTTTTTGATCCCATTTTTTATAAAACAATATCGGCAGGAGATTATGCTGTTCAATGATCCTCTTCCTGAGGATATTGGAATTGAGGAGACTGACAATCTCTGAGGCATTAGCCGAAGAAGGCATGGGGATACCAACCGATCCACCCAACTGCTGGGTCAAAATAGCCAGCCCTCCACTGCTGCTTCCACTATCCTTGCCGACGACGGGAATAATGATTGCTTTGGCCTGATAGATGTTCGTGACAAAAAGAGATATAATGAAAGCACACAAAACTGTTGCGGCTGCGACATAGCCGATCATTTTGCGTCGTTTCCAGACTACCTGCCAAAAATTGAACATGCTTATCTCCCGCTTATATGTCGGGTAACTACAGGGCCTATCCGGAATGTCTTTTAATTTATCCGTCATAGTTCATTCTCCATTTTTTATGGTTGTAAAATTAGAAGACGATCACATTTCAGTCGGTGCCAATGGAAAAGACATGCCAAATCCACTATAAGAAAGCAAAATATAGCCTCTGATCTCCTGACGATTACGGCTAATGAATTATTTCTTTATCTTTATCCGTATAGACTTTAACGTTTCTACCAATGAAATCGAATAGATTGCTGAAGTGTACAATATCCTGAGCCACATCCCGTGTCCACGGAGAGATAGACGTCCGATAGGATGTTCTGGAATCTTTACCCAGAAATGCCCGCAAAGGAATGCTCAGCGCGATCCCTTTATCATGATATCCAATATTAACGTTATCCTGAAAAATAGACGTATCGGTAATGCTGTACCAGGCGGAAAGGATGATTCCGTTGAAGTTCCTGGAAATGGTAATAACCGATCCCCGGTCTCCTGCCAGAAACTGACCATTTTTCAGGTCAATGATAACTTCCATCTCAGGAATGTTCAAACGTAAGTTAAAAAAACCGGTGAGATATTGATCTTTCCAATCATTCTCTTTCAGGCCGAAGAGATTGTTCGGCTCTCTCTTTTTTACTACGCTTCCGGAAAGCCCGATGAAGAATCGTCCGTCCATTACTGGTTTTGCCACGTCCCAATCGACACCGGCGTATTGTTCTTCCAGATAACCCATTGCTATCCTTCCGAAGATATCATAATTGAATTTATAGATCTGATTAAACAGCAACGCACCCATTTCTAATTTTTGCTGCTGATAGGCAACGATGTCCGTCCTGACCGGTGTTGATGTCGGTGTATTGGAGGAAGATACTGTATTGATCGGATATCCTAGTAAACCTGCCGCAAAGGTGCCCCCCTTCCACGGTGTGAATAAAAGCTCCCCGGATAAACCAAGTCGAAAAGTAAGGAACCCTGATGGATCATTTAAAAACAATTTGAAATCAGGCTTTATTGCATAATCCCAATAACGCTGATACTGTTTCTGATCATCGATGGTCTTGAGACTACTGGTTTCGATTTTTGATAGATAGAAGAATTCATTTGTTTTCATTTCCCCGTCATAGAAATCACGCAAATTGGCGACATTGGTCACAAACGCCAGGACGGGTATACCGTTTTCAGTCAAGGTCAAACGAAGGATAAGAAAATCAACTGCCGTATTTTTTATGAGAATTTGATTTATCGCAGCAAGCGCCACCCCGGCAGCCTTCATATTGTAATAATACTTGTTGTTAGTGGCCTCAATGCATAATTCTTCGTTATACTTCCTGACGGCAATATTACTGAATCCGGATTCATGAAGAGCATTCGCAATGCGGTTTTCCAGTTGACGTAGCGATCTTTCTTTAGGCTCCCGGTAGGGATGATCATATATGGGTACAAAAGGTTCGCTGAAATTCACGTCCATGGAAATATTTAAGCCGATCTGGTCGCCACGCTGCCAGCTTAGATCTGCTTCCAGCCAATTCCATGGTTTGAAACGAATACCGAAATTGAGATTGGAAGGTACTGCCGTCGTAAAATACTTATTCCGGGCAGGATCACCGCTCTGCTTCTCATATTGTATCGGGCTGTATTCCGCCATAATCATTAACCAGTCCGTAACAGCATACTGAATCCCTCCGAAAAATTGCCCGTCTCTTCTCCAGGAAGAATTATCCGTAAATATTTCCATTTTAAAGCTTTCTCCGGCCGGCGGTAAAGGCTCCCGGCCATATCGTCCGTTGCCAAAGCCCACGGAAATATCAAGTGGATAAAACTGTTTGCTTGCCACAATGTACTGTGAAGGATAGAGCCTTGTCCCCAGAGGGTCCATTATGCCAAGGGCCAGGGCCGGCCACCACTTGCCCTCCGGAAGGAATTGCCATTTTATTGCGATACTCTTGTCTTTGTAATTACCATATTCCGGTGTCAAATCCGGTAAATCCATAATTTCGGTAATTCTGCCACTTACCTCCAGCCCTTTAATAGGACTGACAACACCGTAATAATAGTTATAAGGTTTAGCCGTCGCAAAGCCAACCCGCAGTGAACCTTCCCGCAAGATCCTCGCTGTTGGTGTTTCCACAAGCCCCGTTTGTCCGAAGTTGGCTGGCCCGATAAATGGATCGTCCTCAGCACGAACCGGACATGCCGCAAAGACAACTGCCAAAATGAAAAACAAGTAAGCAATAAGAAATATTTTAGGCTTCTTCATGAGTAACAGAGGCAATTCCCGGTTTTCTTTTTCTAATTTCGATCAAAATATCTGGAGCCTCTTACTTATGTCCGTTGACTGACCTATATGCCTGTATAAACCGTTGCAGTAATACGTCTGTATCTTTTTTTATGACATTAAAATTGCCTATATTGGCAACTCCGGTAATATTGATCGACCATGTATCAGCCAGTGTTTTGACTTTCGGATTGATCTCCAGGCGTACGATCTGCCTTAATTCAAATTTAATATCATAGGCATACCAATATTTTTCCGTCTCGTGAGTATTGATATTGATATAAAGCACCGGTCGACCCGGTGCTTTCAGCCATTCATTGCGCGACGGTGTCCTGATCCCGGCAATGTTCAAATGGTTTTCGATATCTTTTTGAATCTGCGTCGTTATTAATCCAGCATCCGCAGCAAATTTCTGAATATTGGGTTGAATATTTTCCACAAGAACATAGATACTGTTGAGTCCTGTCAGCGTCCTTCTGCTTATATCTGAATCTTCCGCATGAAGCTGAGTTGAACAGAAAATAACAGGTATTAATATAGCGATAAATAATCTATTTCTATATTTCATATCTTTCACCTTCCTATTAATGTGCTGTTTGCCGCTGCTTATCTTGCTCCTTTACCAAACAGCACTGTTCTGATTGTCTTGATAATGATAATCAAATCCAGCGGCAGTATTGCATTCTTGATATAATAAAGATCATACTCCAGCTTGGCCAGTGCGTCTTTCACTGTGGCGCCATAAGGATAATTGACTTGAGCCCAACCTGTAATGCCGGGCCTGATTGCATGCCGCAGGCCGTAAAATGGAATTTCCTGTTTCAGTTTCTCCACAAATTCCGGTCTTTCGGGTCGAGGCCCCACGAAGCTCATATCCCCCTTTAATACATTCCAAAGCTGAGGCAGTTCATCAAAGCGCAACAGCCTGATGATCTTCCCGACGCGCGTTACACGCGAATCATTCACTTCAGCCCATACAGCGCCGTTTTTTTCCGCATCTATTTTCATCGAACGAAACTTGATCAGATTGAATTCTTTTTCATCCCATCCCACTCGCGTTTGACGATAGAAGACCTCTCCTTGCGACTCCAGCTTTATAAAGATCATCGTTAAGAGCATGAACGGGGAAGCGATCGCCAGACCGATAACCGCTATTGTTTTATCAAATATTTTTTTAAGCTTGGTATTGTAGATATTTCGTTTGACACCGGAAATGTCCGCAAATCCCAGCCACATATTAGTCGTATGCAGCACCGGAATCATCTCAAAATATTCTTCATAAAAGGTGGGCATTTCATAAACGTCAACGCCGCTGAATTTTACTTCAACAAGCTTTTGAAAGAATTCTACTGATCTCTTCACAGTGACAGCAACAACAATTAGATCAACTTTGTATTCTTCTGTTATCTTTTTCAAATCACGGGTTATTCCGAGGACAGAATAATTGCCGATCCGGGAATCCTGTTTACCGGGATCGTCGTCCACAAACCCGGCAATTTTGAAATCATGCCTTGCCTGCAACATTTCACATAACGATAGACCGGATGCACCCGCACCGATTATTAATACATTTCTGGGAAAGACATCAACGAATAAAGATATAAACGCAAAACGCCACAGGATTGATAATACTATTACTGAAGAGCCACTGATGACTAAAAGGATTGTGCTGTAGGGACGAAGATGAAAAAGATAGAAGAATGATGCAATTACAAAGTTGGCAATAAGGACTGCCAACAAAAACTGCAGAATAAAACCGGGCTTCAGAGGCTTTATGGAAAGATTATAAAAATCGAAAATGTAATTGGAAAAAAGGTAAATGATAACGGCCACAGTATCAGATGCTCCAAAGACTAAAGATGGATCGATGATTACACCGAAGCGCAATACCGGAGCCAGATAAATGGAGAGGGTGATCAGCACGATATCACCCATAAGCAGAACCATTTGTTTAGCGGGAATAAATTTCATCATTCAATTATGGGTCCCGGCAATTAGATAATTCCTTCGTCCGTTACACTTTTATGTTCGCAAAATTACAATATAGAGGATTATTTCTTTTATGAAGCAGATATATATTGCAAAGTTTTGGAAAGAGGCTTCAACACGAAGGTCAGCGGATTCGGCTTGAGGCCGTTGACCTTCCAGGCGCGATAATTTTCTGCGATATTATGGATCGTATTATTTAAACTGGGCCGGCAACTTCCGCCTGTTCTCATTTTAACCAATACAGTGGGTATGTATGCGGTGGAGATACTATTTTTATAAAGCAATCTGAGCATCAGTTCGTAATCGGCGGCGAGAGGAAAATCCAGATTGAACAATCCGCATTTCTGATAAATATCATGCTTAACAAAAAATGTGGGATGGGGAGGCATCCATCCTCTGTGGAAATTCTTCTTCCGATAACAGTTAGACTTCCAGTATCGGATAGTTTTATTGACATCTCTGCGATCTACATAGGCCAAATCACCATAGCAGGTATCGACAGAAGATTTACGGAAGCAATCAACAACTTTTTCTATAACGTCATTATTATTATACATATCATCTGAGTTTAAAATTCCTATGATCTCGCCCTTTGATTTCAATATTCCTTTATTCATGGCATCATAAATACCCAGGTCGGGTTCACTGATCAAGGTCGACACCTGACTCTCGTATTTTCTGATCACCTCTACAGTGCCGTCTATAGAGCTGCCATCAATAATGATGTATTCCAAATTTTTATAAGTTTGATTTAACACACTAAGGATGCAATCCTCTATATACTTTCTATTATTCAGGACGACTGTGATTATGGATACTTTCAATGTATTATGTTCCTGTCATGATTATCTCGGGAAATAAGTCCTGAATAGCCCTCTGTACTTGCGCAACAGATATTTCATGAATATGGTTCAAATGTTCTTTGGCTGACGGATCAGACTTGTCACCGAAACTTTTCTTTGGTTGCAAAATCTTATTTGGTACTTTCCAGGGACCAAAACGTTGAGGGGAATTCCAGTGCCCTATCGGTCCATTATCCGGAAAGCAGGAGATTTCGACAACAGGTATGCCCGCGGCTGCAGCCAGATGCATGGAGCCCGTATCATTGCCCACATAAAGCCTGCATCTTTTCAGCAATGAAAATGTTTGTCGCAAAGTGGTGCTGCCGGTGAAATCAATAACCTGTTGATCAATGCCGTCTTTAATATATTTGCCAACAGGCTTGTCACCAGGACCGCCAACAATTATAAATGATGAATCGTAAACCATCTTCAGCCATTGTCCCAATTCAATAAATCTGTCCGGAGGCCACTGCCGATTTGCTTTACCGGCACCCGGACAAAAGGCAATAACCATTTTAGCGGGAATATCAGCAAACAGGTGATCGGCATATTCTTCATCTTCTGCATTTAACCACACTTCTGTAGAATCAGAGGAAGGATTTCCTCCAAGGTAGCGGATGAAATCTAAATACCTTTCAACTTCATGTTGAGGTTTTTTGTCGAATAGGACATCTGTTAACATTAAATCGAAGCCTTTGTTTACCAGTTGCTTTCGCGCATCAATATGTTCCGTATATCCGATTCTTTGTCGGGATAAACTGAAATAAGCTACATAAAGAGAGTAGTCGGTATCCATATCCCGTCTGGGCAGCAGAGCCATGTCGAAGTGTTCCGGCTGCAATGTATAAAATCCTAATCTAAAGGCGCGTAAAGGCAATATAAATGGCCGGAGGTAGCGGGGAACTTTTTGTCGGTAAATTATGATATCATCGACATACGGACACAATTCCGCCAAATTAAATGTTGCCGGATTTACAACTAATGTAATTCTTGCGCGGGGCAACAGCAGGCGTAATTCACGAAGGAATACTGTTGCCAATACGAAATCACCAATTTCATCAGTCTTCAATACCAGTACCTTTTTTCTGATGTCATCGGAATTGTCATCTAATTTTGTGAGGCGATTCTGGATCCTGGTTATTATCTGACCAACAATCAGAGCTGCCTTTGTTTGTAGTAATATAAGGAAAGAAAAATTAAAGAATAATTTATTATACATAGTACTAATATTACTTAGTCGGCCAGAAATGTATCATAACAGGTTTGGGAGACTTATCCAGATAGCTTAATCCTTTCACATGCCAGGAATAGCCGGGTACTAAAGAAAGAACAAAGTCCCGCATCTCCTTCCAGTCATTACTTTTATGATAAGTGGTCAAAGCCATCTTTGGTCGGAATTTTCTTATTGTTCGTTCTCCTCCCCGTAAAACCGGCAATTCGAATGACTCCAGATCTCCTTTGATGTAATCCACTCTATCCAATCCCAATTCAACTACTAATTCATCAATGGTGGTAGTGCGGACGATCACAGAATCGTCTTGTGGTGTATCCGGTTCAGCATTATGCAAAACGGAATTCAGGCAACCGGCACTTAAGTATCCTTTTCCTGATTGACTGCTCAGTGCAGCCGAAATGATTTGCACATTTTGCACCCCGGCAAAGGTCCTGGCCAGAGATTCGGTGAATACGGGTGATGGTTCGATAAGAATGCATTTCGCCCGGTCTATCAGATTCAAAGAGAAAATCCCTTCAGCAGCGCCGCAATCCAGAACTACATCACCGGATTCAACCGTTGTCTCCGGCACTTCATAATAATGCCAATCTGTTTCGTTCAGGGATTCCGCAATCACCATGTAAAGTTTATGCAGTGATATCTGCCGGGGCCAGTAAAGCGGCTTTGCGATGCCCTGCAGCGAGATTCGACGGCAGTTCCCGGCATCAGCCACATTCACTATACGGGAGCTTGCAAAGAAGTTCGCTGTCGGACGCAACAGGTTTTTCAAGAATTCGCCCGGGGAACACTCAAAATCCCGTTCCTGTGAACAATATGCGCGCAGTAGATCAAAGCGGTGGATTAAACCCATTTATTGATTCAACTTTTCATTTCGTCCGGTAACTACCCATAATACGGTATCGGAATCATTTATTTTTGAAGACAACGGCTTGTCCCGTGGGCAGGACCAGCGGTATTACATCATGGCGTGAAAAATATTCATCAACAGCTTTCCTTGCACCGGGACATGTCGGAAACCCATAGTCGTCAAACACCATGAACCCACCGACAGATAATCGAGGGAAAATAAACTCACAACAATCGGCAACTGACTGTCTTATATCTACATCCACGTGAGAGAAGGCTATTCGGGAGTGTTCCAATCCTCTAAATGTCTCGGGTATATAGCCCTGGTGGTATATGGCGATATCGCTGTGTTGAATATAGTTTTGAACTGTTGCCAGCGCTGTATCTGAGAAGTCGCCCTTACTGTGACAGTCAATAGCATGATCTGTTTGAGGCATTCCCTCAAATGTGTCAAAGAGTCGAAGGAATCTGGCAGCCGAATAGTCATGGATGATCTGGGCCAGCATGGCGGCAGTTCCACCTTTGTAAACGCCACACTCCCAAATGTCACCATTTATAAACAGGCTTTGTCGGCAAAGTGCATAAAGAATCCAGCAGCGATCGCGCGAAACAATTGTCCTGTCCTTTGCCAGGTCATAGTATTTCCGGAACTCTCCGTAACCAAGCCATGGCGAAAACAGCGGGCGGTAATATTTATCATCTGGGATTTGTGAAGACCCAGGCTGCCTGGCATATCTCTGGATACGATAGATGTCGACCCCAAATTGATTCAATATACTGCGTATCATCTTCTTGATACGTATCACATTCCCCCCTTATGAACTTCCCCTTTTTTTATATGTTGATTATGCTGATGATTCTGAGCCCCGTTCGCTGTTGGTTGTGCAATCCTCATTTCTCTAATTGACAGATTTTTCGCAATTCGAGTTCAGCCGAATCAAGCTTTTTGAAAATAAACGCACAAGAATGAGAGGCAAGAGTAAAGAAAACCAAAAATCAATTCCGCGTATCACAGGAACGAATACAAAGGACACCGCTCCATATAGGACGACAAAGTATGTGGCACTAGAATAGATATTTCGCTTCCTTGTATTATCGTCAATGATGTATAATAACATTCCGACAAAATAAAAGGCGATAAAATAGAAATAGCCAAAGTCCTGGAATGCGTAAGAAGAAAAATACTGTGCAGGATTCCACTCCCATTCATAATTACTCTGAAAATCAGGCAAAGACAGATGAAAGAATCTAAAAATAAAATACAAAGGTGCAAGGATCGTTGAAAAACCGTAAGTATATTGATCACACGTATCAATCATCAATTGAAAGTTAACTAACCCTGATTTAAAATATAACAAGGTGAAATCGATAATGCCTACATTTTCTAAACGTTTTATGGATAAATAATTTGCCAGCAATAATGCTAACGCAATAAATATCCAATATCGAATTTTGTTAATGTAACCTTTTTTAATAACAAGAAAGATATTGGCCAGAAGAACCGTCATGATGGTTAAACGATCAAGAGAGAAAAATACTTTAATTACTATTGCTACCAATGCTGTAATATTCAGATTCCAGAGTCTTCTCTTGTCAACCTCGCTGGGCATTATAAAATTTATAATTCCCAATGACATAAGATAAATAGACAACGGGGCATATGAAAACATTTTGATAATACCCGACAGACCTTCTTCGTCTGACGGTAAAAGAAAGGCATCTCGGATACCGATTTCATAATCACTGCTTAATAATTTTGTCGCATATTCTGTCAAAGGAACAAATAAAACGACCTGTAAGATGGCTACTGCAGTTCCTATAATTATAATCAGGTATGAATAAACATAAAATGTGTTAGTGAATGAATTATATTTATCTTCGTTCTGCCACTCACGATTATCCGGTAGGGAATAAAATAATTTTACTGTAAGAAAACCTACAGCCGACCAAAAAACACCGATCATATGCATCCAGATAGCTTTATTCAAGTTAATAGCATCGGAGATCAAGGGGGTGTGATAAAAATACACAGGAACAAATATCAATTGGGCGCAGAAAAAATAAAAATAGAGATTATTAAATTGCGCTATTATCATCTCACAATTACTCCCGTGAGCAAGCCCAAAAGCTCTGATAAATAATAACGTGTTTTTCTTGGGACAGCGATCATGGTGTAGGGGATATAGAAGATTACTTTCAGTAAACGCAAAAAATATTTATAATACAATTTATGTTTGACACATAAATGTGCAAACCCGCAACGATATGAAAAAACTCTTCTTCTTTCTGATGCCTCGGAATGATTAATGACCTTTTGCGGGTGATATATTTCGACTTCAGGTGTATAGAAAATGATTATTCTTTTCTGAAGCATTCTTAATACAAGGTCATATGCTTCTTCAGCTCCATAAAATGTTCCAATGCCAAAGGATTCGTCAAATTGAAATTTTGAAAAAATATCTTTTTTAATGAACATTGTAGCTTCAATGAACATTGTTTCATGTTGTTTTAATGACAGATAACCACTTTTCTTCGAAAATATGCCCACAGAATCCGCCGATGTACGATCCACGCATTTGCCAAATAAAACTTCAGCCCCAGTGCTTTTCAGATATTCCATCGCTAGAGCCATGGTTTCTGGAAATAATTCTGCATCATCATCCGGGAAAAACAGATATTGTCCATTGGCAAATTGCAGACCATAATTCCGGGCCCTTGCCGCACCGGTAAAACAAACTTTAATATGTTCAATTGGTAGAACATTATTAAATTTCCGGACAATCTCAGCCACTATCAATGTTCTATTCTGATCAATTATGATAATCTCATAATGTTTATATTGAGAAGATACAATTGAGGCCAGCAAAGCTTCGAGCTGTGTGGTTCGGCCTAATGTTGGTATGATGATGCTTATTAAATCATGCGGCATATAGTCATAAATCGATAGGTTTAGCCGATATTTTATATGGTTTTGCAGACGGTAAATTTGGCAATAATTTATTACTCGGCCAACTTTTTGCGCAGATGTTTTTAATTTCCACTAATTTAAATACGAAGAATATTTTTCGACGTTTGGAATTGAAGATTTACCTAGGTATAGATTTAATCTGCGATATAGATTGATTATATGCACTAATATAGTCTGCAACCAGGAAGCATGTTCGCAGGCTTTAGCCGTCAGGTAGATCACTGATGCTAAAAATTTTGCACTAAAATGGTGATAAAGAACACTTGCAGCTTTATATGTATCTTCGTATTTCTTATATTTTATAGATTGCATCCCGCATAAAAATACTTTCATTTTTAATTCCTTCATTGAATACAAACGAAATTTCTCTCTTATAGGCATTGGTATACGATTATCATCAGTCAAATTATGTATCATTTTTAGCCAGCCCGGCCAAACGAGACCGAGACCAGCAGTGGAACTAGCAGATGAAGAATGCATTACGTATATTCCTCCGGGGACATTTGATAATACAAAGGGAAAATGTGCTGCAATACGCTGCATATAATCATAATCGCAAGGTCCCCCAACTGCTTCATCAAAAAATCCTATATGCTCAATCACTATACTGCGAAACAGAACTCCTGTCATAGTTGGCGGATGACGCCCGTCTTCAAACATGGCCAACAACCCTGCGGGGGGACGATAATAATCGTTTTTCCAGGTCGAATTGGCTGCAATTCCAAAAGAGCCATCAGGCTTCATGCATATAACTTCTGTCGCGGAGAAGGCAGCATCAGGATATTTATTCAAGCCCTTTAATGCTATTTCATAGAAATCAGGCAATAAAATGTCATCATCCGAAAGAACAGAAAAAAATGGAGTTCGAACCTCTTTCACTCCAAAATTGAAATTTCCTATTGCTCCAATGTTTTCCGAATGGCAGTAGTATGTTACGCGTGAATCTTTCCGAGCCAGCTCTGCCACAATATCAGCCGTTTCATCACCTGAAGCATTGTCATAGATGCATACCCGTAAGTGGGGATAAGTCTGGTTTAAAACACTTTTAATTGCACGTTCCAATAACTTCGGACGACAATATGTCGGTATGACGGTTGTAATGGCAGCAGGCATCTTCATGTTCATATTTTCAGAGGGTATTTGTCCATTCGGTGTTATCATATCGTTCATTTAGCCTCTTCTTCATCTGGAGATTTGACACCTCTATTAAACAACAGCAGTCTCGTTGCCTGCGTGGCGATAGCTGTAACGCCGAGAGTTGAAATTGAGATGAATATTAAGTAAAAGGCTACCATGAATTGAGATGATTGGTTTCTAATAAACAATTTTCCCAACCCTGCAATTATGATGGCTGTTAAAAGTGGCAAACAAACATCCTGCCAGTACCAACGCCATTTCTCAGATGATAGTAACCGTCTGTGCATGAAATGGATGGCAATCAATAGGCAACAACCGTTCAAGATCACCCAAAGTATTGCAGCGCCTAATGCGCCATATTGCCAGATCATATATACAATCATCGGTACCATCATAATTACGGCTATCAAATTGGTATAAAAAGCAAGTTTTGTCCAGCCGTTGGCTAATTGTAATGCATAGGGAATATACATTAACCCGTTAAGAGCGGTACCGCATATTAGAAAGCTAACCAGCAGGTATGTCCTTTCAGCTATAACAGTATTTTGTGTCCATAGTTGAAGAATTTCTTTAGAAAATATTGCAACAACAATAGTAACTGGGAAAATAAGAACGGACATGACCTGGCAACTTTTGTGATAAAGTCGCTTCAATCCATCTTGATCGGAGATGGCAACCAGTTGGGTGAATCGGGGATAAATTGCAAAATAAACTGGTCCGATCAACCGGTAGATGGTCATGGCGACGGCGCTTGCCAAAGTATAATAACCGAACATTTCCAAAGTAAGCATCTTACTTAAAATGATCTTGTCCAGCTGCGTAAGAATTAATGCCAGTATTGATATTCCACTTATGCCTGCGGCAAACCTCCATATGCCTGTGAAGATTTGTTTCTGGAACGATGACTTCTTTTCGGTATGCGGAAGCCTGCTCCAGAGAAAGAATGTCAAAATTGAAGTGTTAATTATGCTGATAAGCAGTTGCCATAAAAAGAAAGCCTGGATCGTTGGGGAAATCAACCAGAGGATAAGTACGGCTCCCACACTGCGTAAAGTACTGATAACTATATTGATGATATTCAACACGACCTGTTGTTGGAGCCCCATGAGTCCACCGGAGTAAAAAGAAGCCGGCCATTGGAGAGCAGCCGTTAAACCCATGATTAGAACTGCTTCCTCGATGGTATGAGGTGATAGCCCGCTCGGATTAATCCAGTTATGCGTAATAAAGGGAGATATTGCCAAAATAGCCATTCCAATTAAGATGGCCACGAACCAACAAATTATTTCCAGTGAACGGACGAGATCCCTCATTTCCTGTGCCTTGCCCGGCAATGCTGAGAGACGCGCCATTTCACGGGTCAATGTTGCCGTTAGCCCCAAGTCCAAAAGTACCAGGATAGCCTGCAGTGTTGTAAAAATACCAATTAGCCCGTAAGATGCAATTCCTATAAATTTTATATATAGTGGTATAAACAGCAGAGCTATACCGGCTTGCCAGAAATTTCCGGCAAAGTTGGCAGCTATGTTTTTTCTAAGGAGGCTCATATACTTTTCAATAAGAGATACTAAGATGACTGGAAATTATGTCGAACATTCCTGTATAAGTTCAGTTTTTTCTATGCAGTTCAATAATCAGACCCGGGACGAATAAAGTATTCGTCAGCATAGTAGCGCTTCATTTCCTTAAAAACGGGGCGGCCGCTTTTCCCGGAAAACACATAACAATTGCCGGGAGTATCCGCATTTATCAGGGCTACACCGGGTGTGAGCACAGTATTCTCACGAACAAGACATTTCCCGATGACCATTGATGAGGGAAACATTACGACACCATTTTCAAGTATGGTGTGCTCAACACCCTGTCTTCCCACTGTACAACCTTGATGGAATACGCAGTAATCACCGTAGCCGCCCATGGCAAACACCATACCTACCGTATGACCAATCGCAAAATAGTGCGGCATTTCAATTTTGTAAAATAAATCTATTCCATTCAGTGCCTTATTCAACAAAAATAAACGAGTCGCGGCATCGTGACCTCCAGAATCTTTCCAGATGCAATTGGCCAAAAAATAAAGAAATGTCGCATATTGACCGGAAACGAGGTAGTCAAACCCTTTATCACGCCAAGCTAAAATAGAGCCTATGCATTGTTCTGTGCGTTGCAGGGCATTCGGAATATTTTTCACGACGACATCTTTTATGTTGAAGCGATCAGGAAAATAGGCAGCTATTTGTCGGACAACATACTCAGCCAGGAATTCACTCTTCGTATCCATGAACTGCATCTAAATTATATCCTTTTTGATGACCGACAAAAATTGGAAATAAAAATCAATCAAGCACTGCGAAAGAAAGTGCTGAAGTAAAGGGGAATCTCTGTATTCGGAGGTTATTTAAACCTACGGTTTCCAAAACTGCAATTGTTTCACCTGGCCAACTGGCCTGGTTTAATTCATCAAATGCGAGAATTGCACCTTTGGGCATCCTCGGTAAGAAAGTTTCGATGGCAACTTTTGTCGGTTCATATAAGTCAAAATCCAAATACAACATAGCAACTACCAGATGAGGATTCTTACTTAAATATTCCGGTATAGTTTTCACGGCATCGCCAACTACGAGTTCAGCGCGAGGAATATGACCTATGGTTCGATTTAAATCATATAGTCTTATTGCCTCTTGCAGATCAGAAAAAGCTTCTGTAGCCAATCCTCCGGGAACGGCAAACTCAAGATTGTCACCTTTATCCTTGGCGTTTATATCGACAAAGCCGGTAAAGGTATCAAAACCTATCACGCGGCGGATATGATTCACCGGTTCATAAATGGCGCTTAACTGTGCCCAGGTCATCAGTCCTCCCCCGAGAAAAATGCCGCATTCTATTATATGTCCATGCACATTCAAAAGGCGTTCAAAAATAGCATTCTTAGCCAAAAACGCGGAAAGGGCCTGTCGAGGAACGTATTTAGAAAAATTGCGCAATTTGTCCATATTAGTGCCTAAACTTCTGGGGAAATAGGCGCCCATCCCCATTGCATATCCTTGATCATTTTCAGTTTGAGTACGGATATCATGCATCGAAAATATTTCTTCTTTCTTATCCGTCATTTGTGCCCCCTATTTTTAGTTTTATTATTGATGTCAATGCATCATATTATTCAATCTCGCTATAATATATTCCCACTTGGATATACAGGGTCGGATAAACGAATCACTCTGGCAGGATTGCCGACCACTGTTGCATAGTCCGGGACATCTTTAGTAACAACTGCACCGGCTCCGATAGTGGCCCATTTACCGATTTTGATGCGGGGAAGCAGAGTTGCATTTGTTCCAATAAAACATCCGTCTCCTATTTCAACACACCCCGAAATACTGCAAGCATGCGCAATAAATACGGAGTGACCAATTTTAGATTCATGGGCGATCAATGCCCCCATATGTATGCTGCAATTATTGCCGATTACAGCATCTGCTTGAATAATGACGGAATCTTGAAAGTAATTACCGATTCCAATCTGCGTCATGGATAAATTAATGGATGGATGGATAAAATTTGTAAATCGACAGCCTTTTTTTGCCATGTAGACGGATGTCTCGTAACGCATTTTCGTGCTTCCGGTAATCAGGTTCACAAAATAAATGTCTTCCTTGGAAAATTTTTCCAGAATTTCAAACCCGCCGAATATTGGGTATCCACAGAACAGAGTACCTTTCTTACCGGGATCGTTATCAATAAAACCTATAACGTTGAAATTTGACGCAGCATCGCTTACTGCCCTTATCATTCGGCCAGTCTCAGGGTTGGCAGCACCTAGAAATAATATATTCATTAATTCTGCTCCATCAGAGAGGCAGTTAAATAAGTTGTTTTAATGCTGGGTAAAAATATAATCCTTCACTACTTCTATTACCCTATCAATATCTTCATTCGTCAGGTCATGATAACTGGGCAGGTTTATAGCTTTTGCATAAATATGATAGCTGACTGAATTCTCATACTTGTTGGTGAATATTGGCAACGAACTAAGTGGATAAAAGAAGACACGTCCATCGATGTCTCTTTGCTTGAATTTATGAAGCAGAAGCTCTCTGTTAAAATCAAAAGGTCTGTCAAACACTAGCGTCGGCATCCAATAACCATTTACAGTATCTTCTGCCTCCGGGTTCATGGTTATACCTTCAATATTTGCAAATGATTTTTGATATTGCTCAAATATATACCTTTTTTTTGCGACAAGTTCATCAATCCGTTCCATTTGCGCACATCCAAGGGCAGCTTGCAGGTTCGACATCTTATATTTAAAACCAATCATATCAGGCCAGAATTGTTTTACCTGCCCGCGAGCCCGCCCGTGGTTACTCAGGGTACATACCCTTTCATAGAGAGCGTGATCGTTTGTTACGAACATTCCTCCTTCGCCCGTTGTTACCGTCTTCGTGCCGTGAAAGGAGAAGACGCCGAAGGCGCCCATGGAGCCGGCACGCCGTCCGTGGTATATCGAACCTATGGCTTCGGCGGCATCTTCAATGACCGGAATGCCATGACGGCGCCCTAAGGCTTGCAGAGCATCCATTTCGCAAAGATTGCCGTAAAGGTGAACGGCGATGATCGCTTTTGTATTCGGTGTAATTGCAGCTTCTGCTTTTTCAGGATCAATACACCAGGAATCGGGCAATACATCTATGAAAACTGGTTTTGCGCCAAGATAGCTAATTGGTGCTGCAGAGGCGATCCAATTTATATCTGCCAGTATTACCTCATCTCCCGGTTTAACTCCGATCGCGGCCAACCCCATGTGCATTGCCCCTGTACAACTCGAAGTGGCGATTGCATACTTAACGCCTAGATGGTTCTTGAATAAATCTTCTAACCGATAAATATAATCATAGCATTTCTCGCCCCAGCCATTCGCAGCCGCGTCTGCTATATAGTTGATCTCCAGATTGGTGATTGATGGTTTTGTATAATAGATCTTAGTCATTGTGCACCGGAAATTCTAAAAAACCCGGATAGAGGGAATTGGTACAACAAACTTTGCTCCCCATTCGGAAATATAATCAAGCTGAGTCATAATCTCTTCCTTAATATTCCATGGAAGAATCAGGACATAGTCCGGCTTGTATCTTTTCATCTCTTCTTCACTCACAACCGGGATATGACTGCCAGGAAGATATTTCCCTTGTTTATGAGGTGACATATCTACCACGAAAGCGACAAGATCTTCTCCAATGCCACAAAAGTTAAAAAGGGTATTTCCTTTTGCTGCTGCCCCATAAGCCACCACTTTCCGCCCTTTTTCTTTCTGCTCGATGAGAAACTTAAGCAGTCCGTACTTCACCTGCGCCGCCTTGCTTTGGAAGTTCTTATAATAAGAAATCATGTGAAGGCCGGCAGATCTCTCCTTTTTCATTAGAGAGGATACATTATCTGAGACACTTTTTGTCTGATCCTCCATGTGCTTGGCAAATATGCGAATAGATCCTCCATGTGTTGGAAGCTCTTCAACATCGAACAAATCCAGTCCGTGCGTCAGGAATATAGATCTCACTGTCAGAAATGAAAGGTATGAATAGTGTTCATGATAAATGGTATCAAACTGTCCATCAGCAATAAGGTGCATTAAATGAGGAAACTCCATTGTAACAACACCGGCTGGCTTAAGTACAATTTTTAGTCCCGCCACAAAATCATTCAAATTAGGCACGTGAGCAAGGACATTGTTGCCGATCAGTAAATCAGCTTTTTTATTCTGCCTGGCCAAACGATTGGCGATTCCCTTGCCAAAAAAATCTACAATGGTTTCTATGCCTTTTTTTCTGGCCTCTGTAGCTGTTGCCACTGCCGGTTCGATACCTAGAGACGGGATCCCCTGTTCCTGGAAATATTGCAATAAGTATCCATCATTTGAAGCAATTTCAATGATCAGGCTATTTTGGTCATAGCCAAATTTTTCGATCATCATCATAGCATATTTTTTTGCATGTGTAAGCCATGTCGAGGAAAAAGAAGAGAAGTAAACATAACCAGAATCAAAAATATCCATCGATTTCTTGTACTCGTCAATCTGCACAAGAAAACAGGAATCACAGACGAAAATCTTCAGTGGATAATAAACTTCCGGTTCGTTTAGCTGTTCTCTAGTAAGGAACGAATTGGATGGAGGGGCACTGACCAAGTCAAGAAATTCAGAAGTTAACTTTTTACTGCAGAAACGGCAGTTCATATTTTAATCCCTTGGAAGCTATTGCCGATAAACGAGAAATTTCGATCCCTCGATGATACAATTCCGGCAGGCAGAGGCCAACGAATAGCAAAAGCGGGATCGTCATATTTTAATCCACGCTCATATTGGGGCTCGTAAAATGCCGAATGATGATAAATCAACTCTGCATTATCGGTGAGCGTCTGGAAGCCATGAGCAAATCCCCCCGGCATGAAAACCATGCGCATATTATCTTTCGATAATTCCACACCGTGCCAATGCCTGAAGGTCGGGGAACTAAGCCGGATATCTACCATGACGTCAAAGACCGCTCCTTGAACACACCGTATAATCTTTATTTCAGAGGCCGGCGAGCATTGATAGTGTAGGCCCCTGATTGTAGCTTTTTGCCTGGTTAAAGAATGATTGATTTGAACGATCTGCTTATCAAAACCGATTTTGGCAAACTCGTTTTGGCAAAAGGTGCGTGCAAAAAACCCCCGCTCATCGCGAAACGGTTCGAGTTCAATTACATAGGCACCGGCTAGTGACGTTTCGAGAAATTTCATTCTTCCGCCCAGAAAATCTGTTTGTTTTTTGCATCTGAGATATAGCCATGAAGGTCCTCAAAACTTCGGACATCTGCGGATTCATGAAATGCCCTGTACCATTGGGTTGTCTTTGCAATGGCTGTTTTCACATCCCAGACAGGTGACCACTGCAATTTTGTCCGTGCCTTAGAACAGTCCAGCCTAAGCAGGCCCGCCTCATTCGGTTGATCGGGGGACTTTTGTATTTCATAGTCTATTTTCGGCCAGACCGCCTTTACCTGGTCTACAATTTCAACTACAGTAACATTGCCGTCTTCAGACGGTCCGAAGTTCCAGGCGTCGGCAAATTCTTTCCGGCCTTCCAGTAGTTTTTGACCAAGAAGCAGATACCCGCTCAACGGCTCGAGAACATGCTGCCATGGACGGGTGGCCCGGGGGTTGCGGATATTTACTGTTTCACTATTGCTTACAGCACGCATCATATCCGGGATTAGCCGGTCTTGCGCCCAATCTCCGCCCCCGATTACGTTTCCGGCGCGCACGCTCGCCAGAAGAGTGTTATGGGTTCTACCGTAGTCTGCGGGATTGAAGAAAGAATTGCGCCAGCATGAAGTGATAAGCTCGGCGCACCCTTTGGATGCACTGTAAGGATCATAACCACCAATGGAATCGTTTTCCCGATATCCCCATATCCATTCCTTATTGTCATAACATTTATCGCTGGTCACGATGACGATAGCACGAACTGACCTGCATTCTCTTGCTGCTTCCAGAACATTGATAGTACCCATTAAATTAGTGGAAAATGTTGCAACCGGATCTTTATAAGAAAGTCTGACAATGGGCTGTGCCGCAAGGTGAAAGACAATCTCTGGTTGCTGCTCATTGAATAACTGCTTTACTTTTTCTGCATCACGAACATCACCGATCGTGGAAACGATATTGAGATCAAGAAGATCAAAGTGGTTGGGTTCTGTTGGTGGCAGAAGTGAATAGCCACTGATTTTCGAGCCCAGTTGCACAAGCCAGAAGGCAAGCCAGGAACCCTTGAAACCGGTATGTCCTGTCACTAGCGCTCTGGCATTACAATATGTATTATTGAACATGCTGCATTACCAGATTTTCCATTTTGCCTGACCGGAATTCCATAAATTATTGAGATACTCCACATCCCGCAATGTGTCCATACATGCCCAGAATCCCCGGTGCTTGTAAACCATCAGCTGACCATTTTTGGCTATCTGTTCCAAAGGGCCGATTTCGAGGTCGCAGGAATCATCAATAGTAAGGTAATCGAAAATAGATTTATGAAACACAAAAAAACCGCCGTTGACGAGGCCATCTCCATTCTGCGGTTTCTCTGCAAAGGATTTAACGAGATCACCGTCAATTTTTAATTCACCGAAACGTGAAGCGGGATTGATCCCCGTAACTGTTACCAGTTTGCCGTGAGCATGATGAAATGTCAAAAGAGCATCGATGTCGATATCAGAGATGCCATCGCCATAGGTCATCATGAATATATCGCCGGAAATATATTTTTCCAGTTTTTTTAAACGTCCCCCTTTAAGTGTCTTTTCTCCCGTATTAGCTAAAGTTATACTCCAACCGGCTTCATCATGAGACTTATGAATGCATATATTTTCCGGCTGCCCCAAGGCAATGGTCACGTCATTGTTCATGAGTTCATAATGGCAAAAATAATTTTTGATCATATCGCCGCGATACCCCAAAGCCAGAGCAAAATCACGAAAGCCGAACCTCGAATAATATTTCATAATATGCCAGAGGATCGGGCGCTCGCCGATATTGACCATCGGCTTAGGTCGAAATTCTGTTTCTTCACGCATGCGTGTTCCCGTACCGCCACATAGAATAACAACCATGATATTTTTATTTTGATCAATCATTCGATTGCCTCATATTATTTAGATATGTATATTGGATTTAAGGTTCGGAAAATCAATGAAGAAATATTTTTTGTCGATATCTATGAGCCTAAAAAAGGACTGGGGGGAGGGATTGCTCCCTCCCCGTTAAAACTGCTTTTGTTAATTTACTAACTTAGTCGGACTAAATAACAATTGCCAGACTTTAAAAACCAGCCAACATGACTGTAGGGTCAGCAGTAGTAAGCCGAGTCCAGGCATTGGCTTCCCATTTCCAAACTCCGGCATTGCCTGCCATACCATCTACATATAACGCAGAACCCAACGCAACCATATTTGTCGGATTGATACCGTTGAGCTGAGTCCAAGCACTGCCGTCATATTTCCAGACGCCCGCATTGCCTGCCAAGCCAGCTACATATAACGCAGAACCCGACGCAACCATATTTGCCGGATTGACACCATTTAGCCGAGACCAGGCACTACCGTCATATTTCCAGACGCCCGCATTGCCTGCCAAGCCACTCGCATACAATACTGAACCCGAGGCTATCATGCTTGTCGGGTTAAGAGTATTGAGCCGAGTCCAGGCACTGCCGTCATATTTCCAAACACCGGCGTTACCTGCCATGCCACTTGCATACAATACTGCGCCCGAGGCCACCATGCTTGTCGGGTCGATAGTATTGAGTTTAGTCCAGACACTACCGTCATATTTCCAGATGCCGGCATTTCCTGCCAAACCACTCGCATACAATACTGAACCCGAGGCCACCATGCTTGTCGGGTTAACAGCATTAAGTTGAATCCAGGAATTACCACCCCATTTGAAGATACCAGGCGCTCCCGTTATACCAAACACATACAAGAGGGAACCCGAAGCCACCATATTTGTCGGATTGTTTGCAGTAATTTTCGTCAAAGCACCCATGTCCCATTGCGAGATACCGGCACCCGTATTGGCTAAATACAGCAGTTGATCAGTATTCAACACCAATGGCCGCATCATGTCGTCTTCTTCATGTCCCAGGATATGGCAATGCCATGTATACTCATGACCGAAGTTAGTCACGGCATTGACGACGGTGGTCGGAGTCCCCGTCAAGGGGTCGAAACTCGGGAATGTAGATCCCACGGGCATTGCAGGGTTCAGAGGTCGAATGCTGTTGGGAACCGAGAAGGGGTAAGTAGGTACCTTGGCTCGCATGGCTACAATGATATCTTCCAGCGGGTTCATCCGGACGGTGTCCTTCCAGCCCAGTTCATTGGGGTCGGTAGTGCGGATAGCCCCGTCCCAGCCGACACGGTTAATTACCTGCACATCGAATAAATGGAAATGAATGCCGTGGGTGTCTACGCCGTTGTGGGTGATCTTCCACAACTGAGTTTCACCGGCTTTGAAGGTCTCAGTGGGAGGATCAATGAATCCCAGCGGAACAGTAGTTTGAATATTAGCACCTGTAAACGGCAGTTCAACTCCCAATGTTGCGTTCATCCTCCCTTCAGGATCAAATAACTCCTGGATGGTTTTCGGCTTCAGCGGCATCGTTACCGGTGCTGCAGCGCCGACAGGTGTAAATGTCAGGAAATTGGCTGAGATTGTCGAATACGTCGCGGTAGCTGCATTCCCTCCAGAGGCAACCAGATACTCCGGCTCCGGTATAACAAGTTTATCCTGAGTCAAAGCAAAGGTCGTCGGCAGGGTCGTGTTTAATGTGCTTACCAATGCCGGCGGATAGTCATCAACAGGTCCAGGTACGCCGGAATCAGTTCCTGATACCTGGAATTGCAAAATAGTTCTGGTGTTGGGGCCATAACCGGGCATAGTTGAGGGAGCGCCGCCCTGATAATTTGCCCCGCCGGTTGCCGAATAATCGGGGTTGCCCGTATAAAAGTCATAGCGCGGGTCACCTGCCGGCACTGGCGCCGGGGAGTCATTATAGAGAATAATTTTCTTCCCTTGAAATTTTGAGAAATCGACGATGATGTCCGCCCGTTCCGCCGGGGCCAGGAAAAGTGTTTTTTCCAGAACATTTAATACAACGATATTTCTTTTGTTTTGTTCAAAACCGACAGGGGTATTGGGGAGGACCACCGGTGCCGGCAAAATCCCGCCTTCCGTACCGATCTGGATCATGGCCGGACCACGCAAAGCCGGATCGGGCACGCCCGGGAGTCTGCTGTCCAATATATCCGGGATCATACCCGGTGTTTGCGCCTGCCAGGAGGCTGGAAATGCAGCTGCTCCGGGAACCGCCGGCACCATTTTTACTTCCGTACTGCCTCCGACGATGACGGTAGGTAAACCGGTATAACCGGCGCCGCCATTTGTCACAGTGATGGCCGTTACAGCACCGCCGGTAACAGTTGCCGTCGCCCAGGCGCCATATCCTCCGCCACCTGAAATGTGTACCATGGGGGGAACTGTTGAACTGCAACCGGCCCCTCCGCTACTAACAGCGATGCTGGCGATAGTGCCGGCGGCAGCCCCTGTCCCTAATGTTGCGGTGGCCGTAGCAGGGGTCGTGCAGCTGTCAGCCTGATACAATTGAAGATTTAACATCCGGTCATTAGTGGCGTTGAGGATTCTCAGCCTGTACAGGGCAGGCGCAACTGAAATGTAGGGATATGCCGTGCCGTTCACAAGAGGAGTATCCATGAAAGCCTCGGGTACGTGAGAGACTGTGGGCGGATAAGGCGATGTTACGGGGAATACCGGCCAGAACCAGGGACCATAGTCCCAGCGTCCCAGAGGGTTTGCCCCTGTGATGGAAGTGGGATCCTGGTTTGGTTGATAAACATGGGGAAACCAGAGATTACCGCCAGTGGGAGGTGTAGCTGCTCCCCAGGTCAGGGGAGAAACCCAAAGAGGATCAGTTGTCGCGGTGTAACGTGAGACACCTGTTTGAACACCGGCAGGCGGAGCGACTGGGAATGCTGCATCTACGGAGGCATCATAAACAAAAGTCTTGTCTTGAATGACCATTGGAATAAGGCGTGCCAAATCCGCGCTGGAGATCGCCCCGGTAGTAGGATTAGTCACAATCGTTCCGGGCACTCCTGCGGCAAGCAATGCGCTTTCTTCTGTCGGATCAACCAACAGATAGCCCGCGGCCTCACCTGCATAAACATTAACACCGGTTATCCCTAAAGCATGATCATGATAGAACAGCAATCTGCCAGACTGCTGATTGGGCCAATAAAAGGTTGCCACACCGGCAGGTGTTGTTGTCGCACCGGGCGTAGCACAAGTCAGTTGGCCGGAGCAGGCTGTAATGATTGTGCCAGCTGCATTATACCACATGTCGGGAACATTATGCTGACTGGCGCCCTTAACAAAAGGTGTCACTTCCCCAGCCGGAGTGATCCACTGGTGAGCCGTCCCGTCACTAATCCACGGAGGAAGACCGCCATGGAGATGGATAGTAGCCCGGTTTTCCGTATAGCTGGCGCATGTTGAAGCCGGAGCCGTTGGGTCACAGGCAGCACCGGCAGCTGTCAGCGGACCAAGACCTGCGCCCATGATTGTTTTGTCCACGGGCACAAAGAGATTGCCACCAGCCGCGGTCAACGGGAGTGTGTTGGTGAATTTGATGCGCACCGGCCTGTTTTTTGTGGCCAGGATCAGAGGTCCCAAATAGTGGACAGTCGCCGGTACCACACTATTTGTGGTCCCAGCTGCGTCTGTCCCATTATTAGTCTGCACATAACCCCGCAGTTTAGTCCCGACCGCGGGTAGATCCAAATGCATCCGCTCTTGATACTCAACCAGAGAGATTTCGTAATAATCGGATCCCGGGAAAGTTAACTTATCCGGCGTAGCCAGAGGTATCTGCTGAGGCACAGGAAGGTTGTTTCCTGTGTTAACACCCGGTAGAGTATTGATAAACTTCCTCAGTGGCGGGCTGTAAGCAAAATTTGGTAAGGCCAAATTGACGTTTGGATTGAGCGTAGGCGCAGCGTGGCTTTGCTCAATATCCCAGGCAAAGATTGTCAATACCAGGAACATTGGTATCATCATAAATAATTTGCGTTTGTACATATTAATTCTCCTCTCATTGTTGTTTAACTGACACTGATTATTTTCCATTCTTAATGCCATCCGCCTCCCTATTAATAATAGTCTTTCTGCGTCGAGCGCAGGTAGTCAGGGTTGGCAACAATGTACGGGATTATAAAGTTATTCACAATCAGGGACGCCCCGATTGATAGATGCGCTAATTCTTAAAGGTGTACTTCCAAATAATCAGTATTTCTTAGCTTATGGATCAATTCCTTAGACGCAGTATGATTGATCTCTAATAGTTAGGTAAAACATAGAATACGATCTAATCATAGGCATTATTGATAATTTCATCGTTAATTATGACATATTTGGTATAATCATTGATAAATAGATCAATGCCGGAGCTCCGGCATTATTGACTATATTGATTTAATTATGGATAATCATAAATGTGCTTAGCGTTTATCACATCTGCTTCTCTTCTTTCGCCGGATGTGAAGATGGAAGGGCCAGGAAAGAATCAATCCAATCTCTGAGAATTGTCAGTTTGATGCGGAAGTTCTCATGGTCATCTTTCTTCCATTGTTGAGCATCACAATTATTGAGGCTGGAGACTGTCTTATTAACCATGCCATATAGAGCTTCAAAATTAGCACCTTTGGTTACTTCACCTTCCCTGCGTCGCCTGCGAGCAACTGTCTGCATCTTCTCCTTGTATGTATTGTATGCCGTAATCATGGCTCGTTCCTGCTTTCTACGGGCAATGTCGATCAGGGCTTTTTTGGATACTAGACGATTGCCACGACAGTCATTCCGGAGTTCCTGCGGCAAGCGGTTGATCAAAAGAATATCGGAAATTGTTGTGCGCGCCTTACCGATAACAGAACTGAGCTGCTCATGAGTATATTTCTGCTGCTCGAGGAGCCTCTGCAATGCTTCCGCTTCTTCCACGACCGTGAGGTCCTGACGCAGCAGGTTTTCAATGAGAGAGATTTCGGAAGAATTGCCATTGACATAAATAGCCGGCACAGAACTCATGCCGGCCTTGCGGGCAGCAATAATACGGCGTTCTCCGGCAACAATGACCAGATTGCCGTCATCATTTTGGCGAAAAAGTATAGGTTCCAGAATGCCATGCTTCCTGATGGAGGCAGTAAGTTCTTCCAGTGCATGTGCATCAATAACCTTTCGTGGTTGATCAGGATCAGCCAGGAGATCATTTAGAGAGAGGTTATAGAGCTTGCCTCTTTCATACACGACATCTTTGTTATCTGCCATTTCCACCGAACCCAAAGAATAGTCCTCGATATTATTTTTTCTTTTTATTGGGGAGGTCATTAAAAGTCAGGTGTAATAAGAATTAATTGTTGATGCTAACTGATACAGCTTCGCCCTCTGAATTACATTGAGAATGCTTTCTCTATTTATCTGCCAGGGGCAAATACAAATAATTACTGAAGTTATTCTCAGAAAGGAACCAGCCTTATTAAAAATAACTCCCTGATATCCGATCAAAAGAAATTTTCAATAAATCTGCTTAAAATAGCCTTTGAATGCTTTTATAAAGGTTGGAAGAATAATTTCCTATCGGGTATCCGCTGATTTGCTCTCAGGTATTAACTGATTTGCCCTCGGCTGTTCCCTGATTCATATTAATAAACTGCTGCTGTAAATGGGTTGATGATATGATATCCGGCATCAATAAGGATATCTCAATAGACCGATAAATATTGGATATATTTGATAATATAAGATTATTTGTGCTCCGTAAATTTTATTTCAGCTTTATTTTCATAAAGTTCCACCTGCCATCTGCCGATAAAAAAATAGATGCAAAATTATCTCTGGAAAAGTCAGGACGAAAGTCCGGATATCAAAGTCTCATGCAGCGACAAAGTATTCGTACTTGTTGGTCAGGATATGATATGAATAATAATTACTTTAATTTTAAATCTGCTTTTATTTTAGTATTGCTGGTGGGATTCTTTATTTCCGGTTGCGCAGGCGAACTGGTGTGCAGGCACCATGTCCTGGAATTGGCATCAATGGGTGTCGAAAAAAGGCTGGAGACCCGCATTTCCGTCTATAAAGTGAACCACCCACTTTGGGAAGCACATGCACAAGCGCAGGTAAAAGTTGACGGCAAATGGAAATGGATGAACGATTGGTTCGGCTATGTAATCTTTGAGAATGAACCTACATTCACTCCAACCGGCTACGTCTTGTTTTATTCAATACCAGAGTATCTGGAAATTTTACACAAAGGATCTTACTCTACCGGGGAAGTCACTACATCCCAATTTTTTGATCATAAGAAGTAACCTTCATTGCTCATAGTCATTTTAGTTTGCAGCTATTCTTGCTCATATCCAACATGAACATCCACTTTTCATTATAATCAATCCTTTTTTACGAAATTACCCTTTTTTCATCCATCCACTGATAATCGTTTAAGAGAATAGTCACAAGGCATCGGGTTTTCTCCCTATGGAAAGTAAAACCGGAAGATGAAATAATATAAGGTCTAAAAAACTGACGGCAACAATCCAGAAATCCGGATTAAAGGGTATGAATATGAATCAGGCTATAACAGCGATTAAAATGGGAACTCTTCCCAAAGTTCCCGTTGTGCTGGATGGACTATCTTCCCGGTTTATTCGGGATAACAGGATAATTCCGCTGGAAATGAAAAATAATGTGCTTAAGGTTGTGATGGCCGACCCTTCCAGTAAAGAGATTATTGACGCCTTGAGAGTGGCTCTGCTTGCGGATGTCCAGGTATATTCCGGTGATGAAAAAGCTATCGACGATTATATAGCGCGGTATTACGCCCAGGAGACCCAGGAAATTAACAAGATCATCGAAAATATAGACGACAAGGGATTCGAATATGCAGCTGAAGACGGGGAAGATGTAGGCCATCTCAAAGATCTGGCATCAGAAGCGCCAATCATCAAGTTGGTTAACCTGATCATTGCCCGGGCACTGGAGAGCAGAGCAAGTGACATTCATGTGGAACCTTATGAGGACGAATTGATCATCCGTTATCGCATTGATGGAGTTCTCCATAATGTGGAGACAGCGCCAAAGAAATTGCAGGCGGCTATTGTCTCCAGAATAAAGATTATGGCAAAACTCAATATCGCCGAGAGGCGTCTTCCTCAGGACGGCCGTATCCGAATCAAAGTCAGCAATAAGGAAATCGATCTCCGTGTTTCCAGCATGCCTGTTCTTTACGGAGAAAGCATCGTCATGAGGATCCTCGACAAGGAAGGTATCGTCATTGATCTTGAACGCCTGGGATTCACTAACTCCACGCTCGCGCAATTCCAAAAACTAATACAAAAACCCCACGGCATAATCCTTGTCACCGGTCCTACCGGTAGCGGCAAAACGACAACTCTTTACGGCGCCCTCGATAAAATCAATTCTCCCGACAAGAAGATCATTACTGTCGAGGATCCCATTGAGTATCAATTAAAAGGGGTCAACCAAATACAGGTCAAACCACAAATCGGGCTCAATTTTGCCAATACGCTGCGCCACATTGTCCGCCAGGATCCCGATGTCATCATGATTGGAGAGATCCGGGATCTGGAAACAGCTGAAATTGCCGTTCAGTCCGCCCTTACCGGACATTTAGTTCTCTCCACATTGCATACCAATGATGCTCCGAGTGCCATCACTAGACTCCTGGATCTGGGCCTGGAAAGCTTCCTTTTGTCATCAACGATCAGGGGCATACTGGCACAGAGACTCGTGCGCATTATATGTCCACACTGCAAGGAGAAAGATATTTCGGGAGTTGGCCTGGAAGGTCTGCCGGCAGCAGATAAACCTGCCGACAATATCCTCTATCACGGAAAAGGATGTGAAAAATGCACATTCACAGGATACCATGGCCGACTGGGCATCTTTGAATTGCTGGTTATCGATGATGATATCCGCCGGCTTATCCTTCGGAACGCCGATGCCAATGAACTAAGACAAATGGCCATTAAGCAAGGCATGAAAACTATTCTGGAAGACGGCAGCCTCAAAGTCAGGCAAGGCGCGACGACTTTAAGTGAAGTATTCCGGGTAACTCAGGAGGTATAAATGCCCATCTTTTCTTATCGCTCAACTACCCTGGAGGGAGTCATTGCCGAAGGAGTAATTGAGGCTCCGGACGAAAATACGGTCATAGAAAGGATCAAAAATTCAGGGGTCATTCCTCTGGAAGTAAAGGCTGCGACTTCCAATAGCTTCAGCTCTAAATTCAAGCTCAAAACGAATACGGGTGATCTGGCAGCCTTTACGGCAGAGTTGTCATCCCTTCTGGAAGCGGGACTGCCTCTGGATAGGGCATTGAATATCCTGTCGGAAATATCCGAGCATGCAAAAATGAAAGAGACCATTAAATCATTACTCAAATCCATCCGGAGTGGAATTTCGTTTTCGGATTCACTTCAGAAACACCCAAATATATTCCCCAGGATTTATGTCAATATGGTTCGTGCGGGCGAAGCCGGCGGGCTTCTGGTTGTGATCCTGGAACGACTCAATGAATTTCTCGAATCCTCCAAGGAACTGAAAGATCATATCATCTCTGCCATGATTTATCCGGCAATACTTTTTGTGACAGGTGGTATTTCCATTATCATTCTTCTCACCTTCGTCCTTCCCCGATTTTCCGTTATTTTTGCTGAAATAGGCAGTTCTCTACCCATTTCGACTCAGATTCTCCTTATTCTAAGCGAAATACTTAAATCATATGGATGGATAATTCTTATAATGATCATCTCGGCTTGGTTTATCATAAGAAATTATGTTGCTTCCGATCGGGGACGGTATAAGTGGGATAGCTTGAAGCTTAAGCTAATGGAAGATATTATAAAAAAGCTGGAAACCGCCAGGTTCTGTAAAACTTTGGGAACGCTTTTATCCAGTGGCGTTCCTTTGCTTCAAGCACTGAACAATTCCCGGGAAGTCATCGGCAACCGGGTCATTGCATTGGCTATCGAAAACGTTTCCAAAGGTGCCAAAGAAGGCAGAGGCATCTCTGACCCGCTTGCTCAGGCCGGTGTTTTCCCCCCTCTTGCTTTGTCCATGATCAAGGTTGGCGAAGAAACGGGCACTCTCGATCAAATGCTGATCCGTGTTGCCGTAATCTATGAAAAAAACCTGAAGCAGGCAGTCAAAAGATTCATGGCGCTGCTGGAACCGATCATGATTCTTTTTATGGGGTTAATTATCGGCTTCATCGTTGTATCGATGCTTCTTGCTGTTTTCAGCATTTCGGATATGCCTTTGTGATCATGAATAATCATCAATTATCAACCTGGAGATGGCCACCAATGAAAATAAACTTTAAAGGCTTTACACTCCTGGAGCTCATAATTGTTCTGTTCCTTATTACTCTCATCCTGGGTTTGTCGGCTGTTTTTTTCACCGGGTTTCTGCCTGCCGCCAAGTTTGATGCAACCGGAAGAGAAATATCGGCCATTATACGTCATACTAGGTCTCTCGCCCGCATAAATATGGAAAGTCGGACTTTCATGATTGATCTGGACAATAACTCTTATGGCATTGTGGGAGTTCCGGTCAAATATATTCCGCAGGGAATTTTGATTAAAGTGATTGATCCATTTTCCGGTGAGATCACGCACGGGAAATATTCTATCGTTTTCAATCCCGCCGGTGCCATGACTGGAGGAACTATGATATTGTCCCAGGGAAAAAGGATATTGCAAATTGAGTTGGATCCCATAACGGGTGCCGTATTGATCAGAGGTGGATCATGATCATATTGATTGAATGATGCCTTAGATCGTGATATTCATTAAATGATTCAATATAAAAACAGGATCGTGGCGACCTGAATAGAAAACCGGGTAATTTTCTTAAGGCAATGGATTAGAATGTTTAAGTGAATGGCTGTGTTGAAATAAGGGACTAACCGATTTCTATAAACAGTATAAACTTATATCATGTTGCTCAAAGAAAAGGATGGGTTAATAAATTTCGCATCTTCTATTCTCTTGTATTTTTGTAATAGATCTGAAGAAGCAGATAAAGGAAATCAGGCATAGTTTGATTTATCGATTGATTATAGACAGATTCTCCATGCAGCAGAATCATTGATGCTGCCTAGACCAGACTCCAAAAAACCGACTATGCGGTCTTAGTACAAAAAAACAGGAAGGAGTTACACGATAGAAATGAAGACTACAGTTCTTCTCGTCGATGATCATAAGATTTTCAGGGATGGCCTCCGGACTCTTATTGAAAAAGAAGGAATGGAGGTCGTGGGCGAGGCCGAGAATGGCAGAAAAACAATCAAACTGGCTGAGAAGCTGCTGCCGAATGTTATCATTATGGATGTCAGTATGCCGGACATGAATGGCATAGAGGCCACACGGAAAATCATCGCCGGATTCCCGGCAATAAAAGTCATCGCCCTTTCCATGCACTCGGATCGCCGATTCGTACTTGGCATGCTCGAAGCCGGTGCGTCAGGTTACCTTCTGAAAGATTGCGCCTTCGGAGAACTGGCCAGCGCGATAAAACAGGTCCTGACAGGCAATAAATATCTCAGCCCGAAAATCGCAGATGTAGTTGTAAAAGGATACCTCAATAAATCAACCGATTCTTTCGTCAGCGGAGGTTCCATTCTTACTTCAAGGGAACGTGAGATTTTGCAGCTTATTGCTGAAGGGCTCACTGCAAAGGAAATAGCCAATCATGTATTTCTGAGCGTCAAAACTGTCGAAACCCACCGGCGGAATATCATGCAGAAACTCAATATGAGAAGCACGGTAGACCTGACTAAGTATGCCATACGTGAAGGATTGACTTCTCTGGATAATTGATAAAGATAAGGTCTCACCCGTATTTTTCACTGATGGATATGGACAAATCCGGCAAAAACCATATAGTTTGTAATCAACTTCATTCAGCACAACATCATCCTAATTCTCAACTGTAATTATTCCTGTCATGTCTTCATGTCCACTGCCACAGAAAACATCACAGTGAAACGGAAAGACGCCGGCTTTGTCAGGAATAAATCTCACCCGGGTCGTCTTTCGGGGGAAAATGTCAGCCCGGAGATGTAGTGTCGGGCAATGGAATCCGTGAACTTTATCCAGAGAAGTAAGTTCTAGCACTACCGGGGTCCCCGCTTTTACTTTTACATTGGCAGGAAAATATTCAAAGGTCTTTGCCATCACTTTTATCACCTGTTCCTGCTTCTCCTCGGCGGGAACAGGTATTACAGTAATACAGGAGACAACCGCAAATACAGCAAATACATATATTGTTAGAATAGAAGGAAATAATTTTATCTGTTTCATAATTTTTTCCCCATTATGGTAAATTCATTGATGTTATAATTGGTCTCCTTGATCTTTGCATCTATGCCGCGAAACCCAAGATTCTTATATGGTACTGCTTCATCCCAGGGTACAGGCATTTTTTTCGGAACGGATCCTGGAGCAGGCAAAGGATACATAAGCCCCTGCTCAGCGTGATGAGCTATGTGACCGGTAGTAAAATTATGGATCTGATGGATGTGGCCATAAAATACAGTTACATTGGAATAAGGCATGAGTAGATTGACTGCCTTTGCCCCGTCTCTTGTATGCCAGTCCCAATCAGGATACAGATCAAATAAGGGACGATGGGTAAACACGACGATCGGGGAATTTTTGTTAAGTTTTGTGAGATCTGTGCTTAACCATTGCAGTTGGGCATCGCCAATCTGGGATGTAGATCGGAAACATTATCCAGAACGATAAAATGAATACCTTTATGGTCAAAAACATAATGGGTTTCCCCGAATAATTCCTTGAAAGCCACACCTTCATCCAGTCCGGCATCATGTTCTCCCGGCATAAACCTTATGTTTTGCACCTTGAGACCGCTGACTAAATCGCGAAATTCTGCAAGGCGTTTGCGCCGTTCGTTTTCATCGTCGGTTGTATGAGTCAAATCGCCGGTGAACATGATGAAATCAGGTTTTTGGTCAAGTCCATTCACCGCAGCTATTGCTTTTCTGAGTGTACCTACTGCGTCTGGATTAATCTTCGGACCATTAAATCCCCAATGCGTGTCCGACAATTGGATAAAGAAAAAACTATCAGTATCTGCAAAAGCCGGTCTGGCTAATTTACCAAATTGTCCGACACCGGAAACTATTACTGCGCTGCCAATCCCCAATAATTTTATAAACTCTCTTCTATATATACATAGTGCCCTCCTTATTTACACGATTGTCCTGTTAAGCCGGATTGTTCGGATTAGCTATTGGCTGCTTAGGGATAATTATCAGGAATAATTCTTTAATTGTGGGTTTTTGTTTTATCATGATAATAATCATCAGCAGTTTGGCATAATTGACGGCATCTGTTTATTTTCTATTCAATATACAATCGTTAAAAAATTGGTTTTTCAGCTTTATGTCAGGTTGATTTATAGAGATTTTGAAAGTTGATCTTCCGAAAATTGTAATAATGGTAAGATGTAAGTGAAATGTCAGGTAATAGTTAATGATGATGTTCCCATGGGTAGCCTGGGTTCTTGGAGCAGGAGACAGGGATTTAAATACGCAAACTGTATGGCACTAATACTTGAAGAGGCTTTTTAAGAATCTCGCAGATAGATTCAGAAAGAGATTGAACTTGTTGCTAAGTGCTTGATTTTAATGGTCGGGGCGAGTGGATTTGAACCACCGGCCCTCTGAACCCCATTCAGATACGCTACCAGACTGCGCCACGCCCCGACATTTTGTAATGTTTTAAAGTGTTGAGGTCATTACCATCATCATAAAATCGTGTCAAGAACAAACGAATATCGGTAATTTATTTTAAAATAATTCAATATTATTTTCTGAGATACCGAAAATATATCTTGAACTAATAAGAACAATAAAGTAACCTTTAAGTATAGGTAATAATTAAGACATGTTAAAAAAACAAAATAAAAATGTTATTTTCCCAATATTTTTTCCGCTAATTGCTGTTTATTTTCTTTTTACAGCAGCCAATTTTGCAAATGCAGACATTTTTAAATATGTTGATGAAGAAGGTGTATTGCATTTGACGAATGTTCCTTCTATTCCTAATGCCAAATACGTTCTTGTCATAAAAGAAAAACGGATTCTTTTCCGGTATAATATAGATGTAAACAAATTCGATCAAATCATCGTCAGGGCATCCAATAAGCATAAAATTGATCCCGCTTTAATCAAAGCGGTTATCAAAGCAGAATCGAACTTTAATCATCAGGCAATTTCACCCGTTGGGGCTCAAGGCCTGATGCAGCTAATGCCTGCTACAGCCTCCCAGTTACAAGTTGATGATGCGTTTCATCCGGAAAAAAATATTGAAGGCGGAGTACGTTACCTCAGATATCTTCTCACTCTTTATCGCGGCGATCTAACACTTGCCCTGGCTGCTTATAATGCCGGTGAAAAGGCTGTCTCCAAGTATAATAATCAGGTACCTCCATATCGGGAAACCCAAAATTATGTAAAACGTGTATTGAGTTTCTATAACTCTTTTAAGTAAATAGATTCACCACTGCTTTTGTAAATATAGATATTGTTTTAATTTGTTAAATTTCTTTTCTTTTATCCCGTCCGTTTCCATTAATTCTTCGATATTCTGGAAACATACTTTTTTGTTTCGTAATGATAAAATTTTTTGTGCGGTTATTTCACCAATACCGGGAATTAAAAGCAAGTCCTCTTTCATGGCCGAATTAAGATCAATGGGCATTCCCAGCGCTAGTCTCCGAGCATTATCAATTCTTGCCCATGACACTTTCTCAGCTTTTTCGGAATCTATTATTAATTTCATTCCGTTATCGAGTACAAAATCTTCCGAACTTCTGAATTCAGTACCGGTCAGTTCTAACAGTTGATTGGCGGTAGTCCCGTTTGCAGTGAAATAGATACCTTTGCTGATATCTTTGTTCTGAATTTCCACTGTTAGAACATTATCATACCTATTAGCAAGGATCGGTATTTTATGGTTTAAGAAAAGATGGGAGAAAAAAATAATAAAGGGAATAATCGCCAAAATCAAAAACATTACGATTAGTCCCCTTACTTGGTTCTTAAACATATATTTAATTTATGATTATGAAGATTTTTTTTCTAAACCAAAAGTATCATGGAGAACCATTATAGCCAGTTCCGTATATTTTCTTTGGATAATGCAGGAGATCTTAATTTCTGACGTGCTGATCATCATAATATTAATTCCCTCATCAGCTAGTGCTGAAAACATTTTTGCTGCAACACCGGCGTGGCTGGCCATACCAACACCAATTATGGATACTTTGGAAACTTGATCATCTACTTCGACTTTTTTCGCCCCAATTGTTTCCGCAGTTTTCTGTATAATTTTTTGTGCTTCTGTTAAATCTTTCTTGGAAACCGTAAAAGTAACGTCGGTAAAACCTTCCAAACTGACGTTCTGAATAATCATATCGACAATAATATTTTGTTGTGACAATGGCGTAAATAACTTGGCTGCAACACCCGGCTTATCCGGAACGTGTACTACAGTGATTTTGGCCTGATCTCTATCATAAGTTATACCTGATAATATTTCTCTTTCCATATCCTTATCCTCCTTAGTTACAAGCGTTCCGCCTTCATCGGAAAATGTCGACTTCACATATATTGGAACATCATATTTTTTTGCCATTTCTACTGAACGTGGCTGTAAAACCTTGGCGCCGGTCATGGCCATTTCCAGCATTTCATCATAAGAAATTTTATCTATCCGCCGTGCTTTATTACAAATATTGGGATCAGTTGTATAAACGCCGTCTACATCGGTATATATATCACACTGATCGGCATTTAAAACTGCGGCCAGAGCTACTGCACTGGTATCCGAACCGCCGCGGCCAAGAGTTGTTATATTGTTATCTTTATCAACACCTTGAAAACCTGCAACTACTACAATTGTTCCCTGTTTTAATTCTTTTCTGATTATTTCAGTATCAACAGATAAAATTCTGGCTCTTTTGTGAGCATTATCAGTCAGGAATTTAACCTGAGAACCCAAAAATGATTTTGCCCGATAGCCCAGCGAATTCAATACTATTGCCAGCAAAGTCACGGTAACTTGTTCGCCCGTGGAAATTAAAGCATCATATTCTCTTTCATCAGGGAATTCTGTCGCCTTATGCGCCAGGGCAATCAACTTGTCTGTTTCACCGGACATTGCCGATAAGACCACAACGACTTCGTTGCCTGCCTTTTTCTCGCGGATTACTTTTGCGGCTACATTTTTTATTTTATCTACGTCTGCAACCGATGTTCCGCCAAATTTTTGAACAACCAATGCCATTTGTCTTATCCTCCGTTTTTCATATCCGTACAAAGTTCTTTTAGTCTTTGCTGCTGACCTTTGATAGTTATTTTTCTTTTTTCGTCGTCAATATATTCAAATTTAATGAAAATTGCCGCCTCCGGAATAATTTGAATAATCTTTTCCGCCCACTCAATAACTACGACACCATGCCCTGCAAAATATTCATCGTATCCCAGATCTTCCATGTCCGAATAGTCGTTAAGCCGGTAAACATCAAAATGATATAGCTTGCATTTTGCCGGATATTCATTAATCAAGGTAAATGTTGGACTTGTGATTTGATAATTTTCACTAACTCCCAACCCACGGGCCAAACCGGCGGTAAAGCAAGTCTTGCCGGACCCAAGCTCCCCTGATAAGGCCAATATATCACCTTCTCGTAATTTTTCTCCAATTCTGCGGGCAAATACGAAAGTTTCATTCGCACTGCCTGTTATTATCTGAATTGATTTTTCCTGTTCCATAGAAAATGGCGGCAATCTAGCACTTTATTTATTTTTTTTCCAATAAAACAATGGCGGAGGCAAAACTTCTGGTATGGGTTAAACTCAAATGCACTTGCACAATATTTCTGTTTTCAATTTGAGCTTTCGCTTCACCCCACAAAACAAGATCCGGCTTGCCGTTTTTATCATTCACAACTTCAATATCCGTTAATTTTACACCTCTTCCCAAACCGATACCTAAAGCTTTAACAAAAGACTCTTTAGCCGCAAATCGCGCACCATAGTTGATAGATGCCTGTGCATGCTTTTCACAATAATTTATTTCGCCTTCGGAAAAAACTCGTTGCAGAAATTTAGATCCCCACTTAGCGATAATCCGGGCCAAACGATCATTATCCACTAAATCAATTCCAATGCCGTAGATCATTTCTCCCTCTTTATTAAGTTAGAAATTATTTTCTACGTTATTCCAACAGTAAATAATTTCATTAACACACTTATCCCGCCTGGCGGGTTTATGAATGGAGAATTGCATCCGTAACCGCCACAATTTTTTTCATAGCGGCAACATCGTGGACTCGGATAATATGACAGCCATTCATTATTGACGCAACAGTTGTAGCCATTGTGCCTTCTATTCTTTCTTGTGGTTCACCGCCCGTCACTTTGCCGATAAATGATTTGCGGGATGTTCCGATCATTATCGGCAATCCCAGGGTTCTTAATTCTGCAAGATTATTAATTATCCGGTAATTATCTTCGGATGTTTTCCCAAAACCGATCCCCGGATCAATTACCAAATATTCTTTTTCTATTCCTGTAAATATTGCTTTTTCTATACTTATTTTAAGAAAAGTGATTATTTCACCCATTAAATTATTATATGTTAAGTCTCCTTTTTGCATGTTCCGCGGCTTACCCCGCATATGCATGAGAATCATTGCGACCTGGCCTTCTTTCACAGTTTGCGCCATATTCTTATCTTTATGTCCACCACTTACATCATTTACTATTTCTGCACCGGCGGCAATTGCCTCGCAGGCCACATCGGCTTTGGTGGTGTCAATGGAAACAGGTATTTTTGTCTGCCTTGTAATCTCTCTAATTACAGGGAGAACTCGTTTTAATTCTTCCTTCGCAGAAACAGCTGCGGCACCCGGTCGCGTTGATTCTCCGCCAATGTCGATAATATCTGCGCCCTGGGCAATCATTTGCAATCCATGATCGATTGCTTTTTGTTGATTATAAAAAAGGCCGCCATCGGAAAAGGAATCGGGAGTCACATTCAAAATACCCATGATCTTTGTTTTGTGCCCTAAGGGAATTTCCCGGCGCGATGTCTTTAATGTAAATTCTGTTTGGCTGACATTATTGAGAACTTCTAGAAGATCCTGCGAAATAAGATTTAGTCCAAATGGCTGTTTGGCGATTTTTCGGGTCAGGGCTGTAATCTGCTTAATTGTACCCATAATTAAAATATCTGTCGAAGAAACACTATTTCCGACACTTCCCCGGGCCACGGCGGCATCGCCGCCCACTGACAACATTTCCTGTTTGATGATATTTGCTATCTTGCATGGTTTGTTTTCCAGGAGGATATTGATATTTATTATTTTGGGTAACATGGCGTCAATTCCGTAAGGATCGACGCCGATCTTTTTAAAAATCGCCGTACCTTGAGCCGAATCTCTAATATTAATGATTTTCACGTGAACATCTCAAATACAATTGTTTTCAGAGATACATCCGGCAAAGAAGTAAAGCATTATGATACTAAGCCTTTGAAGTCTTCTATTGGCGGCTGTTTTGGCAGAGCATTACCGATCAGAGCATCGATTTCCGCACCGTTTAATACTTCTTTCTCGAGAAGTTCGGCTGCTATTTTATTCAGTATATCTATATGTCCATTCAGAAGATTTTTTGCTTTTTCATAATTGCGCATAACTAATGACTGAACTTCGACATCGATTGTTCTTGCTGTTTCTTCGCTGTAATCCTTATGAGTAGCAAATTCCCGGCCCAGGAATATTTGTTCTTCTTTTTTCCCATAGCTCAGCGGTCCCAACTTTTCGCTCATCCCCCATTCACATACCATTTTTCTGGCAAGATTTGTCGCCCGTTCGATATCATTGCCCGCTCCGGTTGTAAAATCATGCAGGACTATTTCTTCCGCTGCGCGTCCGCCTAAAAGGATTGTTATGTTATTATCTAAATATTGCCTTGGATAAGTATGTTTTTCATCAATCGGCAATTGCTGGGTTAATCCTAAAGCTCTTCCCCGGGGTATAATCGTTACCTTATGAATAGGATCAGTGCCAGGCATTAAACGGGCAACCAGAGCATGGCCTGTTTCATGGTAAGCCGTGTTGCGCTTTTCCAGATCACTGATGACCATACTTTTTCTTTCCGTTCCCATTAAGATTTTATCCTTCGCAAATTCAAAATCACTCATATTGACTTTATCTTTATTTACCCGTGCAGCACAAAGAACAGCTTCATTAACCAAATTCTCAATATCAGCTCCTGATGTTCCGGGTGTCCCTCTGGCCATAACGGCAAAATCAACATCATCAGCGATTGGTGCTTTACGGGAATGAACTTTAAAAATCATTTCTCTGCCTTTAACATCAGGTAGAGGTACTATGACCTGGCGATCAAACCGTCCCGGACGAAGCAGTGCCGGATCAAGGACATCGGGCCGGTTCGTAGCAGAAATAAGGATCACCCCTTCATTGGATTCAAAACCGTCCATTTCCACCAGCAATTGATTTAGTGTCTGTTCTCTTTCGTCGTGGCCACCACCCAGGCCTGCTCCCCGATGCCGGCCAACTGCATCTATTTCATCAATAAAAATAATACAAGGCGCATTCTTCTTGGCCTGGCCGAATAAATCGCGGACACGCGAAGCTCCGACACCGACAAACATTTCCACAAAATCAGAACCGCTGATACTTAAGAAAGGGACATCGGCTTCACCGGCAATAGCACGAGCCAAAAGAGTTTTGCCGGTTCCGGGAGGACCGACCAGCAACAAACCTTTAGGAATTCTTCCGCCGAGTTTTGTGTATTTTTTAGGATCTTTTAAGAAATCAATCACTTCTTCTAATTCGGCTTTGGCTTCGTCAATACCGGCAACATCGGCAAAAGTGACTTTCTTTGATTTATCTGTAATTAAACGTGCCCGGCTTTTTCCAAAGGCCATTGCTTTACCACCGCCGGACTGCATCTGACGCATAAAGAAAATCCAGACACCAATAAGTAAAAGCATCGGAAACCAGGAGACCAGAAGGGTCATATACCAGGGAGATTCTTCCGGAGGCTTGGCAGTAATCTTCACACCTTTTTCCCGAAACTGGGTGACAACTTTATCATCTTTGGGAGCATATGTTTTAAAGATATTACCATTAGTTAATTTGCCGGTTATGTTCTCTCCCTGTATGGTTACTTCACTGATCTCGCCTTTTTCCAGAGAAGACAGCATTTCACTATAAATTATGTCCTTTTGTGAATTCCTGGGCTGGTTAAAAAGTTGCCAAACAAGTAAAAAGACCAGCAGGACGGTAAGAACAAGAGCAATATTTTTTTGAAGCTGGTTCAAGATTTTTCTCCTTATAGTAATTCAGTTTAGTAGCCCTTATAATAATATCTCATTAATCTCAAATAATTTCTAACTCCAGAACATTTTTTGTTTTCGGAGTTATTTTCACCTGATCGTTCAAATGCATATTTTCTATCCATATGACTGCTTGCTGATCCACCAGCAACATTATTTCATTGCGTTTTTGTTGAGTAATTTTATGATCAATAAAGAATGATTTAAGTTTTTGCCTCCCTGTCATACCGAGCGGTTGAAACCAGTCGCCCTCCCGGCGATTGCGCAAAACCAAGGGAAACTGAATTTTATCCCAATCTAAATAATCTTTGTTCTTAACATTGAAATTAATTTTGTTTTTTTCCACCAATTGCAAACGAACAGTTAAATTTCTTTCTGCAAGATAAATTGAGCAGGGAATTTTAACTGAATATAAGTATTCAATCTGCTTTGCGCAAGCTTTTGTCCGTTCCAGAATTAGATTTTCATACTCGCGTCTGGCCTCAATGCCGAACGGCAGACATATTTTCTTTCCCGATTCCCTATTCTGCAACAGTTTGCCAAGAGAATTGATGTGCAAAAAAGTAATTCCATTTTTCTGCGAACTAAAATTTTCCAAAAGCTCTTTTAATAACCTCCTTTGGATAGCTAGAGGTAACATATTTAAATATTCAATATTTAGCACAATTTTATTTTTCTGCTTCTTGATGCAGGTTGATTTTAGTGCCTTATCTACATATTCCTTAATAAATTTATTCTCCTCACGAAGAATTTCCGTCATCTGAGCCAGAGTCTCATCAATCTTCGGATTGTATTCATTTTTCAAATAGGGCAGAAGTTCCAAACGAATTTTATTGCGTAAATGAAGTTTGTTTTCATTAGAGCTATCCTTCCTATAATCAATGCCGGCTTCATCCAGGAAAGAAATAATTTCCTGCCGTGATACTTCAATAAGTGGGCGGATATATTTGCCGTCGCGCAGAGGCATAATGCCTTTCAGCCCTTCCAAACCGCTGCCTCTCAATAAATGAAGTAATACTGTTTCAGCCTGATCCTGCAAATTGTGTCCCAGGGCAATCTTGCCAGCATGGTTACTTTTAGCCAAATCGTTAAAAAACTGATATCTCTCCCGGCGGTAAAAATCTTCGGGAGAAAGCCCCTTGGGCACTTCTGTTTTATCCATTTTCCGGGTAACAAAAGATAAATGTAATTTTTTTGCCAATCTGCGGGCTTCCCGTTCATCTTCTTTGGCCTCATCGCCTCGCAATCCATGATTAAAATGGGCAACGATCAATTGCAGAGCCATCTCCGGCGCTATTTGAGCAAGGATAACTGCCAGGGCTGTCGAATCAGGGCCACCGGATAGGCCCACTACCACTTTCTCATTTAGTTTTAATAAACCGTATTGCTTTATAGTTTGTTTTATTTTTTCAATCATAGCTAACAAAATAATGAACAAATCTCCCAAAGGTTTTCGCAATAATAATCGGCATCAGCAGCTAATAAATCTTCTCTCTTGCCGAGACCATTTAAATATGAGCAACTCAAGATTCCGGAGTTTTTAGCCAGGGTAATATCATTTATACCATCGCCGATTATAACCGTTTTTCCTTTCTCTGTGCCGTATTTCTCTAACAAATTATCCACTAAACGCTTATCCGGCTTCTTATAGGGAAAAGAGCCATCTCCGATTATTTCCACAAAGTATTTGTCTATTCCTAAACCCTGACTTATGGCCATGGTGAAATTATACCGTTTATTGGTTAGAATCACTTTCTTTTTATGCTCAAAATACTTCAATATCTCTTTCGCTCCCGGACACAGCACAGCATTGTCCAAAAGATGTTCGCCATAATAACTGCTGAATATTTTAATCGCTTCCGGATAACAATGGAGATGATCGTTTCCTAATGCTCTTTCGATTAATTTTTTTACACCATCTCCGACATAAGAAATTATTTCCTCTTCCCTTTTGAATCCGAAGCCCAGCTGTTGCAACGTATAATTAACCGCGCAAGCCAGATCGGTACCTGTAGAGACCAGTGTGCCGTCGAAATCAAATATCATTAAATCAACGTTTTTCATTATTTCTCTCCTGTCGGCTATTATATAGCGAAGTAATTACTAAACACAAGGTTGTTTCTTGAATACTTCAACCGGGAAATTTCCTGCCCAACAGATGAAAATATGCAGTCTTGAGCAGACTTAAATCATATTCCCTTGACAAGTCTTAATAGCAACTCCTATACTCCAACTTTCAGAAATAAATTGGAAGTTATGACAAATGGCGGACAAACTGACTCTTAAGGACCATCTCCGGGAGCATCTGATTGTGGGCGACGGGGCCATGGCCAGCTGGCTTTACCAGAAGGGCATCCCCATCGGCCAGTGTTGCGAAGAATTGAATCTCTCCCGTCCCGATCTTATTTTGAATACTCATCGAGAATACTATGAAGCCGGTGCCCGCCTGATCGAGACTAACACCTTCGGGGCTAATCGCGATGCCCTGTCGCGCCATGGCCTGGAAGACAGCGTTTACCGAATCAATTGGAAAGCAGCAGGTCTCGCCCGGGAGGCAATGGGGCCGGACGCCTGGGTTATGGGTAGCATGACCGCTATCAGCGCCGGTCGGGTACGTCATGAAATCCTTCCGGGACATCGGGAGTTGTTTATTGAACAGGCCGAAGCGCTCCTCGCCGGAGGTGTGGACGGTCTGATCATGGAGACCTTCCTCGACCTGGCAGAATTGATTCTGGCCCTGACTGCCGTGCGTTCACTTACTGATTTGCCTATCATTGCCCAGCTGGCTTGTATGGAGGTGGGAAAAACCCGGGATGGCTTTACCATCACGGAATCTTTTCGGCAGCTGTCCGATGCCGGGGCCGACATTCTGGGCCTCAACTGTCGTCTGGGTCCAGGCGAGTTATTGCGTACCATGGAGCAGACCATCGTACCTGAGGGCATGATCCTTTCCGTTTTCCCCAACGCCGGCCGCTTGGGTCTTATGGAAGGTGAATTCGGATATACTTCTTCTCCCACATACTTCGCGGAACGCGCCCTGAGTTTCCGTGATCAGGGTATCAGAATCATTGGTGGCTGCTGCGGCACGACTCCGGAACACATCCGCGCCGTAGCCTGCGCCTTGAATGGGTTACCTCCTTTAGCCCGCATCAATCCTGCGCAATTGCGGGAGCCGGAGCCGACATTGCAAGCCGCTGTCTCCGTACGTGGGGAAACCAACACTATTTTGGAAATGGTAAAGCAGCGCCCTACTGTACTTGTCGAATTCGATCCGCCGAAAGACCTGAATATTGAACAATACATGATCGGTGCAGCATCTCTGCAGGATGCCGGGGCGGATGTCATAACCATGGCCGACAACTCCCTGGCCCAAACCCGGATGAGTAATCTGGCCCTGGGGGCCATCGTCAAGATGCGTCTGGGAATAGATCCGCTCGTCCACATCGCTTGTCGGGATCGCAATCTCATCGGTCAACAGTCCCATCTCATGGGGCTTCATGCCCTGGGCATCCATCATATCCTGGTTGTGACTGGAGACCCCGCGCGTTTCGGCGACCTCCCCGGCGCCAGTTCGGTCTTTGATGTCTCTTCCTTTGACCTGATCCGCATGGTCAAGCAGCTCAACGGCGGCATCTCCTTTTCCGGCCAGTCTCTCCAGGAGCGGGGCCATTTTGTTGTCGGGGCTGCCTTCAATCCCCACGTCAACAACCTGGAAAGTGCCTTCAATCGTCTGGAGAGAAAGATAGAGGCGGGAGCAGATTTCATTTTGACCCAACCTGTATACGACAGGGCCACAATCGAGATGATCGCGGACAGAACCCGGCATTTGCCCGTACCAATCTTCATAGGCATAATGCCCATAACCAGCGCCCGCAATGCCGAGTTCCTCCACAACGAAGTACCGGGAATCAGACTTACGGAAGATGTTTTCAAGCGAATGGGCAAGTACCCCGCTGCCGGACCGGATGCCCGCAAAGAAGGCCTGGACATTGCCAGGGAACTGGTGGATGTTTCCCGGGAATGCTTCCGGGGATTTTATTTAATGACCCCTTTCTCTTATTACGAGATGACCGCTGAGTTGACACGCTATCTCAAAAAGACGTAACGCAGCACTTAACTTAAAGATCATTTTCAAATATTGTTTGACTACCTTTATCGCTTGTGTTATCAAACTTTCACCGCTTGGATCCCTTGATTAGACTGAGACGGCATTTAACCTAATACCATACTACTGTCTTGATAAAGGTCTTCCGTTTGCGGGAGACCTTTTTTTTGGGCTGGGAATGAAAAATAAATATTCATATAAATTTGCTATCATCGGCCTCGGTAAGGTGGGAACGGCAATCGGCCATTTATTGAATAAATCAGGTCATAATATTATCGCTATTTCCGATAAATCTAATGCTGCTTTAAAGAAAGCCCTACCCTACACCGGTGGAAAAGCTTTTCTTGACTCCAAGCAAGCCGTAATTGGAGCTGATTGCATTTTAATTACTACTCCCGACGATAATATCTCTAGTGCCTGCAATGAAATTGCTGATTCCAAGCTGATCAAAGAAAAATTTGTTTTTCATATGAGCGGCGCCGGGGGGCTTGATCTTCTGGATTCGGCGAAGAGAGCCGGTGCTGTTATTGCCAGTATTCATCCGCTGCAAAGTTTTTCATCAATTGATACTGCCATTAATAACATTCCCGGCAGTATTTTTGGAATTACAGCAAATAAAAAAGTTCAAAAACAGGCTGGAATAATTGTCCGCGATCTGAATGGCATTCCTGTTTTTATTACGCCTGCGCAAAAGCCTCTCTACCACGCTGCAGCTTGCTTTGCTTCCAATTATCTGGTTTCATTATTAAACGTTGTTGAATCAATCTATGAATCGATTGGCATAAGTAAAGCAGACGCGCGAAAAGCTTATTTACCTTTAATTTATGGTACTTTGCAAAATGTCGAAACCTCCGGCTCAATTCAAGCACTCACCGGCCCGATTGCCCGTGGTGATGCCGGTACAATCGAAAAACATCTGGCAGCACTGAAGAAGACACAATCTCAATATTCTTCTCTTTATTCTGCATTGGGACTGATTACGACAATCATTGCCCAAAAAAAAGGCACACTATCTGCAAAAAAGGCCAAAATAATTAATGATCTATTGAAAGGAGATACCGAGCATGAGCACTCACACTAAAAGCAGCCGTAAAACTATTCTGGATATTAAGAAAATGAAAGAACTTGGTGAAAAAATTACTGTACTCACCGCCTACGATTATGCAATTTCTTCCATTCTTGATGAATGCGGTATTGATATGATCCTGGTAGGAGATTCCCTGGGTATGGTGGTTTTAGGATATGATACGACTCTCCCGGTCACAATGGAAGATATGCTGCATCACACCAAGGCAGTTTCCCGGGCAGCGCAAAATTCCCTCGTTATTGCCGATATGCCTTTTCTTTCTTACCAGGTATCACCCCAGTCGGCATTAGCCAATGCCGGCCGTTTCCTGCAAGAAGCAGGAGCACAAGCCGTCAAACTCGAAGGTGGCCGGGATACTGCTGAAACTGTTCGTAAAATAACTTCAGCCGGAATTCCGGTTATGGCTCATATAGGTTTGACACCACAGTCAATTCATCAAATCGGCGGATTTAAAGTTCAAGGAAAAAAGGAAGACGCCGCCCTCCGAATAATAGAAGATGCCAAAATACTGGAGGATGCCGGAGCTTTTTCGATTGTCCTGGAATTAGTACCGGAAAAACTAGCCGAAGAAATAACAAAATCAATAAATATTCCCACTATCGGTATTGGCGGGGGAATTCATTGTGACGGTCAGGTACTCGTAATAAATGATATGTTGGGATTGTATGATAAATTTACGCCCAAGCACGTAAAAAAATACGCCAACTTAAATCCGGAGATTAAAAAAGCAATCAAAAGCTACATAACTGAGGTGAAAAATTGTTCTTTCCCGGATGCCGAGCACAGCTTTAAGTAATAAATTGAGTACGTGACAATTATATTATCTGCTTGAGGATAAAATTTATTATCGAGACTCAATTTTAGGACTAAAGTAAATTGATACTTACAAGTTGAATTATCCTGAGATCGATGCTCCGGTCTGTCGGAAAAAGACTCAAATATACCCGTTGAGTCCCGGCAGATAACAAATATCCGTATCCTGGGCAGCAATTTTGGGAAAATAATTATTGACATGCGGCCGGAACTTTCCTATCTTTCCCCGGAATGAAAACATGAAACATACCTGTTCTCCATAGAAAAAAAGTAATGTCTTATCAAAAAAACAAAATCTGTTGTCTCAATCCCTTTAAACTTTCGATGTTTATTATCACATTAAATCGCCTTACTTGTATAAATTCGGGGCAGTCATCGCGGCTGTCCAATCTACCTATACAAAAATCTTATCACAACATTCAGGAGGAAGAAAAATCATGAAAACGGCTATTCTCGGAGCAGGATCCATCGGCATGATCATTGGCGCCTTGTTGGCGAAAAAAGGGGTCGATGTAACACTCATTGACGCCAATCGGGAACATGTGGCGGCACTCAACGCGAAAGGGGCAAAAATCATCGGCTATATGGATGAGACCATTCCGGTACATGCCATCACTCCAGATGCGATGTCGGGAAAGTTCGACCTGGTTCTCTATGCGGTGAAGCAGACTTATAATGAGGCCGCCTTAACAGCTCTTCTGCCGCATCTCCACGAAGGCAGTCTGGTTGCCACCTTGCAAAACGGTGTCCCGGAAACGGCTGTCGCCCATTACGTCGGTGAAAACCGTGTGCTGGGCTGTCCTGTAGGCTGGGGGGCAACATGGATCGGGCCGGGCGTTTCGGAACTGACCTCGGAACCGAATAAAATGACGATATCACTTGGCGCACCGGGCCAGGTAGCTCCGGAAGCGATCGACGCCGTGGAAAAGCAGCTCTCACTGGTTTGTGAAGTGGAACGCGTTGCTAACCTCATCGGCGTCCGTTGGACGAAACTGATTGTCAATGCAACCATGAGCGGAATGTCTGCGGTGATCGGAAGCACCTACGGAGACGTCCTCGACAATGAGAAAGCCCTGACCTGTGTCGTCCATATCGGTAATGAGGGGATTAAGGCCGCCGGGGCGGCGGGGATAAAACTGGAGCCTATGCAGGGTACCGACATCAACATCCTGGCATTCGAGAATGCGGACACACTTGCTTTCTGCAAGGAAATATACAAGATGGTCTTCGGACCACACCGACACTTGCGGGCCAGCATGCTCCAGGATCTCGAAAAAGGACTCAAGACGGAAATTGATGCGATTAATGGCTTGATCTGTCAAACGGGCAAGCGGTGCGGCGTATCAACGCCCGTTAATGATGCGGTAGTCGAGATTGTGCACGAAGCGGAAGCGGGGAAAATCCGCCCGAATATCGCACTGCTGGAGCGGTTCATATTGCCCGAACTACCCGTGAAAGGATAACTCCGGCCTAGCCGCATACAACCAGCGAAAAATATTATAACCCATCCTCCGCAAAAGCGAGGGATGGGTTATTTAAATATTGGCCGGGATATTTTTTATTTATAATAGATAGCTGATTGATTACACAACCATATTTTTAGCTAAATGCTTCAGCATTTGCCGATAAACCCCAAGCATTATTTCCGGCGCCAGAAAATAGTCGGGATTGTTCTTATAATAATCATCAATATAAGCTTGGGCAGCAAGATCAATGCTACCTTCTTTTCTTAATGCATCTTCCAGCAAAGTTCTTATCTTTCGAGCTTCAGCAATGGAATTACTGATAAAATTTGCCGCTTCTGAATCGATCATGTGGGCATAATGATCTGCGCCGAGAATATTAACCTTTAATTTGACAAGTTTTTCCAGACTTTGCTGATAGAGTGTAAAATTGGAATTGGCCGCAATTAACATTTCATCTTTATAGGGAATTGCGGCAGCATCGGAAGGAAACAAAGCCTGTACCTGAGGAACATAAGCGCTGATCGCACAGGAAGAATGACCGGGAGTTTCCAGGATTTCAATTTTCATATTGCCTAAATCAATATTTTGACCTCCAACCAGACTCTCTCCGGTGACATCATTGCGCCACATCCAATCCAGTAAAGATAAATCATTTTTTTCACCCAGTATTTTAGTCATAACTAAATTACTGAACTGATTCATAACTGCAATTGCTTTGGGGTCGGCTATTACCTCCCAGGCACGTTGCGATGCATAAACAGTCAGCTGTGGCCAGCGCCTTTTAAAAAAAGGGATGATGCCCACATGATCAAAATGAGCATGCAAAATAATAACATGGGCAATCTTTTTTTCCTCAATACCGAATTTTTTGATTTGTTGCAGAACGTCCGGAATAATATAATTCATCCCACCGCTGATTATGGCGGATGATTCACTGCCTTCCAGCAGATAAATGCATGATTCTTCCGTACCAAGCCGCCAAAGCTGATCGGTAATTTTCCCCGCTGTTCTTATTCTCATAAATTTTACGATTAATTAATTTTCATAAACCATAATTTTTGCTTTTTCGCGCAATTTCTTTAACAAGGCAATAAAGGTTTCCGATTGCTTTTGCTGTTCGAGGTAAGATGAAATCTTTTCTTTGACATCTTCGAGAACCATTGTCTTTTGCGGATCGCGCCCCAATACCTGAATTACATGATACCCATATTCAGTAGTAACCACCGGACCAACGGCATTAATTTCCTGAGAAAAAGCGGCATCCTCAAATGGCTTAACGGTCTGGTCTTTCTTGATCTGACCGAGATCCCCGCCATTATCTTTACTGGGGCAATCGGAATTCTGGCGGGCAATTTCAGCAAAATCGGCGCCATCCACTATTTGCTTGCGCAGATTTTCTATCTTCACTTTTTTCTCTGCTTTTATGTTTTCCGTATCGTCCTTGGCAAACGCTATCAGAATATGCCGGATATGAACGTTTTCCGGAATAATGAATTTATCTTTATTTTCATCATAGAATTTACTTATTTCTTTTGGCGACGGCTTCGCTTTTTTACCCGACTCCTGCACCACCATTTTTTTTACTTTAATTCCCAAGGCAATATACTCCCGGGTAATTTTATTTTCCTTCATAAATTTTTCCGGTTTTTGATCAGGCGGAAGACTTGCTTTAATTTGATCTATTGTCATCTTTATTTCTTTATCAGTGGCTTGAATTTTTCTTTTTTCTGCTTCGTTGGACATAAGAGTGCGCATGATAAATTCATCCATCATCTGCTTCTTCAAAGCTGTCTGCGCTTCTTTGATCTTATCCGGCGGAATCTGACTCTTTAACTCAGCGATTTTCTGTTTGATTTCTTTTGCAATTGCCGATTTCTTTAAAATATTGCCATCTACACTCACGGCAATATCATCCGATACCGGTTGTTTAGCGGCAACTTCCGGGGGAAGACCGGTAGATGGAACAACTGGTTGAACTTGATTGTTGCCGACCGCTGGATTTTGAACATTCTTCTTCTTTTCTTCAGTGTTGCCACATCCCGCAACAAGAATAAATGTAATTACAATGAAAATGAACGACCAATTTTTTATGATTTTGCTTTTCATTAAATTCCTCCAGCAATTATTGTTACTTAGCGCTATGTTTTTCAATTCAGGGTCTATATTCAAAATACCGGGATACGTCAAGAAGATAATCTTATACTAACCTATGTAATTTTGCGTAAATACTGAACGATTTTTTTCTGGAGAGCTAATTCCCGATGATTGGCAGCACAAACAAATTCCGGAACATACACTTGCTGCATTTCCAAAATTTGCTCCAGGGCGGTAAACATATCAATGGGTGGATAATATTCTCTGGATAAATAGTTAATCAATTTTAAAGTTTTAAAACCATCAAACCAAGAGTGAAGCTGATTAATGAAAGTAACTTCATTTTTAACGTTACGGCGCATTTTCATCCAAGCCTGTCCAAAGCTGCAATCATCTAAAAAAAAGGCAAGCGAAGGGTGAATCAATCCGGCTTTTTTAAAGATATCTTTTTCATCATAATTAAACGTCTGTTCCATAAGCCGCAACCATTGCGCCAATATTTCGAATATCCTTGGATCGCACAAAACATATTCTTCCTGCTCGTGGTTGAGAAATCTATGTATCCTTTTGCCTGTCCCAAAGGGTACGCGCAAAGATGCCCGCGCTGATGGAAAAACGCATGTTTTTTTAACATAGTTAATATTGCCGTTTTTTGCGAGCTTGTTGAGAAAATAAAAGTCCTCACCTGCTTCCCGTCGATTCATTCCCCGGACATTCAAATAAGCATCTGTGGTACAAACCATTGCTGAGCCTATGGAATGAAAGGCATAAGGAGATTTTGCATATTTCAATCCCAATATCCAGTAACGCAGAAATATTTCATAGCAATAAATTGCTGCTCTTTCTTCATTATTGGCCGGTTCCTGATGCTCGTAGGCAACAACCGCTGTTTTTACATCCGCGGTAAAGAAATCCTTTATGGCCGCCAAATAATTGCTTTGCACCAGGGTATCGGCATCAAGACTTAAAATGAGCTTTTTTAAAGAAGAGCTTTTCGACAGCAAATAAAGCGCTGTATCCATCCCTATTTTGCGCGCCATGCCTACTCCGCCTTCTTTAGCGGGTATCTCCTGTCCTTCTGATGAGGCGTCAATATATCCGAGTCTTAATCCTGAATCAGTAATGATTTGTAAAAGATTTATTAAATCCCTATTTATATGCATATTTCCCAAAATATTTTTGCAGACCAATGCCCGAAGATATTCCAGCGTCTGTTGATTATTAATTTTTACTTCTTCCGGAGAATTTTTTTTATTATTGATTACACATAAGACAAATGAATAATCCAAAGACGATGGCGTATTTCGGGCAAGAGAAACCAGGGTAGGAAAAAGCATATTCTTTTCGGCATAAGCAGGTATTACAATAACCTGAGATATATTTTCTGTATCTCCGGCCATTAATTGCCAGCGGTCTGCCACCGAATAGTTTTGCAGGTATTGATTAAGGGAAGAAGGCTTAGTCATCTAAATCCTTCATTACACTTTCCTTCAATAAATTATAATCGTCTCCGTTAATCCAATTGATAGCTATTCCCTTTCCTTCCATGCGCCGAAACCATGTTTCCTGACGTTTAGCATATTGATGAATACGGGTATTTAATTGCTCAAACATTTCTTTATAAGTGATTTGTCCTTGCAGATACCGGGCAAGATAACGATATTCCAAACCGAAACTATCGAGTCTTTTCCAGGACAATCCGGATATTTGCAATGCTTTTACTTCCTCGATCATTCCCATCTCCAATCTTTGCTTTAACCTGGCCGTAATGCGCTTCCTCAACACTGATCTTTCCCAATGGATACCGAATACAGCGGCGTTCAAAATCGGTCCTCTGAATATTTCAGCAGGTTGACGCAGGCGTGCTCTTTCAATTTCTATTGCCCGAATCAATCTGTCTTTATCTTCAACATCCGTCTTGTTATGAAGTTGTCTCTTCAGGCATGAAAGATTTTCCTGCAATTCTTCGATTGTTTTCGTTTGTAAATCTTTTCTTAATTCCAGATCAAGTGGCGCCGGCGGCAACTGATAATTCAGAATGATTGATTCTAAATAAAGTCCGGTACCTCCAGCCACAACCGGCAAAACATTTCTCTGGATTAATTTCGAATAAACTTCATAAAATCCACTTTGGAATTTGAAGAGGTTAAATTCTTCTTCCGGCCTGATAATGTCGATTAAATGATACGGTATATTATGGCCGTTGATAATATATTCCTCTAAATCTTTGCCCGTACCAATATCCAGGCCTTTATATACCTGACGTGAATCTGCCGATATTATTTCGCTTTTCAAATCATGTGCCAAAGCTACAGAAAGTTTGGTTTTACCTGAAGCCGTGGCCCCCAGAATGACTATCAGATTTCTTGCCATTTTATTGCCTTGAATTTCCCTGCTATTAAATGTAATCAACCAAATACTTACTATAATTAATATTATTTTACCATTATCGGCTGTAACATATGAAAACCAGACTGGATTTGGGGAAGGAGGCTATCTTCCCTTTGATTATTAAAATGAGCTGGCCATCAATTATAGCTATGGTTGCCATGTCTCTTTACAATTTCATAGATACCTTCTGGCTGGCCAGATTAAATTCCCAGGCTCTGGCTGCGCTTACACTTTGTTTCCCCATTCAAATGATTTTCGCCGCTATCGGAATTGGCACCGGAGTTGGTGCCGGTTCATTTTCTGCAAGAATGTTTGGTGCCGGTAAATTATGCAAAGCAAGGCGGGCGGCCGGCCAGATATTTACGCTTTCCCTCTTTTTTGGACTTTTTACGATAATTGTAGTTATGATTTTTCATGACAGCATTCTTCGCTGCTTTGGTGCTGATGCGGAGATATTGCCTCTTTGCCGTGACTATCTGATTATAATTGCCTTCAGTTCACCTTTTATCTTCTTTTCAATGATGTCTAATAATTTGTTAAGAACTGAGGGAAGACCCCTTTTATCCATGTGGGTCGTCCTGATTTCATCAATTCTCAGTGCAATCCTCGACCCTTTGTTAATTTTCGGGATTGGCCCCTTTCCCCGCATGGGAATTAAAGGCGCCGCTCTAGCAGCTGTTATTGCTCAATTTACAGCCAGTATCTTCTCCGTTTATTTTATGTTATTAAAAACATCCATCTATGAACTTAAATGGAAATATCTTATACCCGATATATCTACAATTAAATCAATTTACTCCACCGGATTTCCCTCAATTATTATTAATCTGATCGTCAGCCTCGTTTTAGTTATTTACAATCACACACTGTCTCATTTCGGTTCGCTGGCTATAGCTGCTTTGGGCATCTGCTTTAGAGTAAACGGCCTTGTGACCATGATTCTATTTGGAATTGGTTTCGGCTTAATGCCGATTGTCGGATATAGTGAAGGAGCTAAACTTTATGGGCGTCTGAAAGAATCAGTTTTTGTTGCATTGAAAGTAGCCATTTCTATCGCCGTAATCTCTTCGGTTTTCTTAGAAATATATGCCGAATCGATTGTCGGTATTTTTTCTAATGATCCGGCACTCACGGCAATTGCCACGCCGGCACTACGTCTTTATGTTTCAGTTTTAATATTTATGGCGCCAACATTAATTTTTATCAACATGTTTATGGGGCTGGGGAAGGGAAATTTAGCGATGGTTTTGCTTTTCTTCCGCGATGTTCTTTTACTTATTCCATTATTAATTGTTTTCTCTGCGTGGTTGGGCCTTTTTGGAGCCTGGCTGGCTTTACCGATTGCCAACATAATTGCTTTTTTTGCAATTCTCTTTCAAGCCAAAAAGGAACTTCGCCGTTTTGATATTAATGTTTAATTAATCATTAAAAAAAATACCCCGGAGACCGGGGTATTTTTTGGAGTTAACTTTAATTAATTAAAATATTACAGTGGTTGAACATTGGTTGCGCTGGGACCTTTATTGCCCTGCTCAATGTCAAAACGAATTCTCTGACCCTCATAAAGAGTTTTGAATCCGGTTCCTGCGATAGCGCTATAATGAACAAATACATCGCCACCTTCATCGTTTTCAATAAAACCAAACCCCTTCTTCTCGTTGAACCACTTAACTTTTCCTTCCGCCACAGTTAAAACCCTCCTTTCAAATATTCGTTCCAAACAGGTTGAATCCTGCCGGAAACAAAAAAACCGCACGAATTCTTTGCTTAATTGAAGAATTCTCAGCGGTTAATTTTTTTCCCCGTTAAAACTTAGCACTAACTACTTCCTAATAAACATTACACATTACACTTCCCGGCAAAGGAAGGACTTACAGACTTGAGTCAGGTATCTAACACCTATTTTCCCCAAAATCAAGCTTTTTTTAAAAATTTAATTAATTTTTTTGGTTATTTAGACTTCTACGTAAAATACGGAGTAACTCTTTTTCTCGACCCAGATAAAAATGGTCTGTATCGGGAATTATTTTTAATTTCGCATTAAGATCATTTATTTGTTCTTTTAAAACATTGAGATCGCAGAACTGATCATTGTCTCCGCAGATGATCATATTAATTTTATTACTTAATTTTGTAAAATTAAAATCAAAATAATTTATGGGCGGAGATATAAATATTGCGTCAGCAAAAGGATGATCGGATTGCTCAATAACTTTTGAACCAACCCAGGAACCAAATGAATATCCGACAAAAGATATTTTTAATATCCCGATACTTTGCAAATATTTGCCCACGGCAAAAATATCTTCCTGCTCCCCTTTTCCTTCATCATAATTACCTGTGCTCCGGCCAACACCACGGAAATTAAATCTCAATGATGTATATTTTTCTTCAGCAAAAGCCTCCTGAATTGCTTGCACAACGTTATTATGCATAGATCCGCCCATCAAAGAATGAGGATGGCAAATAACTACACCTTTGTCTTCCGGCGATCTGCTTAATAATCCTTCGATCATCAAATCATTATTTTTTATATAAATCTGTTCTTCTTTCATTATTCTTCCTCTTTTGCAGACACTAAATGGCAGGCACAAAATCTTTTATTCTTTTTCTCCGTTAATACCGGCTGCTGCTCCTCACAAACAGGCGATTTATAAATACAGCGGTTTTGGAAATTACACCCCCGTGCGTCTTCAATCCTCGCTTCACCTTTTATTGTTGCTTTATTTCTTTTCTTTTGCGGGTCGCAGGAGGGCACAGCCGAAAGCAGCATTTGCGTATAAGGATGAAGCGGAGAATCATAAATATCTTTATTTTCGGCCAGTTCAACAATTTGCCCCAAATACATTACGGCAATGCGGTCAGACATATGGCGGATGACATTAAGATCATGAGAAATAAACAAATATGTCAGGCCAAAATCCCGTTTTAAATCTTTTAGTAAATTCAAAATTTGCGCCTGGATAGATACATCCAGGGCGGATACAGGTTCATCGGCAATAATCAATTCCGGCCGCAGAATGAGTGCCCGGGCAATTCCGATGCGTTGTCTCTGTCCGCCACTGAATTCGTGTGGATAGCGTTTAGCCTGTTCTCCACTTAAGCCGACTTTTGCCATTAATTCCAATACAGATTGCCTACGGGCATTTCTATCACCGATTCGATGAATGGTCAGCGGTTCTTTAATTATAACTGCCGCTGTTTTGCGAGGATTGAGAGAAGAATAAGGATCCTGAAATATCAATTGAACATTGCGGCGGTATGCTTTCAGGGATTCCTTATTGTAGGAATTTATATTTTCACCCTTAACGCTGATAAAACCGGATGATGGTTTTTCCAGTCTTACAATCAGGCGCGCCAGTGTTGATTTTCCGCAACCTGATTCACCAACCAGACCTAAGGTTTCTCCCTTTAATATTTGTAAATTTACATTATTGACTGCATGAACAACTCTATTCTTTGAATTCAACATGCCGCTTTGGAGAGTATATTTTTTATTTAATTTCTGGATATCAACGAGAAGATCACGCATTATATATTTCCTAATTTAACTGCTTTGCTTGCTTGGCGATCCAGCAGGCAGCAAAATGACCGGATTTGATTTCCATAAGATTTGGTTCCTGCTCGGCACAAATGCTTTCGGCCCAGGAGCATCTATCCTGAAAACGGCATCCCACGGCCAGATTATATAAACTGGGAACCGAACCGGGAATAGTTTTGAGATGTTTCTGCCGGTCATTGCCGTCATTACCGCATCCAGCCGGCAGGGAATCGATCAACCCTTTAGTGTAAGGATGAAGCGGGTTGGCAAATATTTCATTGACCGTAGAATTTTCCACAATTTTGCCAGCATACATTACCGCCACATTTTGTGCTGTCTGGGCAACAATTCCCAGATCATGGGTGATCAGAATTACCGCCATATTATTTTTCTTTTTCAGATCAGAAATCAAATCCAGAATTTGTGCCTGAATGGTTACATCCAATGCCGTTGTCGGTTCATCGGCCAGAAGTAATCGGGGATGACAAGACATGGCCATCGCAATCATCACCCGCTGTCGCATACCGCCGCTCAACTGATGCGGGTAATCTTGTGCTCTTCTTTCCGGTTCGGGAATTCCTACTTCCTGCAATTGTTCAATGGCCAAAGCAAGAGCTTCTCTGTTGGGAAGCTTTTGATGCAGTCTGATCGCTTCAGCGATTTGTTCGCCAATACGAATAACGGGATTGAGTGAAGTCATCGGCTCCTGGAAGACCATAGCAATTTCATTGCCCCGCTTGGAACGGATATCTTCCGCAGATAGCTTTAATAAATCCTGTCCTGAAAAAGATACGGTCCCGTGTATAATATTGCCGTTGGTGGGAATTAAACGCATTATAGAGAGCGCCAACACAGTCTTGCCGCAACCGGATTCGCCGACAATGCCCAATGTCTCTCCCGGTTGCAAACTCAAAGAAACTCCATCAACCGCTTTTATTCGGCCACGATTCGTCTCAAATACGGTTGTCAATTCCTTTATGTCTAATAGAGGCGGCATATTATTTGTGAGTGCAATTCCGCAGATATTCCGTGAGCAGGCGCACTGCAACTCCTGAGGCTCCCTTCGGGATATAAGATTTGTCTTTGCCACACCAGGCTGGTCCCGCAATATCTAAATGAACCCAGGGAAAATCACCGACAAATTTACTCAAAAAAGCTGCTGCAGTAATTGTGCTGGCGGCTCGTCCTCCGCTATTTTTATAATCGGCAATATCGCTCTTGATAAGTTCGGAATAGCTCTCCCACAAGGGCAGTTCCCAGACAAATTCACCGGTTGTCCGGGCGGCCTTGTTAATTTCACTCTTGAGTTTTTCATCGGTTCCCAGCATCCCGATAAGATCATCACCCAGAGCGATAATGCAGGCACCGGTGAGGGTAGCAACATCGATAATCGCCACCGGCTTATATTTGGAGGCATAAGCAAGGGCATCAGCCAGGATCAAACGGCCTTCAGCATCTGTATTGACAATTTCGATAGTTTTACCCGAATAGGATTTTAAAATATCTCCCGGTTTATAGGCAGTACCACTGGGCATATTTTCCGTGGCCGGTATCAGTCCGATAATATTTAGCGGCAGCCGCAGATCAGCAGCCACCATAATCGTTGCCATAACTGCTGCTCCACCGGACATATCCGATTTCATTTCATCCATTTTCTCCGCCGGCTTGATACTGATTCCCCCACTATCAAACGTCAAACCTTTACCCACAAGAACAACAGGTGCTGCGCTTTTCGAGCTGCCTGAATATTCCAATATAATAAACCTGGGCTCTTCATTACTTCCCGAAGCCACACCAAGAAGAGCATTCATTTCCATTTTCTTCATCTTAGCCCGATCCAATACTTTGCAGGTTACATTTTTTCTGCGGGCGATTTCTCCTGCTTTTTGCGCCATAACAGAAGGCGTCATTTCATTGGAGGGAGCGGAAATAAGGTCACGAGCCAAGTATACACCCCCGGCGATAATCCGGGCAATTTTAACAGCGGATTCAACAACAGAATATTTTTCCCCTTCGGCAATAATATTAAATTGCTCCATTTCCCTGATATCTTCACGTCCCACTGTTTTGTAAGCCGTATATTGATAAAGACCCAGGATTGCGCCTTCAACAACTGCCTGCACAATTTTATCTTCTTTCTCGGAAAGCATATTCAAATCTATGGAAGTTGCCGCTTCTTTAATATTCAGGCTGCGCAAATGCTGCATCACTTTGCTGAAAGCAGTCCGAATTTTTTCCAGATTAATTTCGCTTTTTTTACCTAAACCAACGAGGGTTATTCTTTGCGCCGGAATTGCCCCCCGGGTATAAATTACTGATATTTGCGAAGGCTTACCTGTGAAATCGCCGTTATTAATGAATTCGGTGATTAATCCCTTGCACGCCTGATCAATTAATAATGCAGTTCCGGTCAATTCTTTTTGATCCTGGAATAAGGCTAAAATAACGGCCTGGCTTTTAATATCCTGAAGTTTTCCTTTTTTAACAAATATCTTCATTACATTTAACTCCTGCTTATTAATAATTTATTGGTTATTTTAACTTTGGCGGAAGATAGCATGTCTCGAAAAAAAGTCAATTATTTAAAGGGCACTAATATACCCTCAACAATAAAGGCGGCTTCTAAATACAATTTCTTACCCGGTCCTGGCCAGATCCAGTTTGTCTTGCCATTTCCAAAGCAAAGTTTCCCGCAAAATTAAGTGTTCGGGTTTTTCTAAGAAAGGATCGTGGTCGGCTAAGGCAAATGCATCTTCTTTGGCATCGTTTAAAATTCGGGCATCGCGGATAATGCTGGCAATGCGGAAATCGGGCAAGCCCGATTGTCTTGTGCCTAAAAAATCCCCGGGACCGCGAATGGCTAAATCCTCTTCGGCCAGCACAAAACCATCCGTTGTTTTTTCCATAACTTTGAGTCTCTTGCGGGCGACATCAGAACGGGCATAATCGGCAAGCAATATGCAACTGGAAGGGATATCCCTTCGGCCTACCCTGCCCCGCAGTTGATGCAGTTGCGAAAGACCGAAGCGCTCCGCATGTTCAATAACCATTAAGGATGCCCTTGGTATGTCGATGCCCACTTCAATGACTGTTGTCGCGACAAGAACATGAATTTGATTGTCCTGAAAAGCCTGCATCACCGCGTCTTTTTCCTTATCCTTCATTTTGCCGTGAATCAGGCCGACTTTGCGATCGGGGAAAATATCTTTTTGCAGATGAGCCGCCATGTTGGTTGCGTCTTTTAAATCCAGATTTTCGGATTGTTCCACCAATGGATAAACGATGAAGGCCTGATGGCCGCAGGCGAGCTCTTTGGCAATGATCGAATAAACTTTATCGCGCTTATTTTCACCCATGACTGTTGTGTGCACAGGTTGTTTTCCGGGAGGCATCTCATCGATTACCGATACATCCAGATCGCCATAAACCGTCATAGCCAGTGTGCGCGGAATCGGTGTAGCAGTCATCACCAGCACATCAGCGTCGATTCCTTTATTGCGCAGTGTGGCCCGCTGCATGACACCAAAACGGTGTTGCTCATCTATTACAACCAACCCCAGTTTGTGAAAATCAACGTCTTCCTGAATCAGGGCATGAGTTCCGATGATAATATTGGCGCTGCCGGAATTAATTTGTTCGAGAGCTTCCTTTCGATCCGCCGCATTCATGCTGCCGGTAAGCAACACGACGTTCCATCCCAGATTAACCGCCCATTCCTTAATATTCCGATAGTGCTGTTTGGCTAATATTTCCGTGGGCGCCATCATTGCCGCCTGATAATTATTGGCGCAGGCAATAATTATGGCCGCCATTGATACAACTGTTTTACCGCTGCCGACATCACCCTGTAAAAGCCGGTTCATCGCCGTGTCGCGGGCCATGTCTGTCAGTATTTCATTGGTTACCCTGCTTTGAGCGGCTGTCAGCGAAAAAGGCAAACTGGAAATAAACTTCTCTAATAAATTGATCTCAGCTTTAAACCGGATTCCCTTCTCCAGAATCCGCCCTGATTTTTTTATGGCCATGCCCAGCTGGAAAAAAAAGAATTCATCATAAATCAAGCGGTGATGTGCCGCCGAGCGCTGGAGATTGTAATGTTCCGGATTTTCATTGCGATCCGGAAAATGGACTGACCTGATCGCGGTTTGCAGATCGATTAAATTGCGTTTGCGGCAAATCTCGGGTGGAATTGGCGAAATAACATAGCGGGCATAATTGGCTAACGCCTGATACATAACTTTACGTATGTATTTTTGATGCAGGCCTTCCGTCTCGGAATAAATGGGAACAATTCTTTTGAAATTAAGAAGATTTTCTTCGTCATTATCGTCCAATATTTCATAGTCCGGGTGGATCATGGCGCGGCCCGCGTAATCTGGCGTTACGTTGCCGGTGAAAATTACTTCTGTTCCTTTCTTAAAAGCTCCCAGAAGATAGGAAGTCTGGCCTTTGAACCATTTTGCTTTGAGGTTGGCCGTATTATCGCTGATTGTGATTTCCAGAATCCGTCTTTTGCCGTAATATTTATATTCAATCAGAATTACTTTCCCCATGACGGTTTGATTTTTTCCGGCTTCCAGTCGATTGATTTTTTTAATTTCCCTTCTGTCTTCATAGGTTCGAGGCAAGAAATAAAGCAGATCTTCCACATTGTTTATTTTTTTTGCCTCGAAACGCTGCGCCATTTTTGGCCCGACGCCTTTTAAAAATTGTACCGGCAGTGTCAATTTGGCCAGTGTCTCTTTCAAATCCGCTATTCTTTGAATGGATTGTGCATCTGGCTTCGTGCTGGGCGTTGTGATCAAATTAACAGCTGTTTTGATCTTATCTAATAATTCTGTTGCTTGCTTAATTTTTAGTTTTCTCAGTTCCGGCTCAAGCAAATCGTAATCGGAAAATAATGTTAATAATTCGTTCACCAGCGTTGATGAATTATCCTGGAGACCGGGAGGCAGAGAACCTTTGAGCGTTGCCGATAAATTCAAAAGTGTTTTGCCCAAATCTTTAATATGAGCTAAATTTTTAAAATTGTTTTGGGAAGCAAAATGCAATGGCTGCTCAATTTTTTGCAGAATCTTTTTAAATTCTTCCATTTACAGCACCGCAAAATGGGATTTACAAATATGTTTATTGGCTAATTGACAATTTTTGTTAACAAATATATTTTATTTCCGCAAGGAATGATTGCCGCCCTCGCAAAAAGTCCCTATGCTGCATACCTCATTGTTGCGACGTGCGCTAAGTAAGCCTTTCTCCTTACGATTTGTCCCCCTTGCCTCTGGATCTTTTTACGATATCGGCGAAATATTTTTAGTTTTTTGACTTTTTGTCAGATCATCATGATTGACTTAAATACTGATTTACGTTAGATGAGCCCGAATTAATACTTTATAATAAAGCAATAATCATATGAGGTAATATGCCAATTAAATCTACCTATAAAAATTCAGGCGTCGATATTGACACAGCCAACGATTTTATCGAACGAATCAAACCGTTCATTAAAACTACGGCGCGAAAAGAGGTAGTTTCCGGGATAGGGGGTTTTGGCGGACTTTTTCGCTTTGACTCCAGTAAATATAAAAATCCAATTCTGGTCTCTTCTACCGACGGCGTAGGAACTAAACTCAAAATTGCTCAATTAATGGATAAGCACGATACCATCGGCATTGATCTTGTGGCCATGTCCGTAAATGACGTTGTGGTTCAGGGCGCCGAACCGCTGTTCTTTCTGGACTATCTGGCAACGGGCAAAATCGAACTGGAAAAGAGTGTAAAAATTGTCGAAGGTATTGTTGCGGGATGCAGGCAGGCTGGTTGTACATTAATTGGCGGTGAAACCGCTGAAATGCCCGGTTTTTATAAAAGCGGAGAATATGATCTGGCCGGTTTTTGCGTCGGCGTCGTTGACTCGGAAAAGCTTATTGACGGCTCAGCAATCAGCGTTAATGACTGCATTATCGGAGTTGCTTCCAGCGGTTTGCATAGCAACGGCTTTTCTCTGGCGAGAAAAGTTTTGCTGGATAAAGGGAAATTGCAGGTTACAGACACAGTCGCCGGTCTAGAAAAAACCGTTGGCTTGGAACTTTTAGAGCCCACGAGAATTTATGTAAAGCCAATGCTTAATCTTTTCAAAAATTTCAACATCAAAGGACTTGTGCATATAACCGGCGGCGGATTCTATGATAATATCCCCCGGATAATTCCCCAGTCCTGCCGTTGCGTGATTTCTAAAAACAGCTGGGATATACCGCCGATTTTTCAGGTCATCAAAGAAATAGGCAAAGTTGATGAAAAAGAAATGTTCCGTGTTTTCAATATGGGTATCGGGATGATGATTGTTGCTCCGGAAAAAGAAGCTGAAGAAGTTATTCATCGGTTGGAAGTGTTAGGTGAAAAGGCATATTTAATCGGTGCCGTGGAAAAGAGAGAGAGAAAACAGTCTCTGGTTTGTTTCAGTGAAGCTTGACGGTAAATAAAATGGCCCAACCATTGAAACTGGGGGTGTTAATTTCCGGCAGCGGCTCGAACCTCCAATCGATCATCGATAATATTGAAAAAGGCGCCTTAAAAGCGTCAATCAAGATAGTCATCTGTAATAACCCTCACTCCTTTGGAATAACCAGAGCACAAAAACATGGCCTGCCTGTCGTCGTCTTAAAACAGGAAGATTTCAAAACCAGAGCAGATTTTGATGGGGAATTAATTCGAATTTTAAGAAGTAAAGAAATTGATCTGGTCGTTCTTGCTGGTTTCATGCGCATTCTTACCCCTGATTTCTTAAAAGCATTCCCACTGAAAATAATTAATATTCACCCTGCTCTGTTACCTTCCTTTCCGGGAATTCATGGTCAGAAAGATGCTTTTGAATACGGTGTGAAATTTTCCGGTTGTACCGTTCATTTTGTTGACGAAGGAGTCGATACCGGACCGATTATTATTCAAAGTGTTGTCCCCGTTTTCCAGGATGATACCAAAGAAACTCTGGCTTTGCGCATATTAAAGGAAGAGCACCGGATCTACCCTCAGGCAATTCAATATTTTGCCGAAGGCAAAATTACAATTGCCGGGCGTAAAGTTCTGATTAAAGATACTGAAGAAACGCCTTTAATTGCATTACATAACCCCTCTTTAGCAGGTTTTTAATAATCATGATTGTTGTAAGCGCTTGTTTGTTAGGCCTGAAATGCCGCTGGGACGGCCAAAGTTATCAGCAAGAAAAAAAATTGATGCATTCGCCGGATATGATTCCGGTTTGCCCGGAACAACTGGGAGGCCTTCCGACGCCTCGTGAACCGGCACAAATTATTGACGGAAATGGATTTGATGTTTTGCATGATCGGGCCCGGGTGATCAATGCTGCGGGAATTGATGTAACTTACGAATTTATCCGCGGAGCGAGAGCGGTATTAAGAATTGCCCGGCAGTATAATGTTGAACGTGCTATTTTTAAGGAACGTAGTCCTTCATGCGCCGTACATCAACTTTACCAGGGTAAAACGCTGGTTGCGGGAATGGGTGTTACTTGTGCGTTACTTTTCCGTGAAGGTTTTGCAGTTTTGTCATCAGAGGAAATAGATAAATTGCATGCATGATTTAATGGTTATCGGTGATGATCTTTCTTCTCATGTGGCGGCAGCTGTTGGAGCAAACTATGGCTTGGACACAGTGCTGGTAGCGCCGCGCGGTACCGGCGGGTTTCATTTGGAAGGTGACTTCGCTTTTAACATTGACCCGACACCTCTGAGCGGTTTTGGAGTTAACCAGACGTGTCTCTCTCTTTTAGCAGAGCTTGATATCCCGCTAATTGAACGGGAAGGTAAAATATTAAACCCTGCTTATCAAATAATATTACCTGAGCACAGGATCGATTTTTTTAATGAGAAAGAAGCACTGGTCAATGAAATGGCCAGGGAGTTTCCCCAACACGCCCGGAAGATTAGCGCCTTCTACGAATCAGCTGCAAAAAAAAGCAAAATTTTCAGTGAGTGGTTGCATACTCATCCGTTTATCCAACCACTTAATATAAAGGATTATTATAACTTTTTAAAGATGACGCCATATTTGTTGCTGCATCAAATTGAAAAAACTAAATTCAAAAATCTTTTAAACAGTAATGTTTCTTTAAAAAAAGTCTTCGCTGCGCAAGAAGCATTACTGAGCATTTCAAGCGGCAACCAAGATAGCTTTTCTTCCAGTTATATCCATTGCACCCCTTTTCGGGGTATTTATTATTTCCGGCAGGGTAAACAGATTATCTTCAATTCCTTAATTAAAATACTGGAATCGAAAAACGGTTTGTATTTAGACAGTTGCGAAGTGTTAAATGTAAAAAAAGAAAGCGCGATTGCAATTGAATTTGCCGATAAAGCGGGCAATACTTCCAGTCTGTCAGCAAAAAATCTAATTGTGAGTACAAAGTGGGAAGGCATGTACCTATTGCTCGCGGGTAAAAAGAAAATCAATTTCGGTGACTGGATTAGCCCGGTTCAAATCTCGCATTTACCTTTTACAATTCATCTGGGCTGCGTCCGTAAATGTATTCCGGAAAAGATGGCGCGTCATCTGGCCATAGTTTCTGATGTTCAAAAAAATATTTTCGATAACAATCTGATTATTCTGGAATCGAGTATGCCGGAAGATGAAATGATGCCTGCTGCAAACAAAGTATCACTTACAGCAACTGTTTTTTTGCCACATGATCCTGATGTGTGGTCCCGGGAAAATCTGGCAGCAGCAGCTTCATCAATTATGGAAAGACTGGAATATTTTCTTCCCTTTTTAAAAGAGAATATAGAATTTTTTGATCTGGATAAATCGATCGAAATATCCAAAATATCCCGGAGTGTATTTAATCCTAAATACAAGATTAGGAATTCTTTTATTACCGGATTTGCCGCCCGGATTAACAAAACACGCTTTAAAAATGTATATCTGACCGGCGCATCATTGTTGGCTGACGCTGGTTTCGAGGGAGAAATAATATCGGGCATGAATGCTGCGTCCAGAGTCATTGGCAGTTGCGCAAAAATAACTTAGCCTTGCCATAACCTGATAGCCTAGATGTCACAAGAGGTCACGCGAGGTCACAAGGACCGCAGGAGTGGTCCAATGAATGCTCAAAACGGATCCTAACCAAAGAGGCTCAATCAATGATGCACTCTCCAATCTATGATTTTACCATATCTGATTTAGGCGAAAGAAAAATTGTCTCGCCGTTGAATATTGCCAATCTCCAGTCCGACGATAAACGTTTGTTATTTGATTGTCATCTCGATAGTTATGACGAAACAAAAGATCGGCAAGGTCGGCCTCTTTCTATCGAATTGGCCGGTCCCAGCAGGAATATTTTTTTTGATCCGAGCCTCACCAAAGCGGCTATTGTTACCTGTGGCGGACTTTGTCCCGGCATTAATGATGTTATTCGATCAATCACCATGGAACTGTTTTATCGCTATGGCGTAAAAGACATTACCGGCATTAAATATGGCTTTCGAGGGTTAATTCCGGAATATGGACTAGAAACAGTCCAGCTTTTGCCGGAAATAGTTAAAGATATAACCAGTATCGGCGGCAGCATTCTTTCTTGTTCACGAGGACATCAGGATATTGACAAGATAATAAAATCTCTCTCTAATTCCCGGATAGATATTCTTTTTTGTATCGGAGGCGACGGCACTATGCGGGCTATGCAACAAATAACAGCCGGAATAATGAAACTGGGTTTGAAAATTGCTGTTGTCGGTATTCCAAAAACAATTGATAATGATCTTGATCTGATCCAAAAATCATTCGGTTTTGATACGGCAATCGCCCAAACGGTTCACGCTATCCGTTGCGCTCATGTTGAAGCCAAAGGTGCTGTAAACGGCATAGGTTTGATTAAGATAATGGGAAGACTCTCCGGGCATATTGCGGCTAATGCCGCACTTGCTCAAAATGATACGAATTTTGTTTTAATCCCCGAAGTTCCTTTTACTCTCGAAGGGAAAAACGGATTTCTCATATCCCTGGAAAAGCGTATCAAATCCAGTGGCCATGCCGTTGTTCTGGTTGCGGAAGGTGCGGGGCAGGATCTTATGCGCAGGATTGATGATCCGGTCGAAACCGATCCTTCGGGGAATCTTCGTTTATATGATATTGGTATTTTTCTGAAAAATAAAATCGAAAATTATTTTCAAAGAATTAATCGGGAAATTAATTTAAAATATATAGAACCAAGTTATATGATTCGTTCCGTTCCGGCCAATGCATCGGACAGTATTTATTGCAGCTCCCTGGGACAATATGCAGTTCATGCTGCCATGGCCGGTAAAACAGGTCTTTTAGTCGCTCTCCTGAAGGATGAATATGTTCACCTGCCTTTGAATGCCGCTGTCTCCCGCCGTAAAATAGACCCGCAGGGAGACTTATGGTTGCGTGTTTTGGAGGCAACAGGTCAGCCACCTGTAATGAAAGATTAATTATACCAAAAAAATGCTTGCATTATAACGTCTTATAGTTTAGTAACGACGCACATTTTCTAGGAGGATTTTTTCATGTCTCGTGTTTGTGAAGTATGCGGCAAAAAACCATCAATCGGCAATAGTGTTAGCCATGCTAATAATAAAACCAAAACGTCGTGGTACCCCAATTTGCAAAAATTGCGTTGTGTTGATGATAAATCGGGAGCAGTAAAGAGAGTTAAAGTATGTACGCGTTGCATCCGTTCGGGCTTTGTGAAAAAGGCTATGTAACTGGAGGTAACCAGCCGTATTTTTTTACAGCTTCAGCAGTTTCCCTAAGAAATGTTTCATTATCATCGAGTAATTCCCTTGCTTGAAGAAATATGTTTTTAATACCGGCAAGATACAATTGTTCATCACCCGGAAGGCCGAATTTGTATGCATAAAGACGAGTTCTGCCTTCAATATTCATGGTTTTCCGTATTTTTTCATAAGTCATGTAAGACTGAGCTTTTTGCATCACTTCCCGAATTTCCACTTTGCCCAGACCATACAGCCAGTTGATTGTGGTTACAAACTCATCCATTTTCTCCTCTACTGTAGTATGAATAGCCTCAGTTAATAACGCAATTGATTGATTTTTGTTAATATGATCGATAATTGCCAGATCGTAAGTCATTTCCACAATTAAATGAGAGCGGTAAGCCGCTTCGTTATAAGATATTTCCTGATTAATTTTCTTTTGAAAATCCAAAATCGAATTAATTAATGGTTTGCCCTTAATATAAGAATAACCTTGGGAATCCGGGTCAAACTCATCAGGAATACCGGGACTGATTTCGCCATAGTGGGCCAGATCATCAACCAGCAGATGGAACATTATATAGGCGGCTTTCGGATAAAGGGACGGAATTTGGAGCAGTCTTTTAATTTTATGGGTTTGTTGAGAATTGATATCCGGATTTATAGTCAGCAAATCAGGCACTATGTTATAAACGAAAATATCTAAATTATTATTTTTGATACCCGCCATACCCAGGTAATTCTGTAAAATAAAAGTATGGGTAAGCATGAGCATAAGATTTAGCCTTTATTCACTTTGTAATATTCAATTTCTTCCAGGTGATATTTGTTCTTCAGACTTTCCAAAACATTGAGTATTTCTTGAATAAAATCCGGCATAATAGCAACTTGAATGATTGCCGAATGAGGATCCATAGTTGTTACTGTCGCCATTCCATCATACGCTTCGATAATAAATTGCACCAGGGCAATGTTCTTTCGTCTTAATTTAAACCATTTTAAAATCATAATGTACATTTATCATTTATCATTTTAAAGATCAAGAACCACAGGTTAATCAACGGATTTACATAAAAATAAAAATGTTATTAAAACAATATCTTTGAAAAGGCATAATGAAAACTTGACATCGAGATTAACCTTGATATGATTACCGACAAAAAAAGAATGAATAATGACAACACCAAAACCTCTGCCCGCTACACAATGGAAAATTAAGAACACTCTTAATAAAGATATAGAAAATTCATTGAGCAATGAATTCAATATTCACCCGATTATCTCTCAAATACTTGCCAATCGGGAGTTTATGGACTTAGAAGATGTTCGCCGTTATCTTCAGCCTTCGCTCAATGACTTGTATAGCCCTTTTTTAATGAAAGATATGAAAGCAGGTATTTCACGCCTGCTTAAAGCCATCTATGATCATGAAAAAATTGTAATATATGGTGATTATGATGCTGATGGCATAACTTCCGTAGTCATTCTTTTTAAATTCATTAAAGAAATATCCCCCGATGTTACTTACTATATTCCCGACAGAATCGAGGAAGGTTACGGCTTAAAAAATCCGGCCATTGACAAATTTAAAAGCAACGATATCCGGTTGATTATTACTGTTGATTGCGGAATTTCCGACCATGAACAAATTGCCTATGCCCGGTCTCTGGGCATAGACACGATTGTTTTAGACCATCATGCCATATCCGGTGCTTTGCCACCAGCCGCTGCCAACATCAATCCCAAGCGGGAAGACTGTTCCTTTCCCTTCAAAGAACTTGCCGGAGTCGGTATAGCTTATAATTTCCTGATTGCTTTACGCGGCAGCCTGCGTAAAGAAGGTTTCTGGAAAAATGATGATTATCCTAATTTAAAAGAATATTTGGACGTTGTCGCACTGGGAACTATTGGTGACATTGCGCCACTGATAGATGAGAACAGGATTTTTGCCAAAATCGGCTTAGAATTAATTACCGAAGGAAAGCGACCGGGAATAAAAGCACTCAAGGAAATAAGTGGCATCGACGGTCAGATTATTGATTCTTTCAAAGCGTCTTTCTGTCTTATTCCGCGTATAAATGCTGCAGGACGCATTGCTTCGCCTCTTGATGCGGTGGCCTTACTTTTGACGGAAGACATGGAAGAGGCCAGAATGCTCGCGGCTAAGCTTGATACTTACAACCGCCGGCGGCAATCTATGGAAAAAATAATACTGCAGGAAATACTGGCAAAAATAAGCAATAATCCGGATTTTGAGAAAATGAATGCTCTGGTTTTTGCCTCCGATAAGTGGCATCCGGGGGTTGTCGGTATTGTTGCCTCCCGTCTGGTTGATCTTTTCAGCCGTCCGGCTTTTGTTATCAGTCTGAAAGATGGTATAGGCAAAGGATCCGGCCGCAGTATCGCTGATTTTAATATTTATAAGGGAATTCAGCAGTGTGCTTCACTATTGCTTTCCTATGGCGGACATAATCATGCTGCCGGTATTTCCATCAAGGAAGGCGATGTCGCCGAATTTACCATTCTGTTGGATGAAATAATCCGTGACAGCGGTCAATTCTCGGAGCTGGTGTCTCAAACAATTATCGATTCCGAATGCCAGCTCAAAGACATCAACTTGAGTTTTATAAATCAGATGCAAATGCTGGCGCCTTTTGGCAGCATGAATCCCGAACCGGTTTTGTGTGCTCGTAACATTAAAGTTTCGTCGCCGACAATTGTCGGCAATAATCACTTAAAAATGTGTCTTACCAGTAACGGCATGTCCTGCAACTCCATTTGGTTTACTATGGGACGCTATCTTAAGGCAGTTGCCGGCGCTAATCTTGATATTGTTTTTACTCCGCAAATTAACCAGTGGAATGGTGCTTCTGATATTCAACTAAAGATGAGGGATGTGACAATTCTTTCTTGACGGCTTCGTAAAAAGTCCCGGACACACCCAGGCATAATCCGGGGAGGAATATGCGAAGCTTATCTTTTAATGCAAGGAGGAATGATACATGAATTTGGCCACCAAAGCAGCGTTATACAATGCCTTGCTCTTTCCCGGCTGGGGGCATCTTTATTTAAAAGAATATAAACGCGGAATTATATTTATCCTGCCCGTTGGGGCAGGAATGTTGTCGATTTGCTGGGCCATAATTCAAGTTGCGATCAGAATTACAAAGGCGAATCCTTTTAAAAAAGGCACGATAGATATAACGACCGTTTTCCGGATATCAATAGATTCAGTAAAGGCACTATATGAACAAGGGGTTGCAACCCCTTGTTCTATTCTGTTAATCCCGCTGCTGATTATTCTTTTGTGGATATTATCAGTAATAGATGCCTATGGGCTCGGCAAAAAGCAAATGCGAAAATGCCATTCCTAAATCAAAGATGATACCGGGGAAACAGCTTTGGAGTGCGAAGCCTCAGCTTCGCTTTGAAAATCTATGGTTAGACACCGGAAATAAAAGCGGCGTCAAGCCGCCGCACTCCAAAATTAATATTAGACTTACCATTTACGCAGATCAACTATCAGCTTCTCTTCCGATTTAATTGTGCCGGCAGCTACATATTCTATTTGATCAATTTTCACTGTGCAGATTTCCCGGAAGTAATTTTTAAAGGCTGTTTCCCATTGTGTGTCATCCGTTTCCTTGTTGATTTTTTCAATGCGCAGTTTTAATATATCTCCATGGCCGACTCTGGTGACTATTGCCTGCATTGGCAAATTGTTAAATTTCATTTGAATCATCTTAATCTGGCTGGGTGCTAAAAACATGCCCCGTACTTTTACGGCATCACCTACCCTGCCCGCAATTCCGGCCAACCGATAGGAAGTGCGTCCGCAGGCACAAGACTCAGTAATGAGGCGCGATAAATCACCGGTGCCAAAACGGAACAAAAAGAAAATGTCATTGAGGCGGGTTACAACAATTTCACCGAGCTCACCTGGCGCAACATTGCGGCCGGTTTCCGGATCAACTATTTCCACAATAGTTTCTTCGCAGATATGCCAGCCCTTTTTCTCGCTGCATTCGTAGGCAACGTCTCCTACTTCTGTGGCTCCGTACATTTGATAGGTATCAATGCCGTATTCTTCTTCAAACTTACGGCGCAAATCCGGAAACAGTGGTTCAGCCGCAAAACATGCTTTTTTCACATCAAAATCTTTCTGGAAATCAAAGCCCAACTCTTGAGCTTTGCTGATAATAGACATCAGAAAACTGGGTGTGCCGGTGTAAGCGGTTACCTTTAAATCTTTAATCAATTGTACCTGTATCTGGGATGAAGAAGCCCCTGAAGGAACTACCGTGGCGCCGACTTTGCGCAAACCGTTGTGGAAAGTAAGACCTGCCGCCACCAGGTGATACGAAAAAGCGCAAAGGGCGATATCATGGTGACCAATGCCTGCGGCATGATAGGCCCTTGCCCAGAGATAATCCGTCTCGGAAAGATGCGGCTCGTAAACCGGGCCGGGCGATGTAAAAATCCGATCAATTTTTATGTCCGGATTTTCCAAACCGGCAAAAGGAGGTTGTTGCATTTCCATTTCCACCAGCTTTTCCCGGGAGGTAACCGGCAGCACTTCCAAATCTTCCCTCGATTTTATATTGAGTGGATTGATTTTGTTCATGTCGAATATTTGCTTTATCCGCGCTGATTTTTCATAACCCAGCTTCACCATAGCGGTCAGATTTTCATCCTGCTTTGCTTTTCTTTCTTCTCTTGTCCACGATTCTTTATCATCAAATAAGCGGCTCATATTTCCTCTTCGTCCTTATAGTAATTAATTATTATATCTCCTAAATACTCTCTGAGACAAACTCAGTGGCTCACGAAGTGGCCACTGAAGCGACATGTTAAAAAATACTGTCCATTAGAATGGAACATCGCCTTCTGCTTCTGATGCAACTTCATGTAACAGAATAATTTGTGAAGCTGCAATTGACAGTGTATATTCAGCTATGTGTTTAGTTGCCTTACCACCATCAGCTCCTCCATGACTTACACCATCACCCGCATTACGGTATGCATAAAGACCAGAGATAGTATCAGCTAGCGGTTTTGGTAATTGACCTTCCTGAGTCCCTTTGATGTTATTAATAACTTCCCCGAGGGTTTTTGCCTTTGTTTGAGGAAACAGATTTCGAGCAGCAGCCTCTACAGCACAAACAGCCTCCTTCACAGTATTTTCGAAGTCAGGTTTAGTTGGATGCTCAAAGTAAGCAAGAGCTTTTGCGTAGTGTTTTCTGGCACTATCGAGACGAGGATCTCCAAGTGTTGGTTCTGCCTTTGCAATTGCGTTTTTAGTATGACTCCTTCCTCTTCGTCGTACCTCTCCTTCCGTAAACAAATAGGAAAGATTCTCTTCGAGAAAAATCCTCTGCAATTCTTTAGCAATATAGCATTGCACTTCTTCTCGAGGAGTCTTGATTTCCCAATCGTTGGCATAACCATCCCAAAATCGAATGTCTGAAGCTAAATGTGAATAAAGCCGTTCACAAACGTCAAATACCTTTTCCCACGAAAGTATTTGTAGAATATTTTCCGCGGACACACGAGCCTCATTGATAGATACCACTTTTTCACGATTATATATTAGCGGTTGTTCTCTGGCAATTCGGCGTACTTCTTTGTCGATATCAATCCATCCTTTTATGTACTCTCTGTCTATCAAGTCGTGAAGCAAGTGATTAAGAGCAGTGCGGGCAGTACTTGGAAAATCATCCTGGACCCACTGTGACCCTATTATACGCCGACTAAAAGGAGGTTTAGCATTCATCTCATTTTCCTTTCAATTATACGCAAACAATTAATATACTATATGCTGGTTCAATCGTCCTTCGATTGAGCCGTAATAATATTCGTAACCATATGAATATTTATAAATATTGCTGATATTTCTATTCTATCCTATTTCTTATCCATGCTGGATTCCGGCGACAATCAAGAACCGCATATACAAAGACTATATTATTTTCTACCCGATAGTAAATGGCAAAAGGGAATCTTTTAGATAATGCCCGGTTATATTTATTTAAGTAAATTGGGTGAATCCCGCCATTGATAGCCAATGAATCAATATCAGAATAAAGTGAATCTAAGAAATATGCACCAAGACCTTCTGATTGTTTTTCATAAAATCGATACCCTTCAATCAAGTCTTGGCTTGCAGATGTAAGTATTTTAATTTTCATGTAAGAGAGTTTTCTATTTTTTTCTTAGCATCTTTCCAATCAACAAAAACATCTTTCCCATCACTAATTCCAGTTTCTCTCTCTTGCAAGAGCTTCTCGTGCCAAGGTGGAGATAATATGCTATCTGCTTTTTTACATAAGTCATCCCAAATTTTTTCCATTGTTTGTATTTTTTCTTCGATTGACATTTTATCTACAGACAAAGCAATTACCATTCGGCATCTCCTTTCTGTCTATATTTTTAAAATCATGATGCTTTTCTTAGTCTTTCCGCCACGAACACTTTAATGATGGACTGACGAGGCACACCGAGACGTTTTGCCTCTTTGTCCAACTCGTGAATCATCCACAGCGGAAAATCAACATTCACTCTTTTCTGTTCCTGCTCCGGCCTGTGCGCTTTGGAAACGTCAAGATATTTTGTAATATCTTCGCCCTCATCAAATTTTTTATCCAATTCCTTAGCCTTCATATATATCAATCTCCTCTTTTCTGGACCGTCGGACTGAGATGATTCTCACTTTTTCGTCCTGGTGAGTTATAATACCTGACCAGTGCTTATCTGCAATTTTGCCAATAACCAGAAATCTTGCCTCATCACTTGCTTTAGCTGGAATTATAATATAATCAGGATCATCCAACAGCGTTTGCGCTTCGAGAAAGCTGATCCCATGCTTCTTTCTATTATTCTCGCTTTTTCGGAAATCATACTCAAATATCATGGTATATATATTATACCTTTTACATGCTAATGGCAAATATTGTTTTCGATATATTTTTTGATTTTTATTTGGGCAACAGGCCGCAAAGATCACAAGGCCGTGTGCGAAAAGTATTTCGGTTCAATGCCGCACGACGGTAATTTCCACAAAATGTTCAATATTATCGTCTACCAGTTTAATCCATTTATCCTCCTGCATTATCCCGTCGACGGTCAGGATCGAGGCATATTCCCCTGCAGGTACTTGCGAAACCCTTATGTTTATGTGGTACATAGTCTCCCGATACCGATAGTGCACCTTGAAACAATCCCACCCGCCAGGAAGACATGGCGAGATCAGCAACCTATCCCCTTCCAGTTTGAGCCCCAGGAGTGATTCTACAATAAGCAGGTACATCCATCCTGCTGATCCCGTATACCATGTCCATCCACCGCGACCCGTGTGCGGCGGGACTGCATATACATCGGCTGCGACGACATATGGTTCCACTTTATAGATTCCAATCTCCTCGGCCGATCTCCCGCGATTTACAGGGTTAATCATTGTAAGGAGCTCCCATGCACGCTTGCTGTCGCCCATCGTCGCAAAGGCCATAGCAGCCCAGATGGCGCTATGTGTGTACTGCGCACCATTTTCCCGTACTCCGGGGGCGTACCCCTTGATATAGCCGGGATTCAGATCCGATTTGTCAAAAGGCGGGTCCAGAAGTTGAACCAGCCCATCATCGCGGCGAACGAGGTATTTATCCAGGGAGTCCATGGCCATGCGCGAGCGGGCGATACTGCCGGCCCCGGACAGGACAGACCAGCTTTGGGCAATGGAATCGATCCGGCATTCCATATTGCATGATGAACCGAGCGGCGTGCCGTCGTCGAAGTAAGCACGGAGGTACCAGCTACCATCCCAGCCATTCAGATCAATATTCCGGCTCAAATTACCTGCTTCCCTCTCACAGCGTTCGGCAAAGGGCAGATCACCATGCAGGCGTGCTACTTCCATGAAACTCATAAGTACTTTATAGAGGAAAAATGCGAGCCAGACACTTTCGCCTTTGCCGTCTTTCCCCACCATGTTCATTCCGTCGTTCCAGTCACCGGAGCCGATGAGCGGCAGTCCATGTTCGCCAAATTTGAGCCCTCTCATGATAGCCCGGACGCAGTGATCGTAAAGACTGGCGGTCTCTTGAGAAGGGATGGGCAAATCGTAATAAGAATCCTCCTCCGCATCTACCGGGCGACCTTTGACGAAGTGGATGGATTCGTCCAATACCCCGGAATCTCCTGTGTTCAAAATATAGCGGCAGGTTGTCAACGGCAGCCACAGATAATCATCCGAACAGTGAGTGCGCACACCCCGGCCCGATGGTGGATGCCACCAATGCTGAACGTCTCCTTCCGGGAACTGATGAGCCGCACAGCGAAGTAAGTGCTCGCGGACGAGGCGCGGCTCTGCGTAGATGAGAGCCATCGAGTCCTGCAACTGGTCGCGGAAACCGAAGGCGCCTCCTGACTGGTAGTAACCACTCCGCCCCCAAAAACGGCAGGCCAGTGTCTGATATAAGAGCCAGCCGTTGGTCATGACGTTTACAGACGGTTCCGGTGTTTCCACCTGAATTGCGCCGAGGGTATGATTCCAGTACTCCCTTACTGCATCAAGTGCCTGACGGGCAGCAACAGCTCCCTGGAAGCGGTATGCCAGGTTGCCCGCGTCATCGGAGTCCCGGCCTGCGCCTAAGGTAAAGACGATCTCCCGTTCTTCCCCGTCAGCCAGAATAAAAGCCACCTGGATAGCTCCGCAGGGATCAAAGGCGGCTCCTACCTTGCCGGAAAGCTTTAACCGCGTCATTGCAGCGGGATTGGCGAGCGTTCCGTTACGACCAAGGAATTCCGTCCGGTCGCCGCTTAATGTACGGTTTACATCGTCCACATTGAAAAATGCCGTTCGGTTGCCAAATTGAGCGTTGTAAGGATTCCTTGCAAAGATGGCACCGCTTAAAGGGTTGATCTCTGTAATAACGTGCATTACTGATTTTGATCTCAGATCTCCCAGCACCCATTCTGCATATCCAGTGGCAGAAAGCCGCCGTGGCCGACCCGACTGGTTGCGCACTTTTAACACCGTAAACTTGACAGGCATGTCCAAGCCGACGTATACGCGCACCTCCGTGCTGATACCCCGCTCAACGTGCTCGAAGACGCTGTAGCCGAAACCATGACGCGTAAGGTAGGGCGTGGCTCCGCAGCAGGGCAATGGCATGGGGGACCAGAAGTGGCCGCGCTCTTCATCACGAATGTAAAAGGCTTCTCCGCTCGAATCGCTGACGGGATCATTGTGCCAGGGTGTAAGGCGGAACTCGTGGGCATTCTCGCTCCAGGTATAGGCAAGACCATTCTCGGAGACAACGGTTCCGAAAAGCGGGTTCGCCAGTACATTTACCCATGGTGCCGGCGTTACTTGCCCGCGGGCAGTTGAAATCACATACTCCCGGCCATCAGGAGTGAACCCTCCCAATCCATTGAAATACATCAGATCATTGATCGTTTGGGCCGCTACCGGCAAGGTATCGCCGCGCTTGGTTCGGGTCGGTATGAGGGCCGGCACCGAGCTTTCCGCTAGACTTCGACGGGCGAGCTGGTCATTGAGCGTTCCCCTGCGGTCAGTAATGATGATACGGGCAACCGCCTGCAACAGAACACGGTCTTCCTTCGATATCTGATCGGAGTGTCTTACGAAAATGCCGCCCTGTCGATCAATAACGTTATTTTCGAGGCCTGCGGCGATCAGCCCCATGATTTGTTCGTGAAGCAGTTGCCGGTAACCGGCGTGCTCTTCGTTCCAGATCACCAGGTCTACGGCCAATCCTTTGAGGTGCCAGTATAAATGGGCCTGAACGAGTTGGCGGACCAGGTTGATATTCGCCGGATCTTCAATCTGCAAAAGTATAATAGGGAGATCGCCGGAAATAGAGTAGCCCCAGAGGTTGGATTGTCCGCGACGATTATTGATGATGGCCCCTCCACCTGCACGGAGTGAGGAGTTAGCATATATAACAGAGGCGGCAAGACGTCCATATGTCTGTGCATCGGTTTCCGTGGCATTGATCTGCCTCAGCACCACTTCGCTATGGGTCCAGGCCAGATCAAAGACACGATCAGCCAGTCGCCGGTCCTGGTATTTCCGGACTAATCCCAGACAGGCATCACGGTTTTCGCCGATACCGGTGACGATATTAATTGTTGCCGCTGTTTCCGGATCCAGGGTTATTTTGTGCCTGATCGCCACAATCGGATCAAGCACTGATCCTGCACTGTCCGAAAGTGCCGCGGAGTCTCTCATTGCCTGTGGATAGACAACTGTGTTTCCACGGCCGATGAACCGCATGCGGTCGGTCTCATAGGAGACTTCTCCTGTTTCCGCTCCGTGCACAACCACAAGGTGGAACATCCATGGCGGCTTTTCGCTGATGGAGCGAGGCCGACGTGTGCAGAGTATTGCACTCTCGCGGCGGATGATCTCAGTCTGGACAAAGAGATTGCTGAACGCAGGGTGCAGTTCGTCCTGAACGGCCGATGTAAGAACGACTTCCGCGTAGCTTGTTACCTCGATTGTTCTCACTGTCCTCGCCCTGTTGGTAATTGTAATCCGCCTCAGTTCGATGTCATCCTCGGGCGATACCGCAATCTCTGTATAGGTGTCAAAGTCCTGATCCCGACGGCGAAACTCCGCCCGTCCTTCCGAAAATATTGCTTCGTACGAACTCACAGCCTTGAGTGCCGGTTGGTGTGTCGTTGACCAGAAGAGGCCACTTGCTATGTCCCGGATATAACAGAAAGTGCCCCAATTGTCGCAAGTGCTGTCTTCGCGCCATCTTGTCACTGCCATCTCTTTCCAGCGGCTGTAACCGCCGCCCGCGTTTGTGACCATTACGTGGTATCTTCCGTTCGATAACAGCTGCACTTCCGGCCTGGGGGTGTCGGGGCCCGTATAGACACGTACGGGCATCTCTACTCCTTCATGTAAAGCTGTATGTAAATCCGGAAGGTCAGTAGTGTGCGAATAGAAGGCTGTGACCTTTGGAACCCGTTCCTGAAGCAAGAGCATAATTGCCTGAAAAGAGGGGTCCGATTCGAATCGCCTTTGCATAGGGTGGTTCATAAGCAAAAAGCCCAGGGCCAGGAGGCTCATGCCCTGGTGATGAGCCATGAAGGACCGTACTACGGCGCTCGATTGCCCGCGGGGCAGATGGGTCGGGGTGTAGTCAATGGCTTCATAGAAACCATATCGCCCCTCAAAGCCCAGAACTGTGAGATTTTCGAGATTTAGACAGGCCTCTTCAGGGGCCACCATTAGCGCCAGCATTGAGGCATAGGGGGCAACGACCAGATCACCGCCAAGCCCGCGTTTGAGTCCCAGGCCGGGCACACCAAAGGCACTGTACTGGTAATTAAGGTTAACATCGATTGTGTTATACCCTGATTCTGAAATACCCCAGGGCACTCCCCGCTGTTTTCCATACTCGATCTGCCTGGCAACAGCCGCCTTATAGGTCTGGTCGATCAGTGTGTCTTCATACGTCGGCATCACCAGGAGCGGCATGAGGTACTCGAACATCGAACCGCTCCAGGAAAGGAGAATCGGCCTTCCGGCAACGGTAATGAGCAGGCGTCCCAAAGCAAACCAGCTCTCCTGCGGCAATTTTCCCTGGGCAATGGCGACGAACGTGGAGAGTCTCGCCTCTGATGCGAGTAAATCATAGTAACTCGCGTCCCGCCGGTTTTCGCTGACGTTGTAGCCGATAGCCAACAGATGGCGAGCCTCGTCGTAGAGGAAATCGTACTCCATGCAGGCAAGTTCACCGGATTCCCGCGTCAGGTCTTCAATAACCCTTATTCTCGCTTTGGCCCGGACAGTAGCCTCCATGATAAACTCTCGAAGCCTGTGGGAATCTGTGATTGCAGGCAGTAACTCCTTCTCCAGATTGACCAATGTGCGTAGCGTCGGAATATCATCAAGGATGGGAAATTTGCTTACTACTTCGGGAGAGAGGGGTAGAATAATCCAGGGTAAAAGAAATTCCAGTTCGTCGAGAGCGGCCCGGCATTGCGTGGCGAAAGACCTCGCCCAGTATGCCGCCTGGCTCTCCGGAGCTGTGGCAAAGTCATAGACCAATTCCCCTGCTATCGTTGCGAGCGGACCTAGTCTTTGCCATACACCCAGGAGTGAGTCCGACCATGAAGCGCAAAGAGACTGTAAATCCTCCTGTACCCGGGTGAGCCTGGCCGGTGTGTTTTCTCCCGCTTCATCCAGGAGAATCTTCAGCGTGTCGTTAAGTCCGTCGAATACTTTTCGTCCAAATACCTTCTCATCGGGCAACTCGGTGAGCCCTACCCGCAATACCAACAGGTAAGCTGCAAGATTCCCGCTGTCCACAGTCGAAATATAGACGGGCAAAAGTGGTTTTAGAGTTTGTGTATCGTACCAGTTGTAGAAGTGTCCTTTGTAGCGTTCCATGGTTTCCATAGCACGGAAAGCATTGGCTGTGCGGGAAATAAGCTGCCCTCCGGAAATATAACCGAAGTCCCACGCTGATAAATTGGCCAGAAGGGCAAGCCCCATGTTAGTTGGCGAAGTACGATGGGCAATCTTGGCAATGGGATGTTCCTGATAGTTATCAGGTGGAAGCCAATGATCATCCGGGCCGACGAAGGTCTCGAAGAATGCCCAGGTTTTTCGCGAAATCTTTCGCAAAAAAATGAGCTGTTCGGAATTAAGATTTGATTCACGACATTTTAACGGCTCGCTCAGCCACCACACTATCAGGGGGGAGATAAACCAGAGCAGGAGAACTGGCAGGGAGTAAGGAAAAGCCTCCGGCCGGGACCCCGCGAGATATATCCCTGTGGAAACGGCAATGACCGGCGAGACCCACATGGTCCGGCAGGCGCCGACCAGGTCTTTGCGGCTGTCGTGGTCGGAGTCGCCCGAGGGGTTCCATTCGAGAAGCCGTTTATTAGCAAACAGCATTCGCCAGATTGTGCGTAAAACGGCATCAATATTGAAAAATGCCTCGTAGGGAAGACAGAGGATCGTAAATGCAATCTGACCGAGACTCCTGCCGCTTGCGCGAAGGGCCCCGGAAATGTGTTGACCAAGAAGGACATCGTCCGGTTTTTGCATGAAGTCCAGGAATGAGGTAATCAAAGTAGGAATCAGGAGTATCCCGATGACCGACAAGGTCCAGAACCAGGGCATGGGCAAAACCGTCCAGCCGAGGAGAAGCAGGAGAGTCAATGCCCAAGGCAGGAGGCTGCGTCGAAGATTGTCAAAAATCTTCCATCGGGAGAGCATGGAGAGTGGGTTCTTCCGGCTACGCCTGTCGAAGGCCGGAACACGAGGCAGCAGCCAGTGTGCAATCTGCCAATCCCCGCGAATCCAGCGGTGTTTGCGATTTACATCTGCACCGTAGCTTGTGGGATACTCCTCATATAACTGCACATCACTTAGAAGTCCTGCCCTTGCATAGCACCCTTCGATAAGATCGTGGCTTAATATCCTGTTCTCCGGCAAGCGTTTTTCGAGTGCCTGCTCAAAGGCATCAACATCGTAAATGCCCTTACCAATGAAAGAGCCTTCGCCGAAGAGATCCTGGTAAACATCAGATATGACGCGTGTATAGGGATCAATACCTGCATCACTTCCCCACATGTTGGCATACCGTGTCCGGTTTGTACCGGGCAGACTAACAGCCACCCGTGGCTGAAGGATACCGTATCCGGCACTGATACGCTGCTTCTTTTCATCATATTGCGGACGATTCAGTGGGTGTGCCATGGCCCCCACCAGCTGCCGCGCAGCATCACGTGGTAGTTGAGTATCCGTGTCCAGAGTAATGATGTATTTCACTTTCCACAATATTTCCACATTACCGACTATGAGCGAAAAGCACTCTTTTGCCCTCCCCCGGAGAAAGGAATTCAGTTCCGCAAGTTTTCCCCGCTTACGTTCATAACCCATCCAGATATTGTCCTTTGGATTGAAGCGGCGTGGACGATGGAAAAGGAAGAATTTGTTGCCTTTTGATGCTCTGTACTTTTCGTTCAGTTCTTCTATTCGCTGCCGGGCAACCCCTAAGAGGGGCTCATCTTCGGGCAGTTTTTCCGCAGCAGCGTCCCGAAAATCAGTGAGCAACCCGAAAAGCAGGTTTTCGTCCCTGTTGGCGAGAAACCTCACTTCGAGCGCATTCATCAGATGCTCAATATTTTCCTTACTTGTGATCATGGTGGGTACAATTACCAGAGTACACGATTCGGGGGGAATTCCTTTGGAGAAGTCCATTCTCGGAAGCAGACGCGGCGTCACGAGACGCATTGTAAGCCAGTTCGTAAGCGCTATGGCTAACTGGCTTACACAGAGAAAGCAGAGTATCCCTAAAAGCCACTCAGATGAACCACGCAAACCCTGGGAATGAGCCTCTACAAGCACCCCCCCGGTAAAAATCGCCATGATCAGGCCGATGGTGCCAAGATAGAAGGTCAAAGGAAATTTGCTGATTATTTTTTTAATTGTTGCATTTAAACATAAACGCACGCAGGCCAGCTCTTCTAGCCTAGCCAACCCCTTGTCTATGAGGTAGAAACCAACATGTTGCGTCCGATTGACTCCATCGGAACAATCTTCACCCTCACCGGCCAGGCTGATCGCAACGCGTGCCACTTCATTTTCGGATAATCGGCTGCTCTTTGCCAGCTTCTCCACTGCATGACGGTACTGATCACGCGTTGCAAAATCCATGTTTCCGTAAATACCGCCCGGATCCTCACAGAGTGTCTGTTCTACTACACTCATGGTTTCGACAAACTTGCGCCAGTCCATGGCACTGAGGAATCGGAGGCTGCCGATGCTGTTGCTTATGGAAAGCTGATCTGCCGCTTGTTGCTGGTTCTCCGATTGCACTAATTGCTCAATCGTCAGGCTTGATTCTACGAGATGCTGCTCAATCCAGGTGAGCGGTAATGCGAGAGCGGGACCCTGTCCCTGCAGACGGCGTGTAAGTTCCGCGACAAAGGCACTCACCATATTGGGCTTAGAACGCGCCATGTCGGCAATGATCAGTATTAGATCATTCGGGTTCTTTCCGGCTGTCTCCGTAATCCGGTCCGCCCAGTAATCGGCGTTGTTCCGGTCGATCCTGTCGGCGGCAATACGTGTGGAAACGCGACGGAGATTCTCTATTAGCGCGAGCCGTAACATGATGGGTATTGCCCATAATTCGCCCATCGTAAGCTCGTTAACCGTCTGATAGGCTGTTACGAAACTACTGAGATTCTCCTTATCCACCCGGCCATCGCCGTGAGATATCGTCTCCAGTGCAATATCGTACACACGGGGAAGCCCCGATGACGGACCATTTTTCAAGCGGGGCAACACCTTACTGTAGCCTTTGGGCAAATGTCTCTTGGCTGTGCGAACCTGTTCTTCTATAAGATAAAAGTTGTCGAGAAGCCATTCCCCGGCCGGTGTAATCCTCCGGTTTCCTTTTACGGCCTCTGTAAGCAGGTCTCGAACTTCATGGAGAACGCCTTCATTCTCACCCAGTCGTGTCAGCAGTTTTTCAGTGATAGGTGCTGAGCTCAAGGTGTGGATGCCGGCAAGGGTCTTGCCATGCTGCTCCATCTGGGAGGCGCCGAACAACTCTGATCGGAGCGGCGTTTCATAACCAATTCGCTTTTGCGCCGGAGCTTTTCCACGGAGACGCATCCACAAATGTGGCATCTTCCCGATAATGGCTTTACGAAGGAATATCAACTTTAAGATCTCCCTATTTATAAATGAGGTTTAATCCTTTAATTATTCTAATTAGCTCAATTATGTGTCTGTTGCGTATTTTTGCCGATAAGCAATTTCTGTTTAACTGGTGTGTAACCGCGGTCAGATCCAGATATATCAGTTTTAATTCTGACACCCTAATTCTTTAGCGATGGGAAATCTAACTGGACATTTAACTTGTTGGTTCCCGTTTACCATCTATAGCCAGCGTTTGCGGCGTTTATATGATTTGACATCTTTATAAGATTTGGCAATACCGGAGGCGGCCATGCCCAGGTAAAATTCTTTGACATCCGGATTATCGGATAATTCTTTTGCTGTTCCTTCCATCATGATCTTGCCGTTTTCCATAACATAACCGTAATGGGCAACTTGAAGCGCCATGTTGGCGTTTTGTTCCACTAAGATGATTGTGGCGCCTTGATCTTCGTTTATTTTTTTAATGATTTGAAATATTTCTTTGACGACAAGCGGGGCCAAACCCAGGGACGGTTCATCAAGCATTAACAGCTGCGGATGCGCCATCAGCGCCCTACCGATAACCAGCATTTGCAACTCACCTCCGCTGCAATAACCGGCTAATGATTTTCTTCTTGCCACGAGGGCCGGAAAATAATTGTAAACCATCTCCAAGTCCTGCTTATAGGGCTTTCCCGCCCGCGTTGCTGTGCCTACACGCAAATTTTCTTCAATCGTTAAATATTTGAAGGGCTGACGGCCTTCCAGAACTTGAATTATTCCCTGACGTGTTATGTGTTCCGGCGCTTGATTCTGAATGTTCTTACCTTGAAAAATAATTTCACCATCCGTTACCTCACCATTCTCCGGTTTGAGCAAACTGGATACGGCCTTTAAGGTAGTTGTTTTCCCGGCGCCGTTGCTACCCAGAAGAGATACTATATGCCCCTTTTCCACACTTAAAGAAACACCTTTTAATACCCGTATAACATCTGAATATACAACGGATATATTATTTATTTGTAAAAGTATTTCGCCCATAATCTACCTTAGACCAGACAACCGGTATAATTTGCTGATTTACTAACCCCGCTTTGCGGGATAAGAAAATCTACGAAATATTTCTGCTCAAAAAGCAGAATATTTCTTGATTTTCTAATATGAAAACGGCCACAGCCTGAAATTGGACCGTATTATCCGCCATAACTCGGCAATTCCGCGTGGTTCCAGTAAAATAAATAAAACAATAGATAATCCAAAGACAAATTCGCGCAAAGGCGCCATATTTAAACCGGAACTGGTTACAACGCCGATATTCATGAGAAAGCCGGTAATGTAGCGTAGCAGTTCATTAAGTAGCGTGATGAATGTAGCCCCAAATATTGCTCCGGGAATATTGCCCATACCGCCAATGATAACCATGGCAATAAATTCTACGGATAGGCTTAGATTAAAAGGTTCGGCGGTTACGCTGACCATATAATAAGCCCAGAGCGCTCCGGCAAAACCGGCATAAAAAGAGCTCATCGCAAAAGATAGTAGTTTATATTTAAAGATCGGAATGCCCATGCCTTCGGCTGCCCGGTCATTATCCCGAATGGCGATAAAAGCTCGTCCATACTTGCTGCGCATGACATTAACAGCAAACCAGGTCATTAAAACAAGGCAAAAGAAGATCAGAAAGAAAAAAGACTTATCTCCCGCTATTTCCCATTGCATAATTTTAGCCGGAGGAATTGTAATACCCATTGTTCCCTGAGTCATGCTGTCCCAATGGATGAGAACGTATTCAATTATAAATTGACCGGCCAGTGTGGCAATTGTTAAATACAGGCCCTTCAAACGTCCGGAAGGAATTCCGATAATCATGCCGACAAGGGCAGTGATCACACCGGCAGCCGGTATGGCCAGATAAAAATCCAGCCCCACGCGAGTAGCTAATATGGCCGCTGCATAGGCGCCAACACCGAAAAAAGCTCCATGTCCCAATGATATCAGTCCGGTATAGCCGATAAGAATATTCAGTCCAATTGCAGCAATGGCAGCAATACCGATAGTATTCAGAATGTAGAGCATATAAGGGCTGACTGTTAAAGGAATTACAAAAAAAAGCAAAACCAGAAACAGCCCCACACAAACCCGGCCGTAATCAGTATCAAATATGGTCAGTTCCTGAGCATAGTCTTCGCGATAATTACCGCAGGGATGAAACGAAAATTTCCTCATCTATACCCTCTCGATTTCCACAAGACCGAACAGGCCATAAGGTTTTACTAACAATATAAAGACCAGTACAATATAGGGTACGACATCACGCAGTGACGGTGATATATAGCCCCCGGTAAATGTCTCCAAAAGACCGATAATTATACCACCGATAATAGCGCCGCCGATGCTGTCGAGCCCGCCTAAGATAACCACAGGAAATACTTTAAGCCCGATAGAACTCAAATCATGGACATTAACACCGTTAATAATTCCCAACACAATACCGCTCATGCTGGCCACCAGAGCAGCAATTGCCCAGGATAGGGCAAATACACGCCGGACATGAACTCCCAGAGATAAAGCGGCTTTTTGATTATCGGCCACTGAGCGCATATATATCCCCTGGGAAGATTTTTTAAAAAACAATCCAAACAGAACAAGAAAAAGGACACTGATAACAAGAGTCGCGGAATACACAGGAGCGATATAGATGGAGCCTAATTTCAAGGCCATAGCTTCCGGCAAAAAATCAGGATAAGTATGCAGGTTGCCGCCCCAGATTAGTAAAATTAGTCCTTTGAACATAGCAGCAAGACCTACCGTGAGCATGATAACAAAAATCAGCTTTTCACCGATTAACGGCCTTAAAAAGAATCTCTCTATTAAAAATCCCAGGATAAAGCAACCGACAAGTGTCAGAATAAAAGCAATTAATACAGGTAGTTTTGCCCATGTTATCAATGCTAAAAAGAAAAATGCACCCAGTGCCAGAAGTTCACCGTGGGCAAAGTTCAATACACTGGATGATTTAAAAATCATAACAAAACCCATGGCAGATATTCCATAAAGAAGTCCGACACAAACACCATTAACCAGTAGTTGAAGGAAAAAATCCATTTTATTCCACCTTGATTATGTTTACTGTTGTTTCAATTTCACCGATACGTCCGTCACGGTAACGAACCTTACCCTGTACGCGGACATTTTTTTCATTATGGTACATTGCCTCAATAATCTTAATATATAACCCGTAAACAAAACGCCGCCTGACTTTGCCGGTGCGGGTAAGCTCTTCTTCATCGGCATCCAGTAATTTGTAAAGCAGAATAAATATTTTGACTTTCATCAAATCGGGAAGTTGTTCGTTAACCTGACGTATTTCTTTTAAAATCAATTCTTCGACTGCCGGCTGCTGGGAAAGATCAATATAAGTTGTATAAGGAATCATGCGCTCTTCCGCCCAGTTGCCGACGTTTCCCAAATCGATGTTGATCATCGCGGTTATGAAAGGCCGGCTCTCGCCGAAGATAACTGCTTCTTTAATATAGGGGCTGAACTTCAAACGGGTTTCAATAAAATCAGGTGAAAAAGCTTCGCCGCTTTTATTGCGAATGATATCTTCTTTCCGGCCGATTATCAGCAAATGGCCATCGCCATCAATGTAACCGGCGTCACCTGTTTTCAGCCATCCATCAAGAAAAGCATTCTGTGTTGTCTCATAATCATTATAATAGCCGGAAAAATTAGCCAGACTTTTCACCAGAACTTCCTGATCGTCGGCAATTTTTACTTCAGTCTGCGGCAATGGTTTTCCGACAGTTTCCAGCTTAACTTCATTGTCCGGCTGGATCTGGAAGATACCGCCGGCTTCAGTCAAACCATAGCATTGTTTGAGATTCAAACCGATGGCGCGGAAGAAAAGAATGACATCCGGGCTGATGGGGTGGCCACCGGTGAAAGCGCTGCGAAAGTGCGAACAGCCCAGACGATCCAAAAGCGGACGGTAAACTAGAAAAGACATCAATTTATATAAAACATTCAATGAAAAAGGGATTTTAATTTTCCTGGCAGTTTTCTCGACAACTGTTTTGCCTACCGATTCGGCCAGGTAGAACAAATTTCTCTTGAGCCAACCAGCATCAGATATTTTAACCCGAATACTCGAAGCCATGTCCTCCCAGAAGCGCGATGATGTTATAATTATGGATGGGCCAATATCACGAAAATCATCCAGCACTGTTTCGGCTGTTTCGGGGAAATTAATGGTCATGGCACTTTGGGGGGCAACACCCAGGCACCACATTTGATCGACAATCCAGGCCGGCGGTGATATCGATATCCAGTTTTCTTCAGGTTTAATCTCATTAGACTCTGTCCACTGCAGCGCAATGGAAATTAAATTGCGATGGGAAAGCATGGCTAATTTGGGAATACCTGTGGTTCCCGAAGTTTGAATCATTACGGCAATGTCATCAGGTCTGCCTTTTTGTATTTCTTCTGCAATTAAATTTTCATTTTCCTTACGAAATTTTTCACCGGTTTCCAGCAGCTGGGCATAGCTCATCAGCCAGGTATCATTCTTGTAAGAAGTCATTCCAGTGGGATCTATGTAAACAACCTTCCTAATGAACGGTAACTTATCTTTTATTTCCAGCAGTTTATCAGTTTGTTCCTGATCCTGCACCACAACAATCGGGGAATTAATGCGCTTAATCGATGTGCTTAATTCTTCAGCCACAGATGATGTAAATAGATTTAGTGTCGTTGCGCCGAGCGCATGGGCGGCGGCCGCCGAAAATAACCATTCCGGATGATTCTCGACGATCAGACAAACAGCATCGCCACGCTTGAGTTTCAGGGCCGCAAACCCAGCCGCAGTCTTCTCCATGTAACGATAATAGTCTGCCCAGCTGTATTTCTGCCAGATACCATATGCTTTGTCCCGAATGGCTGTTTTTGTATCGCCATATTTCGACAAATTTCCGGCCAGTATTTGGGGAAGCGTATTGCAGCTGTCCAGCTTTTTTTGTATTGTGAAATCCAAACTATTCCGCCTATTGTAATCTATCTTTCTACAAAGTATCAACATCACCCAGATAGGCTTTAATTACTTCCGGATGATTGCTGATTTCTTCAGGCGAGCCTTCGCCCAGTTTCTCGCCAAAATTTAAGACCATAATACGTTGGGAAATACTCATCACAATGGACATGTCATGTTCAACTAAAATCATCGTAAGCCCCCAGGTTTGATTTAATTCCAGGAGGAAACGAACCATATCTTCTTTTTCTTCCAGATTCATTCCCGCAAAAGGCTCATCTAAAATGAGCAAACGGGGCTCCAGAGCCAAAGCCCTCCCCAATTCCACTCGTTTCATCATTCCATAGGGGAGAGAGCCGACAGTTTTTTTGCGGATGGGTTGCATTTCCAGAAAATCGATTATTTCTTCCAGAATTTGTCGATGGCGGATTTCTTCTTTTTTTACCGCCCCGGAAAATAAACAGGAACGAAGAAAACTGTAATGGCAATGAATATGGCGTGCCAGAGTCATATTGGCCAGCACTGTCATTCCCGGAAATAATTCTATGTTCTGAAATGTCCTGCCAATTCCAACCGAAACCAGTTCATGCGTATGGAGGTTGGTAATATCCCGGCCGTTGAAAATAATCTGCCCTTTTTGCGGATGGTAAAAGCCGGTAATACAATTGAGCAAACTGGTCTTACCGGCGCCATTAGGACCGATAATGGCCATCAATTCGCCGGTATGCACATTAAGATCAATATCTTTGACGGCAATAACGCCGCCAAAGTTCAAATGCAAACCTTTAATTAACAATTCGGCTTTTTTGTCTTCTTCTCTCCGGCTGCTGAATATTGATGGCTGGCCACGAAAAGCTTTCATGAAAATCCTTCTGGAAGATTATAGTAAAACACCTTCACAGTTAATTACCGCTTGAACAATTTAATTTTATCCTTGCCCGGCACATAAAAATTAGTTAACGGCACATATGTTCCGTCTTCCGTGACTTTAACCATACGGGCAGTGAATGATGCACCATGATCTTCTTTAGTGTAAGTAACTTTGGGTATTAAACCGCCAAAATCTTCATTTCTAAATGATTCCATTGCCGTGTTTATAGTTTCCGGATTGATATTTTTACTTTTTTCATAAGCACGGATGAATGCTCTCTCCATAATCATACCGACAGCAACACCTTCCCAATAAGAAGCATCAAATTTTTCCACAGTTTTGTAACGCTTCCATAGTTCTTGCATCACCCTCATTCCTTCCGATTTATCTGTAGGCAAAGCACCCGGGAATTGAATTACAAGGCGGTCGCGAATCAATCCCTTGCTCATTTTGAAGAAATCCGGATCAGTTGATGTCCATGTTCCCAAAAACAAAGGACTGTAATTAATGCGATCGGCACTTTTGAAGGCGGTAATAATTGCGGACGGTAACATTTGGATGAATACATATTCAGCACCGGCTTTTTGCAAGCGCAGCAATTCCGTGTTCAGATCAACTGTCTTCGGGGGAAATTCTTCAATGGCCACTATGTTGATTTTCAGCTTTGCCGCATATTCCTTGCTTGGTTCATGAATTGACCGGCCATAAGCATTATTATAGGTGAGCAGACCAACTTTGGGAGAATCTTTTCCCTTGTGGATTGCCCTGATATATTCCAGGACGGCATGGCAATCCATCTTATAGCTGCCGAAGGGCAGATACATATAGCCAAACGGTTTTTCCAGAATTTCCCAACTGGTTGAATAATTGATTGTAGGTATCTTATATTTTTGCACTATCGGCTTTGCAGCCAGGCCTTCACCGGCGCCCCAGGTGGCAATCATATCTACTTTATCCTGCAGTGCGAATTTCTGAACAGCGGCAACAGCTTCGGGTACTTTATAAGCAGTGTCCACTGAGATCATTTCAATCCTATTGCCGGACACACCACCTTTAACATCGTTGACATAACGAAAATAATCGCGCTGGCCTTTTTCATGGAACTGACCCCAGCTCGAAGCCGGACCGGTCATATTTATTGCTGCTCCAACCTTAATTGTTTTGGCTTGCCCAGTGCCTAAATCTGCAAGTAAGAAAACTGCGGCCGTCATTACGGTTAAAAAAATAATTTTTTTCATTTTTCTCTCCTTGTTTATGCTTTTCAATTACCACTTTGATCAACAACCTCGCAGCAAGCTGCGGAGGATTAACGCTCGTCCCGCGTGAGCGGGATTAAATTTTCGGCAAAAAAAAACCGTGGGCTCTTATTCAGTTGCCCACGGTTCATTTCCCCTTTTAATTGGTCATGATCCTGTCAGGCAGATCCCGGCGCTAAAGCTAAAGCTAAAAAAATAAAAGAAAGCTGCCTGAAAAGAAACTATTTTTTTAATCATATTCATTATAACCCCTTGCGAGTTGCATATATTGCAAATTGCTCATCAAAGTCAAGAACAAAATGAATAAATTAACCTACAAGGATTAAGATTTTTCATTCCCCGAAATGTCAGGTTATATTCATTGCCATTAATTTCACAGCGTCACTAAATAAGACATCCATGCTTTTATCGGAGACAATACGCTCAACAAAACCTAAACCGAATAAGGAATGATTGACTACATCCTGAGTACGATATTGACTGGAAATTGAGTAAACCTTGATAGGTTTGGTCCTGTCGAGATTACGGTTTCTGATGTCCCACTGCATTGGAGCGCCATTATCCTTGATTTTAGTAGCAGCAATCCTTTTCGCCATAGTTTCTTTGAATGTGAGTGGCTTGCTGACCCTGCCGACAGTGGTTTTTTTTGCCGCGGGTTTTTCCGGACGGTATTTATGCTCCGCCCCGCATGTATTACATTTGACCTTGCTTACGGCTTCACCAACCTTGAACATGATAACGTGAGCAAGTACCAGTTTACATTTTAAGCAATACGCATCAATATTTTCGCCAATTACAGACACATGAATCTCCTTTAATTTATTTAAATTGATAATTAATTGATAAGGCACTGTTCTGTTACATTTGGAGTATAAGACAAGCGGTCTTGTAAGTCAATCTGTAAGAATAGTACTAAAAAGCTCCCCGGAAATCTATTCAATGCCAAGTTTTTCAATCCGGTAGCGTAACGAATCAAAAGTTACCTGTAATAGTTCACCTGCCTTTGTCTTTGATCCCTTTGCTTTTTGCAGCGCTTTTTCAATGAACTTCTTTTCTATCTTTTCCATTTCTTCATTCAGATTAATGCCCTTATCCGGAATTTCGATATGGAGGTTTGCCGCACCGGCATTGCTCGCCGACAATAATAAATTCTCCGGCAAAATTATATTGGAGCTTTCCATGGCGACACTGCGTTCAATAATATTTTCCAACTCGCGAATATTACCCGGAAATGCATAGTCCATCAATAATTCCATGGCATAGGAAGATATGTTTCGCACTTCCTTGTTAAACTCCCGCGCATATTTTTCGATGAAATGTTTCGTCAACGCGGGTATGTCATCTTTGCGTTCCCGAAGCGGCGGTACGCGAATGGGAATTACATTGAGGCGAAAATACAGATCCTCACGAAAATCTCCTTTTTTGACCTTTTCTTCCAGATTTTGATTAGTAGCTGAAATAATGCGTACGTCAACTTTGATATTTTCCGTACCGCCAATCCGCCGGAAAGTTTTCTCCTGAACAACCCGCAACAGCTTGACTTGTAAAACCGGCGGTAATTCTCCAATCTCATCGAGAAATATTGTTCCTCCACTGGCCATTTCAAAAAGACCCTGTTTATCGGCATAAGCACCGGTAAAAGAACCTTTCATATAACCGAACAATTCGCTCTCCAGTAGATTTTCCGGTATGCCTCCACAATTGATGACTACTATAGCCATTTTTGCTCGTGAAGAATTATCATGAATGGCACGTGCTACCAGCTCTTTCCCTGTTCCGCTTTCGCCCAAAATCAAAATATTTGCCGGTGTATCCGCTACTTTTTTGATTGTTGCGTATATTTTCTGCATTTCACGTGCTGATCCGATCATGCCGCAAAACAATTCTTCTCCGATTAATGCTTCAATATCATTTTTTTCCTCAACAAGACCTTTTTTCAGCAATGCCGAATGGACTACTTTTTTTAATTCTTCGATACTGCCACCCTTTTCCACATAATCAAAAGCACCTTCTTTCATTGCATTGATAGCTGTTTCTCCTGAAGCATATGCTGTAATTAAAATTACTATTGTTTCCGGAAACTGATCTTTAATGGTTTTAAGAAATTCAATACCGTCGATTTTGGGCATCTTCAAATCCGTAATTACCAGATCAAAGTCTTTTTTACGGCAGAGGTTTATTGCTTTGGCCGGGCCTTCGGCACAAGTCACATCATAACCTTCCTTAGTTAACATTATTTCCATAAACTCTCTCATGCCCTGATCATCATCAACAACAAGGATCCTTGCCATACTTTTATTTCCCCTTTTCCGGAATATATCTCATTTTTAAATAATAATTTCTTTCCCAATTGGCAGCCACACTGTACAATTTGTGCCTTTACTCATGTTGCTTTCGATCTCCATTCTGCCGCCATATCCATCAATAATCCGGCTAACGATCGTCAGTCCCAGGCCTGTTCCTTTATCTTTATTTGTAAAAAATGGCTCAAAGACTATTTTTAAATCTTTTTCTTCAATTCCACATCCGGTATCTGTTACTTTAATTTCAACAACTTCCTTGCCATGATGCTTCATTGACTTTGTTCCAACGGAAAGAACTCCACCCTCTTGCATTGCTTGAATAGCATTTAACGTCAGATTATGAATGACTTGTCGAATTTGTTCTCTATTGGCGAAAGCTGTTACCTTTTCGTTAAGGGAGCATCTTATTTCTATTTTGTTTGTCCAATCTCTGGATAATTTTATATTTTCCAGAACGTCCACAGTAATTTCATTTATATCTAATAATTCGCGGGTAACGGGAATTGGCCGGGCCAATAAAAGAAAATCGCGCACAAAGTTGTCCAGTTGGTCTTTTCCGCGTAATATTATTTGCATTAAACGCTCATCGGTATCCTTTAACTGCAGACTCTGCCGGAGGAGTTCAATCGAACCGGCAATTGATGCCAGTGGATTTCTCATTTCATGGGCGAGGCCTGCGGCCATCTCGCCGATCAGAGCCAACCTTTTGCTTTTTTCCAGGGTTTCTTCCATTAGTTTAATTTCCGTGAGGTCCTGAAAAATCAAAATGCTGCCTATTTGTTTATCCTGCTTTTCTTTGAGCGGAGAGATTGAACACCCCAGGTGAATTTTTTGCCCGTTGTGACCTTTAACGATAACTTCCATTCTATTTTGGATTTGTTTTTTAATTATTCCTGTTGTTAAAAAAGCGGTAAATTCCGGAAAAATATCGGCAACCGGCCTGTCTTTTAGGACTGTGAACGGAAATCCGGTAATTTCCTCTGCTGCCCGGTTAAAAGTCTTTATTCTGCCCTGTAAATTCATCGTCATTATGCCTGTATCTACCGATTCCACTATGCTGCGGAAAAGCAAGTCCAACTGATTAAATGCCGATTCCTTTTCCTGTAACAGAAACCTCGCCTTTTTTTCCTGCTCGACAACAAAACTTGCTAAAAAAGCCAATATATAAAAAGATACGATGTGTACCAGTATCCGGGTAAAAACATCTCCGGCCGTAAGATTATAATCATGTTCTATTGTGGAAATTGGAGGTATCAATTCATAAAACTCGAAGTCCAGAAGCAGACCGTAAAGGATTCCTGCTGCCGAAGCTATTATCAGGCCGCCATAGCGACCAAGAAATATCACCGAATAGATGATTATTAATGTATATAGAACTGAATAATTACTGCGCAAACTTCCTGTAATATATACGAGTAGAGTAACTAAAAGAACATCCAGCGCCAATTGTATGTAGATATTTATTATTAAATCTTTAAATATTTTTAAAAGCAGAATGTAGGCGATGGAGAAAAAGTAAGTTATGGCAATTAAGAAATAAAGAAAGTTGAGAGTGCTTACGGAAACTGGAAACCCGGTTTTTTTAATATCGATAAAAATGGCAACGCTGAAGAATAAAGTGATGATAATCAACCGGGCAATGATCAATAAACGCAGACGCGATCTGTTTTTTTCTTCTACTGAGACTTCAATGTCCATCTTCATCGTTCCAGAATTTCCTTTTTTGGCGCAACACATTGAATATCATGCTATAATATTTTAACCATTTTGGCTAACACTTTTGCTAACATTACTTTCTTGGGGGCTGTTCAAAAAGGTTTAAATGCAAGGCGCGCGAGGATCGAGCAGCGGAGCGTACTTTAAACGTACGTGAGCAGCGAGAGACGAAGCGCAACGCTGCAGGTAAGCCTTTTTCAACAGCCCGCTTAACCTCTCGGGGAAAGACTGTGCCACTAATGCGCCGACCGTTAATTTTCCCATTTATCGGACTGATTGCCGGAATTATTACCGGTAATTATTTTGATCTTCCTTATAACTTTTTGCTTGGCTCTCTGATTTTCCTTCTTATTTTACTGTTCCTGTTGCTGAGAAATAAGCTGTGGATTGCCGGCTTTGTATTGATCGCCTGCTTTGCTTTTATCCTGGGTATTTTCAACATTCAGAAACAACAATATTCAATTCCTACAGATCACCATATATTGCATCATATTGATTCCGGCAGAAAAACAGTGGAAGGAATCGTTATTGAAAGTCCTTTTTCTTATCCCGATAAAGATGTTTTAATTGTCAGTTGTGTAAGATTAATACAAAATGGGGTTTATATACCGGTATCAGGCAGCATTCGCCTGGTAATTCCGGCTGATTTGAATTTTTCTTACGGTGATTTTATTCGTTTTCATTCCCCGCTGAAAAAAATACAAAGTTTTAAAAATCCCGGCGGATTTGATTATGAGCGTTATCTCAACAGGCAGGGTATCTATGCAACCGGCTTTGTTGCCAATACATCAGGTATAATTCTACTGAGAGAAAACTCAGCCAACAGCTACAAATTACGTTTGGAATCATTCCGGACATATTTAAAACAAATCATTTATAAAAATGCCCCCTCGCCGCAGAGAGAAATAATCGAAGCCATGACAATCGGCAATCAAACCGCAATACCTGCAGATATCAGAGATAGCTTCAACAAGACCGGGACTTCTCATATTCTCTCGATTTCCGGCCTGCATATCGGAATGATTGCCGCAATGGCCTTTTTCTTCATTAGTCTTCTTTTGAAATCTTCTGAATATCTGATGCTCAGATTAAACATAATAAAAGTATCGGCAGTGGCGGCATTCTTTCTGGTATTAATTTATGCCTTGATTGCCGGTATGGGTGTAACTGTTATCCGGTCGGGGCTGATGGCGCTGGTTTTTTTGATTGCGCTGATATTCGGCAAACAAAGAGATCTTTATAATACACTTGCTCTGGCCGGGTTGATTATTCTGATTATATCGCCTGCAGCTCTTTTTGATATTTCTTTTCAGCTCTCTTTTGCGGCTGTCCTCGCTCTTATTTATATCGTCCCGCGATTCAGCAATCCGTCTTTGCAGCAATTCTCGATTCTGCCCTCCTTGAGCCAAAGCATCATCCGTTATTTGTATATGTCGATACTCGTGTGTCTGGCAGCAACAATCGGCACCCTGCCCTTAATTATCTATTATTTTAACCGGGTTTCGTCCGTAACAATTATCGCCAATTTGATTGCCGTACCTCTCCTGGGAACATTAACGCTGGCAATAGCTATGGTTTTTCTTCTTACCGCATTTTTCTCACCGGCAGTTGCCGGTTTCTTTATTAAAATAACTTCTTTCCTGGTCATGCTAGCTATCGAAATAATTAACAAATTGGCATCTCTTTCCTGGTCGTCATTGAGCTTTACCAAACCGAATATCCTGGAAATTGTTGTTTTTTATCTATTCCTTACTCTGCTTATTCAATTTTTCGACGCTCAAAGGGGCAAGAAAGGATATTTTCTGCAGCATCCCTTGATATTGAGATATGCACTCATCTTCATATTGATATTCTTTATCGGTGATACAATTTATCTTTCATTGAAGGATAAACTCTCCGCGAATTTAAGGATAACTGCCATTGATGTAGGCCAGGGTTCCGCAATTCTGGTACGTTTCCCCGGCGGAGAAAATATGCTTATTGACGGTGGCGGTTTTGCCGACAGCTCCTTCGATACGGGTAAAATGATTATTGCTCCCTATCTTTACCACGAGAGAATCAGCAAAATTGACAGAGTGATTCTTACCCATCCGCACCCTGATCATCTGCTTGGTCTTTTTTATATCCTGGATAATTTTAATGTTCAGGAATTGTGGAGTACAGGAATGATCGGCGATGATGAAGATTATCAAAAATTGCAAAAAACAATTAGGGAACGAAAAATTAAGACAGTGTCCGTGCCCTCAGAAATACCCGTAAAGAAAATCCGGAATGGGGAAATTATTTTTTTCTGGCCGTCCCGCATATCCGAATTTGCGGCAAGACAATTGTCGGATGCCGATATAAATGACACATCACTGGTGTTCCAAATAAAATACGGTCAGATATCTTTCCTTATTCCCGGCGATATATCGGCAAATATTGAAAATATACTTATCCGATCAGGGAAAGATTTGAAAAGTGATGTCCTCTTTGTTCCTCATCACGGATCGGTTCATTCCAGCAGCAGCAATTTTATTAAAAAAGTGGCCTGCCGCATAGCTGTGGTCAGTGCGGGAAAAGGCAATACTTTCCATCATCCACACCCCATGACACTGGAACGCTATCAGGCGGCGCAAGTACGAGTTTTGAGCACTAATCGAGATGGCGCTATAACACTGACAACAGACGGCATTTTTTTAACTGAAGATACATTCATCAAAGGTAGACAAAGGTGATTCTCTTTATTATCTATCTCCAGTTTGCAGGCACAAACAATCATATTTAAGCACCTGATTCATGAGTGGCCGGATTTATTCATTGTCAAGCTATTTCAATTCATACCATTCCGGCAATTGGATCTCTTCATTTTTCATTTGGGTTCATCGGTCTTGCTGTTATTCCGTAATTCCGTAAATTTATTTTTTACCCTCTTGAATAAATTCCTTGCCCAGACAAACTCCGTGGCCAGGATTCCCAGCCCGATCGGTATTATAAGAACCGCCGGGCCGGGTAAGACAAGCATCGCAACACCGATCAACAGTACTGTAAAGCCGATCACTCCAATCACAACCCTTTTTACCTTTCGCATCGTCTTGAACATCCAAGCATCCACAGAATTATCCTGTTCCTCTTTTTCTTAATAAAATACAGAAGAAGAATGCAAAAGGCAATGATCAATAGATGAATTGTCTAAATCCCGCCCCAACCCCCGTTAAACAAAGGTAAGTCCTCGCCGGTAAAACGCATTTTTTATTGCCAAGCTCTGCATTGTATGCTAGTCAAATCCTTTAATATTTCAAAAAGGCCATATGGAAAAAATTACTGTAATCAAAGGTTTTAAAGACATCTTACCGGAAGATACTCCTAATTGGTGCCGCGTGGAATCAATTGCCAGGCTTGTTTTCTCCTCTTACGGGTTTCGCGAAATCCGCGTGCCAATTATGGAAAAAACCGAATTGTTCAAGCGGAGTATCGGCGAAACTACGGATATTGTTGAGAAGGAAATGTACACTTTTTGTGACCGCGATGAAGAATTGTTGACATTGCGGCCGGAGGCTACGGCATCTGTTATCCGTGCATATATAGAGCACAATATGTTTTCTGCCGAGCAGGTGACCAGGCTTTTTACTCTGGGACCGATGTTTCGCCGGGAAAGGCCGCAGAAAGGCCGCTTCCGTCAATTTCATCAAATCGACGTCGAGCTCTTTGGTGATGACAAACCTCAATCTGATGTAGAAGTTATTTTAATGCTCGTTCATTTTCTGGAATCTTGCGGACTTACGCAATTGGCTCTGGAAATTAATTCTCTGGGGTGTAAAGCATGTCGGCCTGCTTTTTCGAAAGCCGTTGTTGATTATTTAAAAGGATCGGAAAAAGAACTTTGTCCTGACTGTCAAAGAAGGATGATCACTAATCCCCTGCGGGTTTTCGATTGCAAGGTTGAGAGTTGCATCTCTATAATCGCCCATGCTCCCCGGATATTAGACTATTTATGCACCGGTTGCGAAGATCATTTTGCCGCGGTTAAATCATATCTCAATGATTTGCATGTGAAATATGAAGTTAATTCAGCCATGGTGCGTGGCCTGGATTATTATGTGAGAACAGCTTTTGAAGTTAAATCGGGAGCACTCGGTGCGCAGAATTCTCTGGCCGGTGGCGGCAGATATGACGGTCTGGTCAGTGATCTTGGCGGACCGGATGTTGCCGGAATTGGTTTTGGCATAGGTTTTGAGCGTCTACTGACTTGTTTGCCTGATCTCGAAAAAAGCAAATACAGGACTGATTTGTTTATAGCAGCACTGGGGCAGCGCGCGCAGAAAATTGGTTTTATGCTGGCTTGTCAATTGCGTCGTGCAGGCATTACTGCTGCCATGGATTATTCCGACAAGAGTTTGAAAAGCCAGATGAAACGTGCCGACAAATTAAATAGTTCCTATACTCTGATTTTCGGCGATAAAGAAATTGATGAAAAACGTTTAGAACTCAGAAACATGAACACTAAAAACCAGCAGGTTTTACCCTTAGACAACCTGCTGGATTCGATAATAAACATTATTAAAGAGAGGTAATAAGTTTTGGCTAATTTCTTAACAAAAGATAAGAGGACGCATTACTGTGGAGATTTAAGAATCTCCGACTTGGACAAAGAAGTGATTCTAATGGGCTGGGCACATCGCCGGCGTGATCATGGCGGTGTTATTTTCGTTGATTTGCGTGACCGTACAGGAATCGTGCAAGTTGTTTTTAACCCTGATGCCGGAGATTCTGTCCATGATCAGGCACACAAAATCCGCTCTGAATTTGTTCTGGCCGTCAAGGGAACCGTGCATAGAAGGCCCGCAGGCATGGAAAACTCTACCCTGAAAACCGGTGATATTGAAATAATTGTCAGGGAACTGGAGATAATGAATGAATCCAAGACGCCTCCATTTTCCTTTGATGATACTGAAATCTCGGAAAACATCCGTCTCAAATACCGCTACCTGGATTTGCGCCGTCCGGTAATTCAGCAAAATTTATTTTTACGCAGCCGGCTGGCCGCATCCACCCGTCATTACTTTGAACAAAACGGTTTTATCGAAGTGGAAACTCCTTTTATGGGAAAAAGTACTCCCGAAGGTGCACGTGATTATCTTGTGCCCAGTCGAATCAACAAGGGAACTTTTTATGCGCTGCCGCAATCACCCCAGATTTTTAAACAGCTACTAATGGTATCCGGTTTTGACCGTTACTATCAGATTGCGAAATGTTTCCGCGATGAAGATTTACGCGCCGACCGTCAACCGGAATTCACACAAATTGACGTCGAGATGTCCTTTATTACAGAAGAAGACATTATGCAGATTATGGAAGGATTGATGGCGACTATATTTAAAGATTGTCTGGGGCGGGAAATTGGGCTGCCACTGCCTAGGCTTTCATACTCTGAGGCAATAAGCCGTTACGGCAAAGATAATCCCGATGTACGTTTCGGGATGGAACTGATTGAGCTTACAGACATAGTCAAGGATTCCGGGTTTAAGCTCTTCGGGGAAGTTGCCTCGTCCGGTGGAATTATCAAAGCCATTAAAGTGGAACAGGCAACCAGTCTATCGCGCAAAGATCTGGACGGGTTAAAAGATTATGTTGCCGTTTACGGAGCAAAAGGGCTGGCCTGGGCAAAAGTTAATAATGCCGACTGGACTTCGCCAATATATAAATTTCTCCATCCGGAAGAAATCGAAAAAATAAGCAAGGCAATGAATGCAAAGGAAGGAGACATAATTTTCTTTGTCGCCGACACTCCCCGCGTCGTTAACGATTCTCTGGGCAATTTAAGAATACATCTTGCCAAGAGATTGAATTTAATCGATCCCGAAGCACTGGCATTTACCTGGATTACTGAATTCCCGCTAATGGAATATTCAGACAATGAAAAGCGTTTTGTTTCCACGCATCATCCCTTTACAGCGCCTTTCCTGGAAGATATGCCGCTGCTTGCTTCGCAACCGGGAAAAGTTCGGGCACGCGCCTATGATCTTGTGTTAAATGGCTCGGAAATCGGCGGCGGCAGCATTCGTATCCACCGCAAAGATATGCAGTCTCAGGTATTTACGGCCCTGGGCTTATCCGATGAAGATGCCCGCTCCAAATTCGGCTTTCTGCTCGATGCGCTCGAATACGGCGCTCCACCTCACGGCGGCCTCGCTTTCGGGCTCGACCGGCTAACCATGATAATGACTCATGCCGAATCTATTCGAGACGTTATTGCTTTCCCGAAAACGCAAAAGGCTTCCTGTCTGATGTCGGATGCACCTTCAAAAGTAAGTATTGAACAATTAATGGAGCTTTCGATAAAAATTGTTTGAATGCAATTTAGCGGAGAAAAAAAATGGTAAAATGGAATAAAGAAAAAAGGTTGCTCAATCAGCAACAAAGTAAATTCTGGAAATATGAATTACAAGACGTCGATGAACCGAATTTACTCAAAGATATATTTCCCTATAGTGAAGTCAGCAAGATTGTTTTTGACAATAAAATAATTCCGATCAGTCCACCGGAGGAAATTTTTATCACCGACACAACGTTTCGGGACGGCCAGCAGGCTCGACCGCCCTATTCCGCGGAGCAGATTGTCGATATTTTTAAACTTCTCAATAAGCTGGGAGGTCCCAATGGTGTAATCAGGCAGACTGAGTTTTTCCTTTACAGCAAAAAAGACCGGGAGGCTGTAGAAGAATGTCTCAACCTCGGTCTTAAATATCCGGAAATGACCGGCTGGATCCGGGCAGCCAAAGAAGATGTCCGTTTAGTTAAAGAAGCCGGATTGAAAGAAACAGGATTGCTCACTTCTGTTTCTGATTACCATATTTTTCTTAAACTGGGCAAGAAACGAAGCCAGGCCATGGACGATTATCTGGGCGTTGTTAAATCCGTCCTGGATTTGGGCATTATTCCCCGCTGTCATTTTGAAGATATTACCCGGGCGGATATTTACGGTTTTTGCATCCCCTTCGCTACGGAATTAATGAAACTGCGGGAAGAAAGCGGTATCGATATTAAAATTCGACTATGCGATACCATGGGCTACGGCATAACTTATCCCGGAGCTTCACTACCCCGCAGCGTCGATAAACTGGTTCGTGCTTTTATTGATGATGCCGGTGTTCCCGGCAATCTTTTGGAATGGCATGGACATAATGATTTTCATAAAGCAATGATCAATGCGTCCACCGCCTGGTTGTACGGCTGCAGTGCTGCAAACTCAACATTACTGGGACTCGGTGAACGTACGGGCAACCCGCCCATTGAATCCTTGATTATGGAATACATCGCCCTCAAAGGGCATACTGATGGTATTGACACTACGGTTATCACGGACATAGCCGAATATTTTGAAAAGATAATTGGAGTAAAAATACCGCACAACTATCCTTTTATCGGTTCAGAATTCAATGTTACCCGGGCTGGTGTTCATGCCGACGGCCTGATTAAATGCGAAGAAATTTACAACATCTTCGACACCAATAAAATATTAAAACGGCCTATTGTTACAATGATCACTGATAAATCCGGCAATGCCGGTATAGCCTTCTGGCTTAATCAGCGCTTTAATCTCAAAGACGAAAATGCAATTGATAAAAGGCACCCCGGCATTTCCAGAATCAATAAATGGATCACCGAACAATACGATTCGGGTCGCCAGACAAGTATTTCTCCGGAAGAACTAGAAAAGAAAGTCCGCAAATATCTACCGGAACTCTTTATGTCCGAGCTGGAAAAGATTAAAGTTACTGCGGAAAAAGCCGCCGTAGATGCCGTCAGCCTGATCATTGAGCATACGGAAATGAAATGCATGAATCCGGATGTACAAGAGCCTCTTATGCAGAAATTTGTTGATGAAAATCCTTCCATTCAATTTGCCTACATAGTTGACATGAATGGCCGTAAAACGACGAAGAACATTACCAACATTGCCGACCGCGCTAAATACGAAAACTATGGAGTTGGTACGGATCAATCAGACCGGGAATGGTTTATCAAACCTCTCCAGACCGGTAAAGTGCATGTCACTGATTTTTTTATATCTAAAATGACCGGTGTACTGTGTTTTACCGTTTCGGCGCCTATTGTTGATGATAAGGATGAAATGATCGGCATCTTCGGTGTGGATATTCAATTTGAAGACTGGGTGAAGAGAGCGGAAGATATGAATGATACGGATCAAATTGCGCTGCGTGCGGAATATGAAGAAGTGAAAAGCAAAGCCCGACACGGCCGCCACTGATATAATATATTCTAAAAGGAGATATATGTGATGAAGAAGACTTTGATAATTTCTGTTATTCTTTTATTAACTCTCTGGGCTGCTGGCGCCTGGGCGCAGCTCAAAGATGGTTTATGGGAAATGACGACTTCAGTGGAAATGAAAGGGATGCCGCAGGCTATGCCGCCCACTATTTTCCGTCAATGCATCACCAAAAGTGATCCTGTTCCCAAGAACCAGGATAAAAACTTTGAATGTAAAACAACCGGCCAGAAGATAAGCGGCAACGCGGTAAGCTATTCTGTAGAATGCAAAGGCAAGGATAGTGTTATGCTGACAACCGGCAAAACAACATATTCGGGCTCAGCAATGGAAGGCACATCGACAACCAATTTTAAGGTCAAAGGGCAACCAGAAATGCAGATGACAAACAAGATGAAAGGGAAATATATCGGGCCATGTCCGAAATAAAAATAATAAATACCTATTCCCATTCATTTCTGTTTAATAATTCCCGGATAACGGGTTTAATATAGATATCGTTTAGATCAAAATGTCTCAAGGCATCGATAGCGGTCCGGATTTTTTCTTTAACTGTTGCCCGGGAATTTAGAATTAAAAAGTATTCTCCTTTCAGGCGGCAGAGGCCTCCCGCAGTGGATGCTTCATCCATATCTATCTTTTCATGGCGAACGGCTATGCCCAGCTTATTTGCCAACTCTTCTAATTGGCTCAAGAGAATTTCGTCATCCAAGGAAATTACCTTTGACGACCTTGTAAAAAGTCGGAAAAGCCTCAGAATCGTCATTCCGGCGAAAGCCGGAATCCAGATATATCAAAGACTTACAAAACGCTGGACACCGGTTTTCACCAGACCTTATGATAAAAAATAATAAGGCAAGTCTCCATGATGAATGGTATATTTTGTTCGCCAAAACACAAATAAACCTAGAG
>JANYAY010000068.1 GCA_025361065.1 Deltaproteobacteria bacterium
TCATGCCCAGGCCCCCGACGTCCTGGCGGACGTTGTCTTCTCTCTCCTGCGCAGCCTGAACGGCAAGGCCGCCGGCGATCTCGTTAACAGTCTTTCTGAGGTCGTCCGCCAGATCCATACGGGGAACGCCCTCATCGGTGATCAGGGCATACACCAATTCGGCGCCGACCTGAGGATCCTGATTGCGGATTTCGTTTCCGCCCTGGATACGGAGGTGATCGTGAAGGCCCGGACAGCCCTGGCCGAAGACAGGGAAACCATCCGCAATACCTGGACGGAAACGATGGCCGACCGGCCGGATTTGTTTCTAGCAAGCCTGCGACACTCAGCCGACCGCCGGAATCCTCAAATCCGGGCGACGAGGAGGGAAGTGGACCTCCTTGCGGACTTGCCGGAAAACGAGGTGAATGATGCCATCTCCGCAGGCCTGGCGGATCTGGATACCCAGGAACTGGGGGAAACGATCAATACGACCCTGCGAATCCTGAATTCATTGAGGCGCACCCATCCGGAGGCCGTCCCCCGAGTTCTCGCCGGGATTGCCGCGACAATTGATGCCGATGAACTGAAAGAGGCGGCAACCTGGATTGTCCCTTCCGCCGTTACCGCTGTAAAACCGTTGGCAGGGGCCGTCATGCCCTCAGTCCTCCGTGGATTGGCCGAGTTGCTCACACCGGAACCCGGAGATGATACGGATGAAATGTCCGCGGCCATCGCAAAACTCAAGGCTGCGCTAGGGGGGGTAACGCCATGATCGATGCCTTTCACGAATCTTCAACGACACTCTTCAACCGCCATGTCCGGAACTGGAAAACCGACGGCGGCAAAGTTGTCGGCTATACCTGTTCCTATGTCCCCGACGAGATCTTCCACGCGGCAAGTATCCTCCCCTACCGTTTGCGGGGAGTCGGGGCCAGGGAAATGAACATCGCTGACGCCTATTTCGGCCCCTTCATCTGCAGCCTCCCCAAATGCCTCCTGCAACTCGCCGGTGAAGGAAAATACCATTTTCTGGACGGGGCCGTCGTCACCCCGGGCTGCGATTCCATGCGACGCCTCGATGACTGCTGGCGGAAAGCCGGCGAGGACCGCGCGGAGGCTCTCCCGTCGTTCTTCTTCCATTATGCCGTCCCGCACAAGACCGCCGACTACAGCCTGAAGTGGTTCATCGAAGAAACGCGGCGCCTTCAGGCCGCCGTTGAAAAGCATTTTAACGTCACGATTACCGATTATCAACTCTATGACAGCATCGGCATTTACAACGAGGGGCGCCTGCTTTTGTCCCGCCTTGATGCTCTGCGATGCGCGCCGGATGTAGCCATTTCGGGCGCCGATGCCCTGGCCGTAGTTCTGGCCAGCACCACAATCCCCCGGAAGTCATTCAATAGCCTCCTGATGGATTTAATCGCGCAGATCGAGGCCGGCTCTGACCGGATAAGTGGCAGAAAGCGCCTCATGCTCGTCGGCAGTGCCAATGACGATGTGGAGCTGGTCCGACTCATTGAGGGCGACGAGGCCGTCGTCGTGGCGGATAATCTCTGCTTCGGTGCCCGCTTCTACGCCGACCTCGTGGAGCAGGATGGCGACCCCGTCGCCGCCCTTGCGAAGCGCTATCTCTATCATAACGATTGCCCGCGTATGTTCGGCGATTACAAAGGCCGCCTGAGCATACTGAAGGAAAAGATCGAGCGGGCCGCCGTGGACGGCGTGATCCTCCAGAACATCCGGTTCTGCGATCTCCACGGATCGGAAAACGGCATCTTCGAGCGGGACCTCGAGGCGGCGGGCATCCCCTGCATGCGGATCGAGCGTGAATACGGTCCCCTGGTGGAAACGGGGAGGATCAGGATGCGGATCGACGCCTTTCTGGAGAGGTTGGAAAAATGAGAAAAGAACTGAAGGAATACCCCTTTGACTGGATGATCTGGCGGACCTTTGTCGCCGCTGCCCGCATGAAGGCAGGCAGCGAGAAGGAATACAGTCAGGCCGTAAAACAACTTCCCTATTTCCGCGGCATTCTCGATACGATCTACGGCATCGGTGAACCGGGACAGCTTTTCATCGAAATGGTGGCTGAATATTTCGAAAAGATCATCTTTGCCCGCAAACGGGGACAGAAGACTGCCATCACGACCTTCTGCTTTTCACCGGCCGTCTTTTACGCCCTCGATATCGTACCTATCACCCTGGAGCTCGTCACCGTCGCCATGGGCGCCACCTACAAACGGGGAACGGCGGATTTTCTCGATTACTGCAACGAGGTTGGCTTCACGGAAACCTCCTGCTCTTCTCAACGCGGGACCCTCGGGGCCTATCTGGCGGGAAACGGCGTGACCATCGACATGGTCGTGTGCGACAGCCCCGGCGTGTGCGACACAAATGTCAACGCCTTTGCCTTCGCCTCGGCTTATCTGGACAAGCCCTTCTTTCAGCTTAACATGCCGCCGGATCTCACGGGAGCTCGTTCCACGGAATATCACCGCGCCGATTACCGCGCCCTGATCGCCTTTCTTGAAGAGCAGATAGGACGTAAACTAGACACGGAAAAACTCCGGGAAATCCTTACGGAAGTGCGCAAGCAGGACATCCTCATGGCGGAGCTCGAAGAGCTGCAGATTCTGGTGCCCAATCCACTGCCTGTCACGTTCAATCTCCTGATCTATGCCGGCAGGTTTCTCTTTGCCGGCATGCCCCAATGCACGAGACTCCTTGAATCCCTGCTCAAGATCGGCCGGGAAAATGCCCGTCAAAATCAGTCGGGACTCAGCAGCGGCAAGGAAAGACTCCGGGGATTTTTCTGCTACATCGACCATTACGGTCAGGACCTCCGCCTCTGGCATCTCCTGGATCAGATGGAGATCAGCTACCACGGGAACATCCTGAGCAAGATGTGGTCGCAGGATGCTTATTACGCGAAGGCCCTGGATCGCCTGGAGGATGCCTACAACATCGATACGACGGATCTTGATACCCTGATCGACAGCATCGCCGACCTCAACTCCCGGATGCCCATGATCAAGTCCATTCGTGGTCCCTACGATGCACCCCACATGTGGCTCCAGGACACACTCGCCCTGGCGAAACTCCACAGGGCTGATTTCATCGTCTATAACGGAACGCCGGGATGCCGGAACACGTGGGGAATGGTGAAACCTTTCGCCCGCGATACGGAGAAAAACGGCTTCCCTACGCTCATCCTCTACTCCGACGCCTTCGACATGCGTGTGGAATCCTGGGAGACAACGGCATCGCGGATCGAGGAATTTCTGAAAGTAAGGAGACTGCGCCCATGATTACGGCAGGATGCGATGTTGGATCCCTCACCTCGAAGGCGGTCATCATGAGAGACAACCGGATAGTGGCCCAGGAGGTCATTAGGTCCCGGACAAAACCGGCGGAGTCCGCCGTGGCAGTCATGAATATGGCCCTGCAGAAGGCGCAGATGACGCTCACAGACATCGTCTTCTGCGTGGGAACCGGTTACGGCCGGGACAAAATCCCCTTCATCTCGGAGGCGGTATCGGAAATTTCATGCCATGCCCGGGGCGCCCGCTGGCTTTTGCCGACGGTGAAGACCGTAATCGACATCGGCGGCCAGGACTGTAAGGCCATGCGCATCGACAAGGATGGAAAAATCCTGAAATTCATCACCAACGACAAGTGCGCCTCCGGTACAGGCCGCTTTCTGGAGGTCATGGCCCGGATCATTAACGTCTCCCTTGACGATCTGGGAGGTCTTTCCGCGCGGGCGACAGCACCAATCGCTCTGGCCAACGCCTGCACGGTCTGGGCACAGGCGGATGTCATTCAGCATCTCAATGACGGCATCTCCGCCGAGGATATCGGCGCGGGGATAAACAACGCCATGGCTTCACGGATGGCCGTTCTGGCCAACAATATCGGTCTGGAACGTGATCTGTGCATGACCGGCGGGGTCGCAAAAAATGCCGGCGTCGTCAGCGCTCTGGAAAAGCTTCTGGGAATGTCGATCAAACGGATCAAAAAGGTTGACCCGCAGTTGGTCGGCGCCGTCGGTGCCGCCCTCATTGCCGGGGATAAAGTGGAAAGGAGGACCGCCTCATGATCGTTGCCGGATGTGATGTCGGATCTTTGACCGCCAAGGCAGTCATTATGGAAGAAGGGAACATCCTGGCTTGGGAAATCCTCCGCGCCGGAACAAAGCCCGCCCTGTCGGCCCGGGAGGTCATGGACAAAACCCTGGAAAAAGCCTCGCTTTCCATGGATCAGATTGCCTGGTGCGTGGGAACGGGTTACGGCAGAAAGCAGATCCCCTTTGCCCGGAGCGAGGAATCGGAGATTGCCTGCCACGGACGCGGGGCCGTCTGGGCCGCGTCGACGGTGCGCACTATCGTGGATATCGGTGGCCAGGATGCCAAGGCAATCAAGGTTGATGCCCAGGGAAACGTGATCCGGTACCTGTATAACGACAAGTGCGCCTCCGGAACGGGGCGATTCCTGGAGATCATGGCAGATGCGCTGGGGATTGCCCTGGATGACCTGGGCGAGCTTGCCGGCAAAGCCACGAATCCCGTCACTCTCTCCAATCAATGTGTCGTCTTTGCGGAGACGGAGATAATCTCTTTAGTTAATGAAGGCAGAAATGTTGCCGATATCATCGCCGGCCTGCACCGCGCCCTGGCCAACCGGGCGGCATCGATGGTCGGCAGCATCATCGCCGATGAGGAAGTCGCCATGACCGGTGGTGTGGCCAAAAATTCCGGAATGTTCCGTGCTCTGGAAACCGCACTGGGCGTCCCCGTTAGAAGAATCGACCATCCGCAGCTCAATGGAGCCATAGGTGCTGCTCTCTTTGCGCGCGATGCCGCGGCGGCAAGATCCTGAAAAAAAGGAAGGAACACACCTATGGGAATCCTTGACGCCGCAATCGGCCGGATCAGAGACTACATGAGCCGTCAGTGTCAGGGACAGCCGGTCGCGACATTCCTTTACGATGGAACTGGGCGTACCTGGCCGGCAGGCGGGAAAAACAACATCGTCCTCGGCCATGATACGGGCACCGAACTGGGAAATCCCCGGCAGGAATCGTTGTCCCTGATCCTCTGGGCCGACGAACAAGCCCGTATCCAGGACGGCCGGATCACCGTGATCGGTCCGGACCTCCCCGATGCACAGGGCAAGAGTCTACCCTTCGCCAAGATCGTCATGGTCGCCGTCCATGGCTTTGACGAGGAAAACACCTGCGACCGTTGGCAGGAAATGGATCTCCTGCGGTTCGACATCGACCTCGCCGGATATATGATGCGGGCCGTTTCCCAATACCAGCGGGAGTGGAGCCGTGTGAGCCGCATCGCGCTCGAGAATGGATTTTCCTTCTCGATACTCGGCAGTGCCCTCATGGACAGGATGAAGGCCAAGGAATACATCGACGGGGTGGAGATTCTCTTCGTGACGGAAAGCCCGGAGGCGGTTCGCGAACTCCGTGAGGTGGCCAACGATGCCATGTCTATTATCGGCGCTTTAAACCGGATTAACGAAGAAATCGAGGCGAACTGCCCAACCTGTGACTACCGAGCTGTCTGCGACGCCGTAGACGGTCTGAGAGAAATGCACGCCGCCCGCAGCAAATAACATTCGGAGGGCATATAGCTGATACAGTTTATATAAAATCAGGAGGGGTAATTATGGACAGGAAAAGGAATATTACAAGCAGCGATCGTTTTATGGCGAAGGTCTGTATGAATTGTACGGTCTGCAAGTATGCCCGCAAAAAGCAGCAGGGAGCCGCATTCTGGTTTGTCAGCAAGATAGAGGGTGAATTGTGCCCATTCTGCAGAGCATACGAACGCGTTTACGGCCGCAAAGCCCATGAACCGGCGCGATAGGGGAGTTATTTTATGGAACAAATCATCAGGAGTAATCCCGTCCTGCTGGCCGTCTGTGGCAAGGGTGGCGTCGGCAAGACCTCCATCAGCGCCGTCGCCATCAGAATCCTGGCGGAAAATGCGGACAGGCGCATCCTCGCCATCGACGCCGATCCTGCCGTGGGTCTGGCAACAGCCCTGGGCTTCCGGGGAGATCGCACCGTCAACGACATCCGCAACGATCTGATCGGCCGCATCGAAAAGGGAGAGAGCGAAAATCGCCAGTCCCTTCTGGGCGCCCTGGATTACGAGGTTCTTGCTGCCCTGGAGGAAAGAAAAAACGTTGCCTTTCTCGCCATCGGCCGGCCCGAGCGTGAAGGTTGCTACTGCAAGGTCAACGCCATGCTCCGGGACATTATCGAATCCGTAGCGCGGAATTTTGACTACGTGGTCATCGATGGCGAGGCGGGCATTGAACAAGTGAACCGCCGGGTCCTGTCCACAGTCACCCATCTGCTCCTCGTCTCCGATGCTTCGTCCAAGGGGCTTAAAGTCATTGAGACCATCGGCAGTGTTGCCGGCCAGGCGGTCCATTATGAGAAGGCCTGCCTGCTTTTAAACCGAATTCGGAGCGCAGAGGAAAAGAATAGATTATCCCTGCCGCCGACAATGCCCCTGATCGGCTGGATCCCCGAAGATGACGGCATCCGTGAAGCGGACATCGCCGGCCGGAACCTCATGGAGATAGCGCACTGCCCTGCTATCGAAGCTGTCCGAGCAGCCATTACCGGTTTTATAGATTATAAGTGAGGCGCAGAATAGTTCACATGGATACAGACAAATGGTTTTCAAAACTGCTGGAGGATCCCGGCAACGATTTGGTCCGGAAGGCGATGGATGAAGGACAAATCCCCATCGGCTATTCCTGCAGCTATGTCCCCGACGTCATGCTTTCCGTGGACGGGCTCTTTCCCGTCCGGATGCGCGCCCCCGGAGTCGCCGGAACGGAGCTGGCGGACAACTACCTGTCCTCAGTCATCTGCTCCTATACACGAAGCCTCCTGGAATTCGGCCTGGACGGACGGTACGATTTTCTCCAGGGCTGGGTCTTTGCGGCCAGCTGCGATCATCTCCGCCGCCTTTATGACAATCTCGAATACCTGCGACGACCGGGCTTCTCCCGCATCCTCGACGTTCCCCACAAAACCGGGAAGGCAGCCATCGACTGGTACACTGAGGAGCTTCAACTTCTCGCCAAATCCCTGACGGACCACTTTGGCTGCAATCTGGGTGCAGCCGCCCTGACAAAGGCAATCCGGGAACACAATGCCTTCAACGCCATCCTCAAGGCCATCGGCGAGCACCGCAGAAGTGACCACCCCTCCATAACGGGGACGGAATATCACCGTCTGGTTATTGCAGCCGGCGCCTCACCAAAAAAGACCCTCATCCCCATCCTGGAAAAGATCAGAGAAGACCTGCCGACACGCGCCCCGCTCCCGCCTTATCGCGCACGCCTTCTATTTGTGGGGGGACACCTGGACGATCCCGGCTATATTGGCATTATCGAATCCGAGGGAGGGCTGGTGGTTGGCGACCGTTTATGCACGGGATCCTATCCCGGTCTGCAGCCCATACCGGAAACCGGCGATCCCGTCGCCGCACTGGCGAAGTATTATCTGACAAAGACCTCCTGCCCCCGCATGATGGAAGCCTTCAATGAACGGGCGGAAGATATCGTTTCTCTGGCCCGGGAATACCGGGCGGATGGTGTTGTGATCCAGATTATGAAGTTCTGCGACACTTGGGGCGTCGAGGCCGCCTCATTTTTTTCCCACATCCGGGAAGCGGGAATCCCAGTACTGCGCCTGGAGCGGGATTACCGGCTCGGCGGCGAGGGACAGCTCCGGACGCGCATCCAGGCGTTTATCGAAAGCATGGGCAAATAGAGGGGAATATTATGGAAACCACAAAACCCGGTCTTAGCGATTATCTTGAATTTAACAAGTACCGGGCCATCAATCTGCTGCATATTGGCCGTATGGCGGCAAAGCACGGCCCCTTTGACTTGCTCCGGGATCTGAAGCGATACCCCTGGATATGGGATTTACTGAAAGTCAACTCTCTTCTCAAGCGCTTGCTGGTGGGAAGATCGGGAAATTACCGCACGGCCGTTGCCATGGTAATCGGTGGAGTAGTTGACGGCGTAATAGAGCTTCTCGAAGGGATCTTCTACCGATCGGATCGCCTGATCCTCCATGAAGACCTCCTGCCCCCGGAGATCTTTCGTGCCATGGGCTTACAGCCATGGGTGCCCGAACTCCTGGGAATCCTCCTGCCCATGATAGTTCCCGATGCCATGCAGAAATACCTCGACGCCGCCGAAAACGAGGGCATTCCGCCCGATATATGCAGCCTGCCCCGAGCGACCATCGGAATGGCCATGAAAAACGCATTTCCCAACGCTCTGGCCGTCGTGTCCTCCAATCTGCCCTGCGACGGCGGCATGTCTTCGTACACCGTTATTGCGCAGCAAATGAAGAAACCCGCCTACTGGGTGGACATCCCCTTTGACTTCAAAAGTGAACGGGCTCTTGATTATTTTGCCGGCGAATTGAAAGATATGATCAGCTGGCTGGAGAAACACACTCCGGGAAGGATGGATTGGGACCGTCTGAAGGAGATTTGCGAGAAGCGAAACGCCATGGCGGAGCTGGAGCTCGACATCTGGGACATGATCCGCCACCGGCCGGCACCCATGGCCGCCGAGGCCGTCTGGATGAGCCACCTCTGGTGTTTCAACGTCAATCCGGGATATGAGGCTTCCATCAAGCTTCTAGCTGATCTCAAGTCGCTGACGGAAAAAAATCTGGCCGCCGGCGTCAGCGCAGTCCCCCGTGAAAAATACCGCGCCCTCCTCTGGAATCCCCCGACGCTCCACTACATCGACCTCATGGTCTGGGCGGAGAGGACCTACGGCGTCAGTCTCATTCTCGACAGCATGTCCTTCAATCGGCAATCCTTCATCGACACCTCCTCCCCCGATTCCCTGCTGAAGAGTCTCGGCAGCATCATCATGCAGGGGCCCATGGCCAGGCACACCCGCGGACCTGCGGAAGCGAATTATTTCCCCGACATCTTCCACATGGTCAAACACTTCGATCTCGACATGGTCTGGGTGGCGGGACATATCGGCTGCAAGAACACTCAGGCGATGAGTGGCGTGCTCCGGGAAAAGTGCCGGGAGGCGGGGATCCCGCTCCTTGTGATCGACTACGATCTCATGGATTCACGGATTACGCCCAAGGAGGGCATTCAGGAGCAGGTTGGAAACTTCATGGAGAATATCATGAAGGCGCGGCGTCTTGATCAATAAGGAGAGAATAGATGAACGGAACAGATGACGATGCAGTTTATCGTTCACTGAGCAAGAAGATAGATGACCTTACGGTTCGAGCTCCCTGGAACGAGACCTTCCACAGCATTTTGAAAAAGCTCTATACCCGGGAAGAAGCTGAAGTGGTGGTCAGGATGCCCTACACCCTATCTGCTATCGATAGAATTGCCCGGATAACGGGTGTCGAACAGACCCGTTTGCACGGCATACTTGATAAATTGAGCAATAAGGGGCTGTTATTGGACCTTTACAATGAGAACGATGGACGCTTCTACTTCATGCCGTCTCCTCTGGTCATCGGGTTGTTCGAATTCACCATGATGAGAACAGGAAACAACCAGGATAAGAAGGAATGCGCAAAACTGTTCCAGGAATATTTCACTTCCCTTTACCAGGTTAACTTCTCCCATGATGAACAGGTTTCAGTCCTGCGCGTGATCCCTGTGGAAGAAACTATAAATTCGAGCGTCGAATTCATGAATTATGAAAAGGCCTCATCGCTGATCGAGAATGCTCATAGATTCGCTCTCGGGTTATGTTCCTGCAGGAATGAAAAATTTCACAATGGAGAGAAGGAATGCGATGCACCACTGGATAACTGCAGTGCTATCGGCATAGGTGCGGATTATCTGATCAGACATAACCTGGGCAGGGAAGTTTCGAAGTCGGAAATGCTGGAAAATTTTGCCCGTTCGAAAGAACTTGGCCTTGTCTTCTGTGCCGAAAATACGAAGAGAAACCCGATGGTAGTATGTCACTGCTGTAAATGCTGTTGCAACTATCTGGCAGGGGCAAATAAGTTTGGCTTTATGAACAGCGCTGTCACTTCCAATTTTATCTCAGTCATTGACGAAGTTAAGTGCACAGGGTGCGGGAAATGCGTTGAGGTATGCCCGGTCAATGCAACCAGTCTGGTTTCTGCAAATGACCACCAAAGAAGAAAGAAAAAGAAGGCGAAAGTTGATATCGTGATGTGCGTGGGCTGCGGTGTATGTGCGTTGAAGTGCCCTTCTGATGCCGTCGGGATGATAAACCGTGGCGTCAGGGTCATTCACCCGGAAACCACCTTTGAGAGAATAATCCTGCTCAGTCTGGAAAGGGGGAATCTGCAGAATCAGATCTTCGACAATCCCCAGAGTATGACCCAGAACTATATGAGAATATTCATCGGGGCATTTCTGAGACTTACTCCGGTAAAGCGGACCCTCATGAGCGACCTGTTCAGATCCGCATTTCTATCCTCTGCGAGGGGCATTGCCAGAATACAGGGCAAGGGCTGGATGCTGGATCTCTAGATACTGCAAAATGGACTTATATTATCAAGGGGAGAAGAATATGTTGAAAAAATATTTTGGAGGATGCGACGTAGGCTCCACCACCGGCAAAGCGGTAATCCTGGATGAAAACGGTAAAATGATTGCCGGCAGCATCATTCCAAGCGAGATCGATCCCGAGATCACAGCGCGAAAGGCTCTGGAAAAAGCCTGCACATCCGCTCCCGGCGTCGGCGATACAGAAAACCTGTCCTACCTCATCGGCACAGGCTACGGGCGCAACGAAGTCCCCTTTGCCAATGAAAACATCTCTGAGATCAGTTGCCATGCCATGGGTGCATTCTGGTGCGACCCATCCATCAAGACCATTGTGGACATCGGCGGTCAGGACATGAAGGCTATTGCCGTCGCCGACGACGGCTCCGTGAGGGAGTTCGCCATGAATGACAAGTGCGCCGCCGGAACGGGCCGTTTCTTTGAGGCCATGAGCCGGATTTTCCGCATGGACTTGGACGAATTTTCGAAACTGTCACTCAGTGCAAGGAAGACGATCCCCGTAACGTCCCAGTGCAGCGTCTTTGCCGAAACGGAGGTGATCAGCCTCCTCGCTAAACGCAATCCCCCCGCTGATATCGCCGCGGGCATCCAGAACGCCGTGGGAAAGCGCTGTTTCACCCTCCTCAAGCGCGTCGGTCTGAAACCCCGCCTCACTGTCACCGGCGGCTGTGCGAAAAACCCGGGGCTCCTCATGGAACTGAAGCGCCTGTTTCAGATCGATATCGTCCCGCTGACCGTGGATCCCCAGCTCATCGGCGCTCTCGGCGCCGCCATTCTTGCCTCCGGGAAGGGATCATTACGTTGACTGAATCACGGCAAAGCTCTTTTACGTCAGTTTTATCCCTGAAGACAGCAGATCGTCAACCATTGTAAAATGTAAGACCACCACGCAACAAAAACAATCCACACTGCATAAGTCGTGGCCAATATTTATTTGACAGGGAAAAAAGTTATTATTATACTCCCCGACAATTGAAGCAATGTCTTGTCCAAAAGGAGACAGAGGCTGCCTGAACTTGAGCAAAAGATAAAAGCATTCTTAATGGATCGGGGTATACATGTGGTGGGCATCGCGGGGCCGGACAGGCTCGATGGCCCTCCCTCACTGGATCTCGATTACAGTATGAAAGGCGGGCGGTCCGTCATATCCATGGCCCTGCCCATGGACGTTTCGGCAATTGATGCATTTCTCTCCAAACGATCTCCTGCGCCCCACAATCTCGACCAGTTTATTAACTACCAGCGTCTCTTCAGAGTCGAGACTGAGCTGGCCGATTATCTGATTTCACTCGGATACAGGGCACGGGCTCTTCCCACGAGTGCAGACTATCGCCGCTCTCCTTACGTCTTTTCACTGCAGCCTGCATTTTCAATGCGCTACGCAGCAATTGCGTCGGGCATCGCCGGTCAGGGATGGTCCGGCAATGTCATAACAAAAGAATATGGAGCAGCCGTCTATCTCGGGGCGGTCGTCACGGGTGCCCGGCTTACCGGTGATTTGCCCCTTCCAGCAGATTATTTTTATGAGACGCGATGCAAAAAATGCCGCTTCTGTGCCCGCTCCTGTCCATCGCGGATGTTTTCAGACCGCGAGAATGAAAGATATCTCCTTAATAGTGAACTTTATAAGCGCGGCAAAAGGCGATCTGTGGAACTATGTAAAATATCCTGTTTCGGCCTCCATTCATTGAGCTATGACAGAAAATGGACCAACTGGGGGCTGCATTGGATTGATGATTGGGTGGAAAAGGAACCAAACACAAAGAAGAAAACGGCATTGCTGGCAGCCCTGCTTCGCAGGGGACTGACGACAGGTGACTCGATGCCACGGTTTGATATCCTCAAGAGACTCTGCACCGGTTCATATCCCGGTGAAGTAAAACGATTTCTCCCGAGCCTGGATAATTTTCCACAGGATGAAGCGGAGCGCTATCGAATTCTGGCAGCATTTATTCGCAGTCTGGGCGTACAGGGCATTGATGATTATCCCATCCCCATGGTCTGCGGCCATTGCGCCCTGGTATGCGGACCTGCGCCGGAGGAAACACGCCGCAGGTACCAACTCCTTATTTCATCAGGATTGGTAGTCCCTGGCGAAAAAGGACAAATGAAAAAAGTGGAAACCTATGAGGAAGCATCTCTTCTCCGGAGACGGCATCCTCTCAGGTCGCCCTTTTACCGTAATCTGCGGGACACCTTCGCTAGCCTCTATCTGTGGCACCGGCATTACTGCGGATTGGGCCTTCACAGTCATCTTCAAGCTATCCGTTATCGTCGACGCATGAAGAAAGCCCTTTGTGAAAGGGCTGATCATAAGACCAGTACCATGTAAAATTGACCCAAGAACAACGCAAAGAACTGGTTTCCCGGCGCAGCTACTCAATCATAAAGCATGTTCTTATCAATACAATTATCAATTAGTAACGTTCGTACTCCTTTGCTGTCCGCGTTTTGTTTTGAAACGCTTTGTGAAAGTCCCCCGGATTATAAAATCAGAGGTTCTCGGGGCTGCACGCGGGGATCAGCAGTTTTGCCTCGTAGGCCTGCCTTGCCAGCTCTTCACGGAAGTTCGGATGGGCAATGGAGATCATGGCCATAACCCGTTCGGGTACCGATCGCATATAGAGGTCCGCTACGCCGTACTCTGTAACGACGTACATCACATCCGATCGGGGCGTTGTGACCACAGTGCCGGGGGTCAAATTGAGCACAATTCGGGAAGTAAGAGTTCCATCTTTTTTCAATGAGGTGGATTTCAGTGCGATGAACGATTTTCCACCCTTCGCTGCGGCTGCACCCCGGACAAAGTCGAGTTGGCCACCGGTGGCACTGTAGGGGGTGTGGCCAATGGTCTCTGAGGCCACCTGGCCGGTGAGGTCCACGGTGAGTGCTGCATTGATGGAGCACATGTTGTCGTTCTGTTTGATGACATCGAGATGATTAGCCATGGCAATGGGCATGGTCATGATGGTCGGGTTGTTGTCCACGAAATCGAGAAGTCGCTTTGTGCCGATGATGAGACCACCCACCACGATCTTACCCGGATACAGGGTCTTTTTCCTTCCGGTGATCACACCCAGTTCGGCGAGCTCTGCCACGGCGTCGCTCAAGATCTCCGCATGAATACCCAGATCCTTCTTGCCATGAAGGAAATAGGCCACTGCATTGGGGATGCCGCCGATACCCAATTGGATGGTGGCGCCATCCGGAATATGCCCGGCGATGTTCTCGCCAATCTTTTTCTCCACATCAGTAATCGTGATCTCGGGCACGGGAACGAGATCATGATCGGCCTCTACGATATAATCCACTTCATCTACGTGGACCAGGTTATCGATTCCGTGGATCCACGGAGTCTTGGTGTTGACCTGGACGATGACTTTCTTACACTTGTCGATGGCGTAACGCCCATAGACAGCTCCACAAGGTCCCAGATTCATGTAGCCGCGCTTATCCGGCGGCGTGACCTCAAGCAGGGCGACATCTGAATAATTGCCACGATCCAGGGCGATGGAACTCTTCGACAGGTGCATGGGGAAGGGAACCACATTCCCCTGCGCGTGAAACATTCTCTCCAAAGGCCCGAAGTAGCCACTGTAATAGGTGATGTGACCGGTATAATCACCTTGCACAAAGGCAAAGGGGTAAGTCATGAGGTTACTTGCAATCTTCACCTTGTGAAGCTCTTCTTTGCGCGCGGCGAGTGCGTTCAGAATGTCAATGGGCATGCTGTTGACGGGGAGCAGAATAATCTTATCCCCCGATTGGATAACCGCTGCCGCTTCCTGCGCAGTTACGCGTTTTTTTTCGTAGTCCCCCTGCCAGTTCGTGATGCTCATGATGCTTCTCCTAGTTCTTTATTTAAGTCGGCCAGCCGGCCGACTTTTAATCGCGTAAATCACGATTCAATATTTTTTGTCAAGGTAATTCTTTATATAAGTTCCCTGGTATCTGTTATTAGAGGAAAAAGGACTTTAGGAGATGAGGATCAGCAGATGAGAGTTATTGAGCGTCCATCAGGGATTTCATAATTTTCGCTTTATTTTCATCGCCGAAGATAGCTGTCATGATTCTGACAGCGTCTTTCTTCGGTACGGTGCTGATTTCCAGGAGGTCCTGCATGCACCACCCATCCATTGTACAGATGAAAAAGAAAGCAAGAAGCCGCGTACCGGAATAATTCGGGACATCAAAAGCGATGGAAAAGCCTTCGGCAATGTCATTGACCCAATCGGCATACTTCGCCTTATAACTGACCATCAATTCCTCGTTGCCGAGCATAGCCTCGTGAGCCAGATAGAGATGAAGCCTGTTTTTGCTTTTTTTCTCCAGACGTTCCTTAAGTCCCGCGATAATGGCCGCCTGCAACTGCTTTTTGTCCAGTTCACCTGCCCGATATTGTTGCATGATCCTTCTGGAGATGCGGAAATCTTCGTCGACGACGCTATATAGTATGGAATCCTTGGTTTTGAAATAGTAATACAAAGAGCCTTTGCTGATGCCTGCGCCCTCAGCGATAATCTGCAGCGTGGTATTGGATACCCCATGCTCAGCAATGGCTTTTTGCGCGGAAGCAATAATCTTTGCACGAATAACAGATTGTGAATCAGCCATGACTGCCTTACCTTTCTATATTTTTCAGCGTTTTGTGTAATACACGCTGTCTATAAAAAAATCAACTCCGGATGTCAACCATTGTCTGATGGGAACATTCTTCCAATACACGCCAAGCGGCGGGCAAATAATTGCGGACTTATTTCGATATCAACTCGAAGAAGATATCAAGGCAGATTTCAAAGGCAACATAATAGTAGTCTCCATAGAGGATTTATCTGCCCCTTGAGGCGATTCATATTGACTTTAATAATTAGAATGGAGTACTGATTCACTCATAAACGGACAGTTGTCATCCTCATAACTTAATTGTATCCAAAAATTGATGTCATTTACTTTTAGTCTATTTAAGGATTTCCATGGAAGATGATAGAAAGACCAAGAAGGAACTGATCTCGGAATTAAATGAACACCGTCAACGCGAATCTGAATTCAAATGTTTCCAAGAAGAAATCGAGCAAAAAAGATTAAATGAAGAGAAGTTCGCCAAGGCGTTTCTGCAAAATTCTATTCCGGCGGCCATTTCTACACTAAAAGAAGGTCGATATGTTGATGTCAGTGATGCTTTTCTTAAGTTAATGGAATGCCGGCGCGATGAAATCATCGGACATACAGCGATAGAAAGCGGATTTATTGAGAAAGAAGAAAGACTATCTTACCTCCGTAATTTGAATGAAGACGGCCGCATTGAAAACTTTGAGTTGAGAGTCAGGACAAAAAACGGAGTGTTAAAACATGGTTTGTTCAACGCGGTCATGATGACTCTTGGTAATGAAAAGTATTTGCTAAGCGTCATGACGGACATCACCGAGCGCAAGCGGGCAGAGGAGGCACTGGCGAAATCGGAAGAAAAATTTCGGCTGATAACGGAAAATATATTGGATTGTGTTGCTTTAGTGGATACAAGCGGCACATATCAATATGTGACGCCTTCC
>JANYAY010000093.1 GCA_025361065.1 Deltaproteobacteria bacterium
TTCGAAGCGATGCAAAAAGCACTGGAAAAAGATATCAAGAAAAAGAAGCTTCTGGCAGGAGGCAGCACAATCTCGCAGCAATTGGCAAAAAATCTATATCTTTCTCCCGCTAAAGATCCTGTCCGAAAAATCAAGGAGGCAATCCTTACCTGGCGCCTGGAGCGACAATTGACTAAAAAAAGAATCATTGAACTGTACCTTAATGTGGCCGAATTAGGTGACGGTGTTTTCGGCATCGAAGCCGCGGCACAAAATCATTATGGAAAGCATGCAGCGGAATTAGACCCTCGCGAAGCGGCCACGCTCGCGTCAATTCTTCCCAATCCCCGCCGTTATAAGCCTAACGGAAATTCGAAATATGTGGAAAATCAAACCGAAAGAATTTATCAGACTATGGTGCGCCGCGGCATTGTCATCCCGGAATATGAAGAGGTTCTTAATGATACAAAAGACGAAAATGTTCTTGATGTTAACGATCAAAAGACGGAAGAAAAATCCTTAATAAATTAAAATAATGTAAACGGTGTTTTAAAACATTGATATATTAGACAAATTTATTTTTGTATCTCCCCGGAGATGATAAAGAAAAACTGGAAGGCAGTTGAACACCTTCCAGTTTTTTCGTTAGAGATTCTGCCCGGGAAAATCTTACAGTATTTCAATAGCTGCGGCCATGGAAACTCCGCCGCCGCCGCAAAGAGTTGCTAATCCCAGCTTCTTGCCGCGTTTCTGCATTGCATAGATCAGGGAAACTATTATGCGGCATCCGGTAGATCCGACCGGATGTCCGAGGCCTACGCCTGATCCGTTAACATTGGTGATTTCTCTGTTGAGGCCCAGTTCTTTTTCGCAGCCCAGGTATTGGCCGGCGAAGGCTTCGTTGAGTTCAATGAGTTCAAAGTCTTTAAGCTTCAAGCCTGATCTTGCTTCCAAATCGCGTACTGCGGGTACGGGGCTTAAGCCCATGACAGACGGATGGCAACCGCCGCGGCCAAATGCTTTAATGCGGGCGATAGGTTTCAGACCCAGTTCTTTGGCTTTTTCTGCGGACATAAGCAGCATGGCGCTGGCGCCGTCATTGATTCCAGAGGCATTCCCGGCAGTAACCTTGCCGATTTTCGGAAGGAAGGCGGGGGGTAAATCTTTTAGTCCGTCCATAGTCAAATTGGGACGGAAATGCTCGTCTTTATCGAAGATGACGGGTGGTTTACCTCTTTTCTGGGGAATTTCGATGGGAACAATTTCGTCTTTGAAATCGCCATTATTTGTAGCTCTTTCCACGTTATTATGGCTGCGCAGAGCTACCTCATCCATTTCTTCGCGGCTGATGTTATGCATCTGGGCGATCAACTCGGTGGTAATACCCATGATGTAGGGTTTGCCCTTGTACAAGTCGATGATCGGGCCGTCCTTGACGGGTCCCTTTTCCGGACCGGGCAAAAAGTGAGATCCGGCATGCAGGCCGTGGATGAGGTTGTCGACAACTTTCTGATCCTGTAAACGATAACCCCAACGGGCTCCGGGCAGGGAATAGGGGGCACCGGACATGTGTTCCATGCCGCCGGCGAGAATTATATCGGCCATCTCGGCGCGGATTAAAGCCATTCCGGAGAGCACTGCTTCCATGCCGGAAATGCAAACACGATTGACGGTAACTGCTGTTACCGTATCAGGGATACCGGCCATCAGAGCTGCTACGCGGGTAGAATTGAGGGCATCCACCGGTTCCATGCAGCAGCCAAAGCGGACATCATCAATAATTGCCGGATCAATGCCGGCCCGTTTTACTGCTTCTTTCATAACGATGCTTCCTAAAATGGGGGTACTCAAGTCCTTCAAAGTTCCTCCAAAGGTACCAATTGCCGTACGACATGCGGAAACAATTACAACGTCTTTCATTCAAATAACCTCCATAAAGTGGAATTATATTCCATATATTTCTTCTTAAAAGCTCAGCTTTCAGGCGGGCTTTTCAGAAGGTCTTTCGAAGAAAAAGCTGTGCTTTAATTATCATCGCGCAGCCTGATTATATGTGGCTCCCGGTGGTGCTGTCATACTGAAACAAGCTATAGATTAACGACATTCCTCTAAATAGCTACATAATACAAGTACGTTTTGATGTCAACAAAAGCGATAAAAATATTATCTTCCGGAGAGTATTATCTGAAAACATAAGGGCATAAAACTTGATTTTCTAACCGGAGTTCACATTATACATTTGGCAACTGGAGTCATTCCTGCTTTTGCCGGGCACGTCAAAAGCGGGCAAATTATCTCCTTGAATGTTGCCTGAATATCATTTATAAAATTGCCGGTGCAATAAGAGAGATTGAGACGTTTTATTACGGAGTAATGGTTCTGATTTCCACTAATCTCAAAAAGAACCATCATCATTAATCTTCTGTAACTATTATTCCTCGGTTTAATGTGCAGGTTTGAACCAACGAAAGTAATCTGTATCACCATTAGCTTGCCTCCGGAAAGATGATGATATATAACAAAGGCAATATTTTGAAGGGAAAAGCGTTGAATGGTTTCTAAAGCAGCCAAGCCGAGCAGTCAGGAAATATTGAAAAAAAATGTGCTCAATGCGGATTTATGTACCGGCTGTGGCGCTTGTGTCAATCTTTGCCCGTATCAGGTTATTTATCATGACCGGACAGTGCAATTACACCGCTGCGATCTTGATGATGGTAAATGTCGCGCCTTTTGTCCCCGGTGGGAAATTGATCTGGACTTGCTGCGGAGCAGCCTTTGTGATTCCGCAGACTTGACAACGGAAATTGGTGCTGTAAAAGGTTATTATCTTTCACGGGCTGCCGATCCTAAATTGCGGGAAATTGCCCAGCATGGAGGTACCGTTACGGCACTGATGGAGCTGGCATTGACCGAGGGGTTGATTGATTCGGCTGTCGTATCTGCCGGCAATCAGCAACGTGAGCAAAGTGGTTTTAAAGCAAAAGATAAAACATCTCTGCGGGAGAATGCGGGAAGTAAATTCGTTGTATCACCTACAGTTGCCGCCTTCAACCAAATAGCGGCGGAAAATTCCGGGAATATCGGTGTTGTAGCTACACCATGCCAGGCATTAGCACTGGCGAAAATGAGATTAAAACCTCTGCAAGATGATGCCGGCCATATTGATAAACTAAAAATTGTTATTGGTTTATTCTGTGGCTGGACAGTGTCGCAAGAAAAATTCCAGGCATTACTTTTACTGAACAATATTGATCCGGCAACAATAACCGGAATGGATATTCCGGCTGGGAAGACAGCGCTGGTGATCAAAACCGGCAGTGGTGAAAAAATAATTTCTTTTGATCATGTTGAGTCCTGCATTCGAGAGGCCTGCCGTTATTGCCTCGATAGTACCGCTGAATTTGCCGATGTTTCTGTTGGTTCGGCACGATTCGGGAATGAGTGGGAAGAGATGCGAGGGTGGAACCAGATGATAGTAAGAACAGCAAGGGGCAGCCAGTTAGTTGACCTGGCTCTTCACCGCGGTATTCTGGAAGTGCGGAAAGCGCCTAACGGGATATTAAAAGAATTGAAAGAAGCAGCAGCCGAAAAGAAAAGAACCGCGCTAAAGAATATTATTCGAAAAAGCGGATCGGCAAAGAATCTTCTGTATTTGGAGAGCTCCGATCCTTTTGTGAATAAATTTCTGGAGAAAATAAAAAGGTAGATGCATGTCTAAATTACTCAGCCCTGCCAATAAGGAGGTCCTCTTCATGGGCAATGAAGCTATTGCTCGCGGAGCGCTGGAGGCCGGAGTCAATGTCGCTTCCGGTTACCCCGGAACACCTTCTTCGGAAATAATTGAAAGTCTGGCCATAGTTGCAAAAGCAAGAAATCTCTACGTAGAATGGTCAACAAACGAAAAGGTGGCCCTTGAAGTTGCCGCGGCTGCCTCGTTTGCCGGTCTGCGTTCCCTGTGCGCGATGAAGCAAAACGGCGTCAATGTGGCGTCCGACTTTCTTTTGCATCTGGCATCTTCCGGGACACGCGGCGGGATAGTGCTGGTAACCTGTGAAGATCCCGGAGCGCTCTCCAGTGTTAATGAGGGGGATTCCCGTTATTTTGCGCGCATGCTGGAGATTCCACTGCTGGAACCGGCCAATTTTCAGGAAGCCAAAGACCTGACCCGCTGGGCTTTTGAATTATCCGAAGAAATTAGAAATATTGTTGTTTTGCGCTCGGTCACGCGCATGTCGCATGCCAGCGGCAACGTAATCTGCGGTAAACTGCCGGTTAAATTCCGCAAAGCTCACTTTGTTTATGACGGTTCGATTATGGATCCGCTGAGGGGGCCGGTAATCAGCACCCCTGTTGTCGCCAAGCATACTTTGCAACAGGAAAAATTAAAGAGAGCGACAGCAATATTTGAAAACAGTCCTTTCAATACTTACAGTGGTCCGAAAAAACCGGAGCTTCTTTTAATTACGAGCAGCGCCTGCTTCCTTTACAGCCGGGAAGCAATCGGTATGCTGGAGTTGCAAAAGCGTGTGGGTATTTTGAAGCTTTGCTGCACCTGGCCGCTGCCACCCAAGTTGTTGAAGAAGCATTTGAATTCAGCCGGGAAAATAATGATTGTGGAAGAAGTCCTGCCTTTTCTGGAAGAAAACGTCAAGACGCTGGCTGCAGGTATGGCCGGGGAAATCGGTATAAAGAAATTTTATGGAAAAATGGACGGTACTTTGCCTTCAGTAGGAGAACTCAACCCCGATATTGTCGCTGCTGCGTTGGCGAAAATCGTGAAGGTGAAGTACAAAACGCTGTCTACTGCTTATACTAAAGAGTTGCGAAAGGCGGCAGCATTAATCCCTGCAAGAGAGTTGACATTTTGTCCGGGCTGTCCCCACCGCGCGTCGTTTTGGAGTATTCATAATGCCATCGCGCTAGATGGCCGCGAAGGATTTGTGTGTGGCGATATCGGCTGTTATGCAATGGGGGCGCTTTTCCCTGCAACCGGCTATCATACCACTCCTACGCTGCATTCTATGGGTTCCGGAACGGGTTTAGCCAGCGGCTTTGCCAAGCTTGCGGCTTTCGGTTTCGATAAACCTATTTTGACAGTCTGCGGGGATTCTACATTTTATCACGCGGTCATTCCGGCGCTGATCAATGCTCAGCATAATCGGGCTGATATTACCTTCATTGTGCTGGATAATTCGGGAACGGCGATGACTGGTTTTCAGCCTCATCCGGGGCTCACAGTTAGTGCCATGGGTGAAGCAGTCCCGTCAGTTGATATTGCAGGTATCTGTAAGGCAATTGGGGCCAATGTCGCCATAAGTGATCCGTTTGATCTGGAGGGAACATGTAAAATTCTTAATTCTTTTTTGGCTGATAAAGGTTCATTAAATGTTCTGATTATGCGCCAGATTTGCGCCTTGAGTCCCGAGAAAAAAGGCAAAAAAATATTTGATGTGCAAGTAAATGAAGCCTTGTGCCTCGGTGAGTCATGTGGCTGTAACCGTTTATGCACGCGGATATTCCGTTGTCCGGCGCTCACCTGGGATCGGAGCAAAAAGAAGGCGGTGGTCGATGAAGTAATTTGCGCCGGCTGTGGTGTTTGCTATTCAATTTGCCCCCAAAAAGCAATTATCCGAACGGAGGCAAAGAAAAAATGAAGGTGCGTTTATCCAAAGATCCAATGAACGTAATCATCACCGGTGTCGGCGGTCAGGGCAATGTCTTAGCTTCCCGCGTACTGGCCGGGATGTTGGTTAATAGCGGTTATTATGTTACCATTGGCGAGACCTTTGGCATGTCGCAGCGTGGTGGTTCAGTCATGAGCCATTTGCGAATCTCGCAAAAATCCATAAGAAGTCCGCAGATGCCGCAGGGCGGGGCGGATATAATTATTGCCCTGGAGCCCGTAGAGGCTCTGCGGGTTTTGACAAAATATGGTAATCCTGATGTTGCCGTACTGTCGAATTCGCGGGTAGTTTATCCTATCGGTGTAATCACCGGCGAGTTGAACTATCCATCGCTTACAGAAATACAAGATATCCTGCAAAAAACTACAGCAAAGAACTGGTTGATTGATGCTACAGGAGAGGCCGTGAAATTAGGCAATCCGGTTTTGAGTAATATCATCATGGTCGGAGCATTATCTGCCACGGGCTTGCTTCCCATCGACCGCAGGTCTTTTGAAAAGGAAATTGCCAGGAATATGACGGCTGATAAACGCCCGATTAATCTACTTGCCTTCGATACCGGAGCCGGACTGATTTAATATTTGGGTAATAAATATAAAAGGTGTCATTCCCGCGCAGGCGGGAATCCAGTAATAGCATAAATTTAGAGTGAATAATTGCATGTGTTTGAGTAAGTTTATTAGTTTTGATAAAGGCGTAGCCCTATATATTTATGATAAAATATTAAGTAATGATGGGTAGTTAAGCTTATGTCAAATAAAATATTTTATTTTTCATTTGGTGTTATCTTGATTATCTTTGGTATTTTAGTAATTCATAAACCAAAATATTATAGTTTCATATACGGTATGACCATAGATTTTACTGGATATCAAATACCATTCGCATTATTGCTGATAGTATTTGGTGCTCTTTGCATTTGGTCAGTTTTAAGGAAAGCGCTAAAGGATGATAAAAAAGATAGTGTCCAATAAAAGTGTGACGAAGTCGCAAAGGTGATCAGGTAAAAAAATATCTGGATTCCGGCCTGCGAGACTGTGTCGCAATTACTTTTTTGTCATTCCGGGCAAGCGAAGCGCGACCCGGAATCCAGTAAAATTAATAAGTTCTGGATGCCGGTCTGCACCGGCATGACGACCATTGTGGTAATTTCCCTTATTGCGACACAGTCTCCTGCGCCGGAATGACGAGTGAAAAATTAGATTGCCACAAGCACTGTCGTGCGTTCGCAAGGACAAATGAGAATTACGGCACAGTTTGATTCGCTGTGAAGACTACGCCAACGCAGAGCGCTTTGATTTAGAAGTGAAATACGATATTCTAGACGGCAATTGATGTGTAATAATGTTAATACACTATTAAAATCTGTGAGGTAAATTACCATGAGCAATGTTTATTCAGCAATAAAGATAAGTGATCATGTTTACTGGGTCGGTGCCATTGATTGGACGATTCGAGATTTTCATGGTTACACTACGCCTCGCGGCAGCACATACAATGCCTATCTGATCATGGCGGACAAAATTACTCTGATTGATACAGTCAAGGCGCAATTCAAAGAGGAAATGCTCTCCCGGATTAAGTCTGTTGTAGATCCTTTGCAGATTAAATATATCATTTCCCATCATTCGGAAATGGATCATTCGGGCTGCCTGCCGGAATTGATTGATATGATCAAACCGCAAAAAGTTTTTGCTTCGGCCATAGGTATTAAAACGCTTAAAGAACTGTTCCATGATCAGCATGAAATGGTTTCAGTTGCAGACGGGGAAAGTTTAAGTCTGGGAAATATGGAATTAACTTTTATGGAAACCCGCATGATTCATTGGCCGGACAGCATGTTTTCTTATCTGGCCCAAGATCAGGTTTTGTTTTCCCAGGATGCCTTTGGCATGCATCTGGCTTCATTGGAAAGGTTCGATGATGAGATTACAGAGGCGACATTGGAATACGAAGCGGCAACTTACTATGCCAATATTGTTTTGCCTTATTCACCTGTTGTTCTGAAGGCTCTGGAAAAGGTAACGGCAACAGGCTGGAAAATTAAGATACTTGCCCCCGATCATGGTCCCGTATGGCGAAAAGATCTGGCGAAAATCATTGAGCTTTATCAAAAATGGGCGAGTCAGAAACCGACCGCCAAGGCCGTTGTGGTTTATGCGACTATGTGGCATTCCACGGAAAAAATGGCCGGCGCCATTAGCGAGGCTTTAGCCGAGGAGGGAATCAAGGTGAGGCTGCTGTCGATGAATGAGACACATCGCAGTGAAGTTGTTTATGAAGTCTTGAGCGCCGGAGCATTAATTGTCGGCTCTTCCACTTTAAATAATAATATCCTGCCGCAAATGGCTGATGTGATGACCTATCTAAAAGGTTTAAAACCGGCCAACCTGATCGGGGCGGCTTTTGGTTCCTATGGCTGGAGTGGCGAATCTGTGCGGCATTTGGAAGAAATGCTCAAAGAAATGAAAGTGGAAATTGTTGCCGGGGCCGTGGCAGTTAAACATGTGCCCGACAGTGCAGTGCTGGCAAAATGCCGTGAACTGGGGAAAACAATAGCTGCAGAGTTACGCAAGAAAGTAGCTTCTAATCAATAGCAGTTCAGAAAAAAACAAAGGAGTGGGAAAATGAAAAAATATGTTTGTGGCGTATGTGGTTATGTTTATGATCCGGCAAAGGGTGATGCAGATGGCGGTATTGCGGGCGGAACATCATTCGAGGATTTACCTGAGGACTGGTGTTGTCCTGTTTGCGGGGCGGGTAAGAGCGAATTTACTACGGAATAGGTGATATCTATGGATAAAATCAAAGAAGCACTGAATCAAGCTTATGTCGGCGAAGCAAAGGCGGCCTTGCGTCTCAAGGTTTACGCCGAGAAGGCGGAGCAGGAGGGCTATAAACAGATGGCCCGTCTTTTTCGTGTAATCTCTTTCTCTGAAGAAATTCATGGCGCCAGAGCATTGCGGATCCTCAGGGAAATTAAAAGCACGGAAGAGAATTTGGCGGCCAGTTTTGAGTCGGAAACAAAAGTTGCCGAAGTTGCCTATGATCAATTTGTCAAATTAGCCGAAGAAGCAGGGGACAAGGCAGCTCTCCTGCAATTCAGCCAGAGTAAGGATGTTGAAGAAACACATGCTAAGCTCTATAAACAAGCAATGGCTGATTTTATGGAAGAAAGAGAAACAACCTATTATGTGTGTAAAGTTTGCGGTTATGTTTCCGACGGCGTCCTGCCCGATGAGTGTCCCGTTTGCGCAGCCAAGAAAGAACAATTTGTCAGCTTTAATGAGTAGTAGACTTATTGGTAAGTAAACTGTACGACAGGAACTGAGGTGGGTATGAGAATTCGTCGCAGCATTATGGTTGTATTGTTGGCTTTGAGCATTTTATTGCCACAGAATGCAATTAGCGAGGAGAAGCCTCTCTGGGAATTAGGCATAGGCGCCGGGGTTCTGCAAATGCCCGATTATCGGGGCTCGGATGAAAGCAGATTTTATTTTCTGCCCTATCCCTATGCCATTTACCGGGGTGGTATATTAAAAGTTGATGGGCAGCGCATTTCCGGGCAAATTTTTAAGACAGATAGAGTTTTATTGGATTTTAGCGGATATGGTGCTGTCCCGGTTAAAAGTTCCAACAATTCCGCCCGCGCCGGTATGCCGGATCTGGATCCGACTTTTGAAATAGGGCCGGCTTTAAAAATAATTCTCCGGGAAAGTAAGTCCGACGGTTATAAATTGAGTTTTGCTTTGCCCGTGCGCGCTTTCTTTTCGACTGATTTTTCCTCTGTCCGACGGGAAGGCTGGGTCTTCAGTCCGCGCCTTAATCTGGAAAAGAATGACGTGATTCCCGCAACCGGGCTGAATATGGGCATCTCCGCAGGACCCATGTTTGCCGATAGTTCTTATAATACCTATTTCTATACAGTGGAAGCGGCTTACGCGACGGCAACCCGACCGGCTTACTCCGCCGGCGGTGGGTACAGCGGCTCAACACTCACCGTTGGTTTGAGCAAAGCATATAAGCAGTTTATTTTTAGTGCCTTTGTCAGTGCTGATTTTCTCAATGGTGCAGTTTTCGAAGACAGCCCTTTAGTGAAAACCAAGACCTCCGTCATGAGCGGGATCAATGTCTCCTGGATTTTCCTCAAATCAGCAAAAACTGTGACCTCCGATAAATAAGATTAATTAATAAGACAGACACAAAAGAACATTCAAGGAATATCAAAAGTCTTAAATTTAAAGGTATGACAATGATTGTGATTGTAACGCGCTGGCTGGTGATAACAGTGGCCATTATACTGGCCTCTATACTTATCCCCGGAATTCGAATAGATTCACTGCCGACAGCGGTTATCGCTGCGGGTATTTTAGGGCTGATCAATATTTTCATTAAACCGATATTAATTATTCTTACCTTGCCCTTGAATATAATAACACTGGGGCTTTTTTCTTTCATTATTAATGCCTTCCTGCTGAAGATTGTTGCCTGGTTTGTGACCGGTTTTGAGGTTAATGGATTTCTTGCCGCAGTATTAGGTGCATTGGTTATAAGTCTTGTGAACTGGCTCGCCAATCGTTTTATAGTTCGGACAAAGACAAGACCGCCAAGGCCGAACAGTCCGAACAGGCCGAACCGCCAGGATAACCCCGATTATATTGATTTGCAGCAAAAAGGTAACGGCAAATGGGAATAGGAGCAACCCTGAACTTAACTCCGGCCATGAAGCAGTATGTGGAGATCAAAGAAAAATATCCCGACTGCATTTTGCTTTATCGCATGGGCGATTTCTATGAGTTGTTTTTTGAAGATGCAACTTTGGTTGCCCCCATTCTGGAAATAACATTAACCTCACGCAATAAAGGAAAGGAAGATAGTGTTCCGCTTTGCGGTTTCCCTCATCATGCGGCTTCCTCTTACATCACCAGGCTTGTGGAAAAGGGATTTAAAGTGGCAATCTGCGAGCAAGTGGAAGATCCCAAAAAGGCAAAAGGGATTGTGAAGAGAGAAGTGATCCGGGTGATCACTCCAGGACTTCTTCTGGATGCGGAAAATCTGACTTCCGGTGAAAATAATTTTCTGGCCGGCCTTTCCTTCTCGTCGGAAATGATCGGCCTGGCCTTTGTGGATATTTCTACCGGGGAGTTTCAGATAAGTGAATTTTCTGAGCGTCATTCATTTTTACAGGCCATAGCCTCGCTGGATTGCAAAGAACTGATTTTAGCAAAATCTTTTCCGGATAAAGTGTTACTGAAAAATCTAGAGTTCCAGTGCCCCGCCGGCCGCCTGAATTATCTGGAAGAAGATTATTTCCAAGATGAGAAAGCCCGGACAATGCTGAGAGATATTTTCCCTGCCGAAGTATTGGACAGGTCAAAAATATCGGGCTGTCCGGCTGTAATATCCGCTGCCGGAGCTGTTTTACGCTATGTCACCGAAACGCAAAAAATTCAGCCGCAGCATATTAATGACATCAAATGGTACAGCACGGAAAATTATCTCATAATTGATGACACGGCGCGCAGGAATTTAGAGTTATTTAACACAATTTCCGGCGACTCCCGCGCCGGTTCTCTCTTCCGGTTGATCAATGAAACATTAACGCCCATGGGAACAAGACGTTTACGGTGGTGGCTGAATTATCCTCTGGTGGATGTGGAGAAAATCAGGGATAGACTTTCTGCTGTTGCCGAGATTAAAGATGACCATAGTGTTAGAGCAAATTTGCGTAAAATATTCTCACGTATTTATGATCTGGAGCGGCTGGCCGGACGCGTTGCTTTGCGGGTGGCCAATCCCCGTGATTTGGTGGCGCTCAAAGTATCGCTTACGGCGATTCCCGAATTAAAATCACAGCTCGCGGATTATACGGCACCGGCACTGGCGGATATTCGGGTAAATCTCACCGGAATGAACAAAGTAGTGGAGTTGATCGCCCGGGCAATAGCGGATGATCCGCAGCAAAGTATCCAGGATGGCGGTTTCATCCGGGCTGGTTTTGATGATCAATTGGATAAATTAAAATTGATCAGTACGGACGCCAAAAAGTGGATTGCGGCAATGGAGCTTCAGGAGAGACAAAAGACAGGCATCAGTACCTTGAGAGTCGGGTTCAATAATGTTTTTGGCTATTATATTGAAGTTACCAAAGCCAATGTCGCGCTGGTACCAGCGTCTTATGTGCGGAAGCAGACGCTGGTTAATGCAGAGCGTTACATTAATCAGGAACTCAAAGAATTTGAAGAAACAGTTTTAAATGCTGAAGAAAAAATACGCGAAAGAGAATATGAGCTTTATCTGAATGTGCGCAGCGATATTGCTCAACATATAAATGAAATACAGAAGAATTCCTCACTGGTTGCCGAAGTCGATGCCTTTGTCGCCCTGGCCGAAGTTGCGGAGAAGTATCATTACATATGTCCGGATGTAGATGATGAAGATACCATCATTATAAAGGACGGGCGGCATCCCGTTGTGGAAGAAGCCGCAAACAAGGAAAGTTTTGTTCCTAATGATTCTCTGCTTGATGTCGGCAATAACAGATTGCTGATTATCACCGGCCCCAATATGGCCGGTAAATCCACATATATCAGGCAGGTGGCCTTGATAATTCTTCTGGCGCAGATGGGCAGTTTTGTCCCTGCGGCAAAAGCAAAAATCGGAGTTGTTGATAAAATATTTACCCGTATCGGTGCGTCTGACAACCTGGCTCGCGGTCAGAGTACCTTTATGGTGGAAATGACGGAAATGGCCGAGATATTAAAAAATGCAACATCACGCAGCCTTGTTATTCTGGATGAAGTGGGCAGAGGGACATCAACATTCGATGGATTAAGTATTGCCTGGGCGGTTGCTGAATATATCCACGATTTTAAAGGGCGGGGTGTCCGTACCCTGTTTGCCACTCATTATCATCAATTAACGGATTTAGTCGCAACCAAGAATGGCGTTAAAAATTATAATATCGCAGTAAAAGAGTGGGGGGATAAAATAATATTTTTGCGCAAGATTATGGAGGGAGGTACCAGCCGCAGCTATGGTATTGAAGTGGCGAGGATTGCCGGTGTGCCCCAGGAGGTTATTTCCCGCGCTAAAGAAATTTTGCATAATCTGGAAAAAGGTGAGTTTGACGAAATCGGCATGCCCCGCATTGCCCGCGGTCTGAATGTTGCTAAAAATGATAAACCACAGTTGAATCTTTTTATAGAAAGAGAAGATGAAATTATCAGTGAGCTCACGACTATCGATATTTCATCAATGACCCCGCTTTCCGCATTGAATAAACTTAGTGACTGGAAAAATAAGTTGTGAGAAACTAAGATAACATCAAGGATATTCCATGCGTAAATATAAAAAAGAATTACTGGTCTGGCTTTTAATTATTCTGCTGATTGCCAATATAATTGCCTATGCCCCCCGTTTTTTGCTTTATTCTTCCGACCACAGGAAGGCGGATGCCATAGTTCTTTTTTTGGGCCCTGATTTTGTGGCAAGACAGAAAGAAGCTTATAAAATAATCGATGAAGGGATGGCTGATTATCTGATCGTTCCTGCATATCATAAAGTATATAAAATACAAAATAAAGGAACTGCAAAATCCGTATCACCGGATTCATCTTTTCGCCAAACGATAAAAGAGAGAGTGCTCCTTAATCCTTCCCCGTACTTTTATGAAGACACCCATATTGAGATAATAGAAGCCGGAAAGATAATGTCGGACTATGGACTCAAGTCTGCCATCTTTGTCAGTTCGCCTTATCACATGCGCAGAATAAAATTAATCGTAACAAGAGTGTTTGCCGGAGAACAGGACGGATTTTATTTTGTGCCGACAATTTATGAAAAAGCACCGGGTAGCTTTTGGGAGCTCTCTGTGACCAACTGGAAGAAAGTGGGCCGGGAATACCTGAAGATGATCTGGTTTTGTTTCTATATGCTCTGGTCCAAATAATACCGATATAATTACTTTTAAAGATGAATTATAATAACATATTACGGTACATAAGTATTGATAAAGTAAAGTAGCACCCTTGAAGCCACGCTGGAGGGAGGTATGATTTGTTTGTCGCTTGTTGCCTGTTTTGCAAAAGCTTGATGTTTATTCAATTTCCGGAAATTATATTATGCGATTTCTCATAAAATGCCTTATTTGATTGACATAATACCATAGAATTCTTATACTCTTAATCAAGAACCATAATTATCTGTTAGCCCCTTATCGAAAAAGAGGGATGGTTTTTATGGATGATGTAATCACCCGGATTATAGAGATCGAAAAGAAGTCCAGCTTGGACATCGAGCGGTCGGAGAACACATCCCGAAAGAATATCGAGGCGCATCGGCTTGCCCTCGAGGAAGAAAAAGAGCGGACGCACACACTTATTATCTCCACAGAAAATTCCAGATTGACTGAGGCTATTCAGGCTTTAAATAAACAAACCGAGGAGGCATCGCTGGCCGCAGTCAATGCCTATGAGATCCGTCTCCAAGACCCGGCCAGAGTTGAGGCCGTAAAAGGAAAGATAGTTGCTATTCTCCTTGCGGGGTGAGGGATTATGCGCAATTATGCCGATGAAGCCAACCTTCATGCAAGAATCTATGCCATGAAGAGCCGCCTCCTATCTTTGCCGGATTATGTTTCCCTGGCCAGGAATACAGACGAGGTAATATACAGTACTGCTGCCGATGCTTCGGATGAAATGGCGCAAGGCGAGATCGTTTTCAGGGAGCAGATCGCTCACATCCTCCCTCTGTCCGAAGCCGTCGGAATATACACGCCCCTTTTCCTAGCCTTCTTCCGCCAATTCGAAGCCCTCAATTTAAAACTTATACTAGCTAAAACCTTTGGCCTGCAGAGTCTGGAACAATGGTATGATATCGGGCCTTACGCAATTTTGGAACGCCGTCTGCTGCAGGAAACAACCGACCTGCAAAATATTCGGCCGTTTCTGACAGGCACCTACCTTGCTTCCGCACTTGAAGATGTCTCCAGTTACGAACAGATGGAGATCAATGTGGATCTATGCGCCGCAAGAAGCTTGTATGATGCTTCGGCCTTATTTTCACGCGAAGCAAAACGGGATTTTCAGAAATTAATGGGCAGAAGAATCGCTGTTACCTCGACGATCCTGTCAGTGCGGTTGAAGAAGACATATCATTGGGATGATGAAAAGATCCATGCATACCTTGCGAGGTTCCATGACGCCTTTGGCGGGAAGATATGGCCGCAGGTGAAGGTTGTAGAGGAGGCGCTGGATCGGCATCTTGCACAGGAAAAGACCGGCGGTACACAGGAGCCCTCCGTTGTTGATATCGAGCATTATTTGGAGCAGTATTACTACAATTTTGTTTCCTCCATGTTCCATAGGGATTATTTCTCCATCTGTTGCGTAGCGGCTTACCTGTGGCTCCTCTTCTATCAGATCAGAAACCTGTTTAAAATCATTGAGGGGCGGCGGTTCAGTTTCTCTCCGGAACTTATTATAAGCAGAATTGTCTGTAACACGTGAGGGCAAAAATGTTTATCAAGTCGGAAATCAGGAAAGTGACCATCGCCCTGGAGAAGGCATTAGGCCATGAAGTCTATGTCCGCCTGGGTCAGGCGGGCATTATCCATCTTTCCCGCCTGCAGACTGGTGATGAGCACAAAGACGCGGGAATTCATGCGGCGGAAGGAAGGATGCGGGATATCCTTGCCGGCAGTGGTTTCGCTTTGAATGTTTTGCAGATCGAAACCGGAGAAACCTTTGTGTCGGAAGAGATGCCCGATACAGAACGGGATGCCGAATATGTCTTGAATGCGAAAAGGATAGTGGAGCGCATGCAGTGCTTGCGCTCCCGGATTCAGGAAAAAGCGGCCGCTGTTGCCGTGCAGTTGCAATATGCCGAGGCGCTAAACCGGATGGGGATTGATCCCGGTGCGCTGAAAAAGGCGCGGCTTGTCCGAATGGTTTTTGGCCAGGTTGCCGATACCGTTCCTGCAAGGCCTTTGGATGGGCCATTCATCCTGGCCGGGACGGGCCGTTTTCAATTCGGGGCAGCTCTGCCGCAGGCTGTGCCTCAAATGCTCCAGTTCCTCAAGGAGCATGGCTTTATAGATAAAACCGCCGACATCAGCGGGTTATCGTTGGAAAATCTGAAGAGGCGTGAAACTGTCCTGCGGCGCAGACTGGATGTTCTTGACCGATACGCCGACGGTCTGAGAAAAGAAATGGGACCGGCGCTGCTTAAGTTGTATCATTCATACAAGGGAGACGAGGAAGTGGCGCAGGCGATGCGTTTGTCTGCGTTTTCTGCTAAGGCGATATTCATCACCGGCTGGATGGATGCCAGGGACAAACAAAGACTTGTGTCCATCCTTCACGAGATCTGCGGCGAGAGGTTCATCGTCTCCGACTGGCGGGACCCCGACGCCCCGGTCCGCCTGATGAATATCCGTCTGTTTAAACCCTTTGAGCTCATTGTCAAGATAATGGGCATGCCCGCCAACAGCGAAATCGATCCCACCCCGCTTGCCGCCGTGACTTTCGTCCTTGTCTTCGGACTGATGTTCGGCGACCTGGGACAGGGATTGGTTTTAACCCTGACGGGCCTGGTTTTGAAGTTTATCGCCAAAAAGATGGCGAAAGAGGACCTCGGTCAGGCCGGTGGTATCCTGATTGCCTGTGGCCTGTCTGCCGCCTTCTGCGGAATACTTTACGGCAGCCTCTTCTCCAGCGAACATATTATCCCCGCCCTCTGGATTCGCCCTGCCCAAAGCATTATGGACCTGTTTTCCTTTACCATCCTGCTGGGGGCCGTCATCATCGTGGTTGGTCTTTGCGTCAACATCATTAATGCTTTCATCAACGCTGATTATCCGGAGGCTTTGCTGGAAAAAAGGGGAATGGCCGTCCTTATCCTCTATGTCGCCATTGTGCTTTTCGCCGTCCGGTATATGAGTCACCGCCAGGCGCCTGCGTCATGGGAAATCGGTGCTTTTATCTTTTTGCCTCTCGTTGTCTTTGCTTTGCGGGGCGTTTTCGGTCCGCTCTTTTTTCAAGCGAAAAAGCCGTATGACATTGGCGAATACGTGACCGAGACGGTTATGGATGTTGTGGAAATTGCCCTTGGTATGTTTGCCAATACCATTTCGTTTATTCGAGTCGGCGCGTTTGCACTCGCCCATGCGGGATTGAGCATTGTCACATACACCCTGGCGGGCATGGCCGATCCGGGCCTGAAATCTTTTGCGGCCATTACCATTCTGGTTGCCGGCAACATCTTTATCATCGGCTTTGAGGGTCTGATCTGCGGGATCCAGTCGATGCGTCTCGAGTATTATGAGTTTTTCAGTAAGTTCTACAAGGGGGACGGGGTTGTGTTTTCCCCCTTTGTCCTCAAGACTAAAATGTCGGAGGTGTAAGATGACAAAGAAAAAGCTGGCGTATATTTTTGTACTCGGTTTTCAGGTGCTGGCAGCCGTGCTACTTGTTCCCGGCCTGATTGGTGCGGCTGATGTTGTTTCCGCCGCCACGGGTAAGGAACAGGCGGGTTGGGCCTATATCGGTGCAGCGCTCGCCGTCGGACTGGCCTGTATCGGGAGCGGCTATGCCGTGAGCAAAATCGGGTCTGCCGGCATTGGTGCCGTGACGGAGAAACCGGAGCTCATGGGAAAGACCCTGGTTTTCCTGGGCCTCGCCGAAGGGATCGCCATTTACGGCCTGATTATCGCTGTCATGATTCTGAATAAGCTCTGATATGGAACAGATCTACATTATCGGCGATATCCATACGGTGAGCGCCTTTCGCCTGGCCGGAGTTACCGGCGTGGTTTCCGGCAGGGCCGACGCGGCGGCGAAACTGGAAGACATTATCCGGAAAGGAGATGCCGCCGTCGTGGCCATTACAAACGATCTGGCGGATAATCTTACGGAGCGGATCAGCACGATCAACCTCCATCTTCCGGCGCCTGTGGTCATTGCCATTCCCGGCATTGATGATGTCGATGGCTTCCGCCGTTCGATTATGAGTTACATATCCGAGGCCCTGGGCATTTCCCTGTGACCCGCAAAAAGGATTCGACATGGATAAGATGGACAAAACATCATTGGAAAGCGCAATCAGAGATGACGCTGAGCGCGCAATCAGCGCCATTGCGCGGAACGAGGCTGAAGAGTTGAAGGGGCTCGATGATGCCTATGCAGCAGCCCTTGAGGATTTCAAAAAGCGGACGCAGGTCCGGATGGATGACAGAATTCGCCAGGAGTCGTCCAAGGTGGAGAACAGGGCCAGTCTTGATCTCAAGAAGCTGAAGCTCAAGAGAATTGAGGAGTTTATCAACCGGACAGTGGAAGAGGCCGTAAAGGGGATCAGAGACAATCCGCATTATAAAAGATTTCTGCTCAATGCCGTCACCGATGCCATTGGCCGCATCCCGGCCGGGGCGGAAGTGAGGCTGGCCGGCGAGGACATTGCCTTTAAAGAGGAGATCAGGCAGGCATTAAAGGCGAAGGGTAAAAGTCCGGACGTTGCCGTCGTCGAGGACAAAACGATCAAGTGGGGCGGATGTATCATCGTCGATGCAGCGGGGGGGCGTATCTATGATGGCACAATTGAGAGGATCTATTATAGAAAATCCCCGGCAATCCGCCGGGAGGTGATGCGGTTGCTTGACGAACATTACGGAAATGCGGGGTAAGGAGTATGTTGTTGGAAGCTAAACAAAGTGTTCTTAGTCGAAAAAAATCAAGGGATGTTGTTTCTCCCTTTTCTAAAGGGGCGATTTATCAGGCGATATGGTCAAATTAAATCTCCCTTAACCCCTCTTTAGAAAAGAGGGCGATCTTCAATGGTAGTTTATTGGAAGTGGCGGGGGAAGTTTCATGCGAGGAGCGGATATGGACGAAATGATAAAAGGCAGGGTCATTGCGGTGAACGGCCCCATTGTCAAAGCAGTGGGACTCGATGGGATCAGGATGTATGACATTGCCGAAGTGGGGCCGGATCGGCTGATAGGCGAGGTTATCCGGCTTCTCGATGATGCAACTGTCATTCAGGTTTACGAGGACAATACAGGCCTGAGGCCCGGGGACGAGGTTGTCTCTTACTGCCGTCCCCTCTCTGTTCTTCTGGGCCCCGGGCTGATCGCCAACATCTATGACGGCATCCAGCGACCGCTGGTCGGCATCTCCGAGGCCTGCGGCAGTTACATCAAGAAGGGGATCAAACTGCCACCCCTCGATGAAAAAAGGCTGTGGGAATTCCATCCCCTGGTCGAGGCAGGTGCACGGGTCCATCCCGGGGAGATTATCGGCGAGTTGCAGGAAAGTCCTCTGGTCGTGCACAAGGTTCTAATTCCTCCCGGTATTTCCGGCACGCTGACATCCATTATCGACGGTGCTCATACCATTATGGATGAGATCTACACGGTCGAAAGCGACGCCGGCATTCATCACGGGAGGCTTGCGGAGTATTGGCCCGTAAGGAAACCGCGACCCAACCGCCTCCGGAAAAAACCGCACATTCCTCTGATCACAGGGCAGAGGGTTATAGACTTTTTCTTTCCCATTGCCCGGGGCGGAACCGCTGCTATCCCGGGGGGATTCGGAACGGGCAAAACCATGACGCAGCATGCCTTGGCAAAGTGGTGCAATGCCGATATCATTGTTTATATCGGCTGCGGTGAACGCGGCAACGAGATGACCGACGTTCTTACGGATTTTCCGAAACTGATTGACGAGAGAAACGGACGCCCGCTCATCGAACGAACGGTCATGATTGCCAACACGTCGAACATGCCTGTGCCCGCGCGGGAAGTCAGCATTTATACGGGTGTAACCATCGCGGAGTATTACCGCGACATGGGATACAGCGTGGCTGTCATGGCCGACTCCACTTCCCGATGGGCCGAGGCGCTGCGAGAACTTGCCAGCCGCCTTGGTGATATGCCGGCGGAAGAGGGATTTCCTCCCTACCTGGCCACAAGGCTGGCGGAATTTTACGAGCGGGCCGGTTTTGTGGAAACCCTTTCGGGGCAAGATGGCGATATCACTATCATCGGCGCCGTGTCGCCGCCGGGTGGAGACTTTTCCGAACCTGTAACCCAGCACACCTCCCGGTTCGTGAGATGCTTCTGGGCTCTGGACAAGGGCTTGGCCGACGCCCGCCATTACCCGTCCATCAGTTGGATCGACAGCTATACGGAATACCTCCCCGATATTGAGAACTGGTGGAAAAATCTGGACAGCCAGTGGCTTGCTGTGAGGAACGAAGCCATGAGTATTCTCCTGGAGGACAATCGACTCCAGCAGGTGGTCAAACTGGTTGGCAGCGATGCTTTGCCCCCGGTGCAGCAGTTTGTCCTGTTTGTGGCCGAGATGATCAAAAATGCCTTCCTTCAACAGAATGCCTTCGATCCGATAGATAAATTTTGCAGCCCGGAAAAACAGATCAAGCTCCTGAAGGTCATTCTGGAGTTGCATCACCGGGGAGTGGATCTCTTGAAAGCAGGTGTGACGGTCCGGGAAATCGCCGCGCTGGACGTGGTATCGCAGATGGTCCGGCTCAAATCGGAAGTGCCGAATCAGGACCTTGATCAGATGGGTGCATACAGTAATAGACTTGCCCACGGCCTTGATTCCCTGATGTCCGGATACCCTGAAGGGCACGCGGACGCACGATGTGATGCGGGGGCGCTCGATCCGACAAAATTGGCGGGGGGCACGGCATGAATACCGAAATCGAATATACCAGGCTTTCCGGAATTTCCGGTCCCTTGATTTTTGTCGAAGGGGTTCGGGGAGTGGGGCTAGGTGAGATTGTGGAGATCCGCGACGCCTCGGGGGCCGTAAGGATGGGGCAGACACTCGAGGTGGATGAGCAGCGGGCCGTGGTTCAAGTATTTGAGGGGACAAGCGGGCTGGCGATGCAGGGGCTACGGGTGGCTTTTGTGGGAAAGGCCCTGGAGATTCCAGTGGATCGCGATATGCTGGGCAGAGTCTTCGATGGTCTGGGAAGGCCTATCGACGGTTCGCCTCAGGTGATTTCGGACAGGATGATGAATGTCAACGGCCTGCCGGTAAATCCCTGGAGCAGGGAATATCCCCGTGATTTCATTCAAACCGGCATCTCCGCCATCGACGGGATGAACACCCTGATCCGCGGCCAGAAACTGCCGATATTTTCCGGCAGCGGCATGCCCCACAATCTCATTGCGGCTCAGATCGCCAGGCAGGCCAGAATTCTCACCGCCGAGGAAGAGTTTATCGTCATCTTTGCGGCCATGGGTGTAAAGTTTGATGTGGCGCAGTTTTTCATCGACTCCCTGCAGGAATCGGGCGTTCTCACGCATTCCGCCCTGTTTCTCAGTCTGGCCGACGCCCCGTCCATCGAACGACTCGTTACACCCCGCGTCGCCCTGACTCTAGCTGAGTATCTTGCCTTTGAGGAGGGTATGCATGTCCTTGTGATTCTCACGGACATGACGAATTACTGCGAGGCCTTGCGAGAGCTATCGAGTTCCCGCGGTGAAATCCCCTCCCGGAAAGGCTATCCCGGCTATCTTTACAGCGACCTGGCTGCCATCTATGAGCGTGCCGGCCGCCTCAAGGGTCACAAGGGTTCCATTACTCAGATGCCCATTCTGACCATGCCCAGCGATGACATCTCTCATCCGGTCCCCGACCTGACGGGTTATATTACGGAAGGACAGATTGTTCTCGACCGCGAGTTGTTTAATAAGGGAATCTATCCGCCAATCGCGGGACTGCCCTCGCTATCGCGGCTGATGAAGGACGGCATCGGTGTCGGTCGGACGCGCAATGACCACGCCCAGGTAGCGGCTCAGCTCTTTGCCTCTTATGCCAAGGTTAAACGCATCCGTGCATTGGCGGCTATTGTAGGAGAGGAGGAACTCTCCGATGTCGATAAAATCTATTTGAAGTTTGGGGCCGCCTTTGAGGAACAATTCTTAAGCCAGGACAATGAGGAAAACCGGTCGATAGAACAGACGCTGGACATTGGCTGGCGCATGCTGTCTATCCTTCCGCGAGATGAGCTATACCGTATCACGAAGGAAGAAATTCAGAGATATTATATGCCGGAGCGCGGGGTGAAATAATGGCGAAAATCGAACTTCCCCCGACTAAATCATCTCTGAGAAAGATCAAGGAAGACCTCATATTTGCATACGAAGGCCATGATCTCTTAAACCAGAAGCGGGAGCTTTTGGCCATCGAGATCGTCCGGAAGATAGGAGAGATCAGGAGGATGGAGAGTGGTCTCCAGGATATGCAAAATGAACTCTATACGGCATACCGGGATGCGGCTGTGGACATGGGGGCACAGGCCCTTACTTTGAAGAGTTGCTCCGAGAAGAAGGGCTATACCCTGACGCTGCAATTCACCAAGTTCCTGGGATTGCAGTTGCCCCGAATTACCTTGGGGCTTAAGCCTTTCGAACCGTCTTCAGGCTTGGAGGGAACCACGGCGGCCTATGATAAGGCCAAGGAGAAATCACGGAAGACCCTTGATGCCCTTGTCGAATATGCGACCGTCACCAAGGAGATCATGATGCTCTCGCGGGAGTTGAAAAAAGTGCAGCGGCGGGTGAATGCCCTGGAGAAGGTGTTTATCCCTCCCCATGAGGAGGCCAAGAAGTACATTGCCGACCGCATCGAAGAAATGGAGAGGGAGGAGGTTTTCGTCAAGAAACTCATTCGGCAACGCATGACTCAAGGCAAAGACTGAAATTAAGCTTATCCATCATCTATAAGTGAGGATGAAAAACTCAGGTTGACTTAACAAATAAGAAGAATTGGTGGGTCAGTTCCTTTAATATTCAGGAAGTACGGATCTAGGACAACCGCCAATTATATTTTGTCCTTCTCTTTTTACCTGATAATCGGGAGATGAACTATAAATTAAAACAGTTATTCAATAAAGGAGGTATCATATTATGCATCTAATATCCGAAAAAATCATTCTGATGGTGGAAAAGCACAGCGATGTGATCGTTAAACGCTGGATAACGCGGTTGTTAATTGATCCTACAACATCAATATATAATAAAAATAATATCGAATTTCTCGAGTCAAAGGCGAAAGACATGCTGAAACATCTTGGCCAATGGATCAGTTATGATACAACGAAAGAAGAGATTGGGAAAAAATATGCCATAGAAGGTATCGAATCATTTAAATTGCAGATACCACTCTGCGAGGTCATCAGGGCCATGTATACACTGCGCAGAACAATGTGGCTCTTTGTTTTAAATGAAAGCGCCTTTGATTCGGCCCTGCAATTACACCAGATGATAGAATTGAGTGACAGGGTCATACTATTTTTCGACAGAGCCGAATTCTATCTGATTCGCGGATATATGGAAGAAATGAACAGGAAAATAAAGGATGTGTCGAAAATCAAGCCGGAAGAGATAGATAAGATTTTCTTTGCCCACTCATTCTACAACAAATAGTATAGTTCGGGACAGATTAAAGGACAATCCGGGGATAGTTGCATTGTAATAACCTCGGGGAGTCAACTTTTTAGAATAAAAAACCCCCTTAAAGTTTGTGCTTTAAGGGGGTTTTTATTCTATATATCAACAGATCATGAAATTATGGAGCTTACACATCTTTTCTTTTTTTAGTAAATGAGCCTGCCTCTCAGCTAACGATGTTCTTCACAACTTCAATCACCGGATTGGTGAACAGTGCCATCAAGATTGTATACAGGGCAAAGGCACCAACTACTTCCGCCGTATAGAGCTTTTCAAATCTTTTCTTTAAAGAG
>JANYAY010000087.1 GCA_025361065.1 Deltaproteobacteria bacterium
AAAGCGAGGAATCAGATTAACAAGAGATGTTTTTCCTCCTCCGCTCATCCCTACAAAAGCGATAACTTCACCGGCTTTGATGGAAAGATTAATGGTTTTTAAAACAATTGTTTTTTCATAGCAGAAATTAACATTGCGAAATTCGATACTGTGGGCAATCGGCGGTAAAACAAGGGCGTTTGGTTTATTTTCGATATCCGGTATCTTATCGATAATGGAAAATACACGATCCGCTCCGGCAATTCCTGCCTGTATGGTATTGTTAACGTTGGTAAGTCTCTTCACGGGCTCGTAAAGCATCAATACAGCTGCGAGAAACGAGAAAAATGTACCGGGAGTGGATTGGCCCTGGACAACATTATAGCCGCCGTAAAAGATAATAGCAGCAATACCCAGTCCGCCCAAAAATTCCATCAGTGGACTGGAGATTGCGTTTATGGAAACTGTTTTCATGTTTAATTTAAAAAGCCGCTCATTTTCCAGTGCAAATCTTTCATTTTCATATTTTTCCATACAAAAGGCTTTAACAATGCGAGTGCCGGAAATTGTTTCCTGTAACAGAGAGCTCAGTGTTCCCATAGTTATTTGCGTTGACGTGACAATTTTTCTCATTTTTTTGCCGAATCTAGATATCGGGTAAATAGTCAAAGGAAAAACAATCATGGCAATAATGGCCAGTTTCCAGTCCGTATAAAAAATTACACCGATCAGCGTAATCAACGTCACGGTGTCTTTAATCAGACTGGTTATTGCTTCGGATGAAGCCGATTGAATGGAAATGACATCATTGGTGATGCGCGACATGAGAATTCCTGTCGGATGATGGGTAAAAAAAGCCAGAGATTGCTTTTGGATTTGTTCATAAAGACGGTTGCGCAAGTCGGCAACAATTCTCAGCCCGATAAAACTCATTAAGATCGTCTGGCCGTAATTACAGATACCTTTAAGAAGAAAGATGCCGATTACGGCTAGCGGAATCCATTTCAGAGCGTAAGGATTTTTCCCCAGGAAGATATCATCGAGAATAGGTTTAACTAATACAGCTTGCGATGATTGCAACGCTCCGGCCGTCAGCATACAAAGCATGGCAATGGACAAACGAATATAGTATTGTTTCGCCATTCTCAAGAGGCGTTTAAATGTTTCCATAGTTCCTTCTTATAGCATATCACAGGCAAGTTTAGCAGTCCTTATTGCCGCCCCGGGATTTCCCAGTTTCGCCCGAATTTCCGCTAATTCTCCAATTATTTCTTGGTTTCTTTCATCATTTGTAATTATTGCCAATGCTTCCGAAGCAATATGCTTTCCATTGGCCTGGTCTTGAATCAGTTCCGGAACGATAGTTTTTCCGGCAATGATGTTCACTATGCCGATATTTTTTACAGTAATGATCATTTTTCCGATAAAATAAGTAAGCGGTGAAATCTTGTAGACAATGATCATGGGAACACCCAGAAGCGCTGTTTCCAGGGTTGCTGTTCCGGAAGCAACAATTGCCAGATCAGTGCACGAAATTACATCGTAGGTATTGCCGCTGATCACATTTACTTTTACGTCAAAGCGGGAAATTATTCCGGTTATGATTTTTTCTTCCAGCGTATCGGCAAGAGGTAAGACAAATTGGATATCAGGGATTTCTTGTGCTAAAATAGCCGCTGCCTGCAGCATTTCCGGCAGTAATTTTCTAACTTCGGAAATGCGGCTTCCCGGGAGAAGTCCAATGGTTGTTTTATTTCCGGGAAGGTTAAATTTTTTTCGCGATTCTGCTTTTGAATAATCCGTTTTCACTAAGTCCAGCAGGGGATGACCGACATAATCAACGTGGAAATTTTCCCGTTTATATGTGTCAACTTCAAAAGGAAGAATAACAGCCATTCTATTTACATATTTCTTGATTTCCCTGATGCGGCCCCTGCGAGATGCCCATACTTGCGGGCTGACGTAATAAAAAACTTTAATTCCTCTTTTATGGACCGCTTTAGCCAGACGCAGATTAAAACCTGCAAAATCAATTAATATAACCAAATCAGGTTTAATATCATCGAGTGATTTTTTCATCTGGTTCATTATTTTTATAAACTTTCCCAATTTGGAAAATACTTCGGTTAAGCCCACAACGGCCATTTCCGAAACATTAGCCATTAATTTTACTCCTGCTTTACTCAGCCTGCTACCGCCGATACCATAGAAATTAAGTGTTGGGTCAATCTTTAACATTTCCTGGACAAGGCTGGCGCCATGCATATCACCTGATGCTTCACCGGCAATGATCATCACAGTTTTAGCTTTTATCATGGGAATTTTTTCTTCAAGAGGCATGGTTAATTACATCGGCAATCAGCTGGATTTCATCACCAGTCAATTCCGGAAACATAGGCAGAGAAAGAACTTCCCGGGCGCACATTTCAGTTTGCGGCATTGCTATCGAATAATTGTATAATTTGCTGAAAACTTCCTGCTGATGCAGAGGTACCGGATAATAAATGGCAGAAGCTATGTTTTTTTCTGTCAGAGCGTTGGCAATAACATCTCGTTTTGACGAACGGATTGTGAACTGGTGGAAGACATGTTCGCTTCCTTCCGCCACTGACGGCAGAATAATATCTTTCGGATTGAGGGCAGCACAATAGGCTGCTGCATTTTTGCGCCGGGCCAGGTTAAACTGATCAATATGTTTTAATTTAACACGGAGAATGGCGGCTTGAATTTCATCAAGGCGACTGTTGTAACCAACTATCGAATGATGGTAGCGTACGGAGCTTCCGTGATTGCGCAGCATTTTTATTTGCCTGGCAATTTCTTCGTTTTTGGTGATGACCATGCCGCCGTCGCCGTAGCCGCCTAAATTTTTACTGGGGAAAAAGCTAAAACAGCCGACATCGCCGATTGTTCCTGCTAATTGATCTTTATATTTGGCGCCAAAAGCTTGTGCACAATCTTCAATTACCTTAATATTATATTTTGCGGCTATTTCCATGATCGGCTGCATATCGGCCGGGTGTCCGAATAAATGGACCGGAATAATGGCTTTTGTTCTGGGTGTTATCTTTTCTTCAATCCTGTTCGGATCAATGTTAAAAGTATTCGGACAAATGTCCACAAAAACAGGAGTTGCGGCCAGCTGCGCGACTACTTCCGCGGTGGCAATAAAAGTGAACGGAGTTGTAATTACCTCATCGCCTGATTTAATACCACAGGCCCTGAGTGCTAAAAGTAAAGCGTCCGTACCGTTGGCGACGCCGATGGCGTAGGGCAATCGGTGATAAGTGGCGACTTCTTCTTCTAAAAGGGTCACATTCGGGCCGAGAATAAATTGTGTTTGCTCAAGCACGTCAATGACGGCTGCATCAATTTCTTTTTTTAATGTATGGTACTGCCTTTTTAAATCCACCATGGGAATCATCTTAGGTTACCTCAGCAGTTTTCATTTTCCGGATAATATCAATTGCCAGATCCAGCGATTTGCGCGCATCTTCACCGGAGATAAGGGGCCGGGTGCGATGAATCACCGCATTAAGAAAAGAGCGAATTTCTTCTTCCAGAGGATCATGGCTGCCTACTTCGATATTGTTGGAAAAAATTTCTACCCCACCTGCGTCATTCTTTCTTTTACCCAGAGATAAAATTTCGCGTTTCTGGCAATCAGCAGAGTGGTATCCCTCGCTGCTGAAGAAACGAATTTTCTGCATTGTTTTCGCACTGATACGGCTGGCTGTAATATTAGCCACGCAGCCGGAAGCAAAAGACAGTCGCACGTTGGAGATATCAATTTTACTCGACAGCACGGGAATGCCAACCGCCTCTACGGAGGTAAGCGGGGAGGCGACAAACTTCAGAATAATGTCGAGATCGTGAATCATCAGATCCAGAATAACATCCACGTCGGTACCGCGTTCAAAAAACGGATGTAACCGATGAGATTCAATAAACATTGGTTTTTCGATGACCTTCTCCAGGGCCATAATAGCCGGATTAAATCTTTCGACAAAACCAACTTGGAGAATCAATCTTTTTTCTCGGGCCAGTGCTAACAATTCATCTGCTTCTTCCAGAGTTGAACAAATGGGCTTTTCAATGAGGACATCGACCCCGGCGGCCAAAAAATCCCTGGCCACACGATGATGTTCCCCTGTGGGTACGGCGATGCTTACTGCGTCAACCAAGCCTAACATGTCCCGATGGTCGGGGAAAGCGGCACATTGATAAAGTTCCGCCACTTTCCGCGTTCGTTCGATTTGCGTATCGGCGACTGCTGCAATTTCACAATTATCCAGCCTCGAATATTTCTGGAGATGATAATTGCCCAGATGACCGATACCAACAACGCCGATTTTTATTTTTTTTCTGTCCATATTCATAATTCAATTATTAGCGGCAAACGCCTCTTTTTGATTCTTTAATAAATTGGACGAAGTGGCGCACTTCCGGGAAATTTTCCATTTCTGCCTCCGCTTTTTTTATTGCCTCTGTCAGAAGAAGGTGGGAACGGAAAATAGTACGGTATGCCTTTTTCAGGGCCTTAATGGTTTCTTCGGAAAAACCCCGTCTTTTCAAGCCGATTAAATTCAATCCAAACAGTTTGGCATGATTGCCGGCTGCCGTGGTATAAGGAGGGACATCTTTATTAACTCCTGAAGCTCCGCCAACAATGCAGTGAGCCCCTATACGGGAAAATTGATGAATACCGGTAAGTCCACCGATAATGGCATAGTCTTCGATATGTGTATGACCACCTAATGTCGCACCATTGGACATAATTATGTGATTTCCCAGCAGGCAATTGTGAGCTACATGACAGTAGGCCATGATAAGGTTATGATCGCCAATAATGGTTACACCAATATCAGCCGTTGTCGAGCGGTGAATAGTTACAAATTCTCTGATGGTATTGAAATTACCAATCACAACTCGTGTTTTTTCACCGCTAAATTTTAAATCCTGAGGACCGGCGCCAATGGAAGTAAATTGGAAAATATGGCAGCCTTCACCGATATGTGTGAAATCATCAATTACGGCATGTGGGCCAATGATTGTATTGTTACCAATTTTTACATCTGCGCCGATTATCGAGTAAGCACCGATTTCTACGCCTTCCCCCAGTTGGGTGTCGGGAGCAATAATTGCTGTGGGATGAATTTTCATTTTCCTAACCTTCATTTAATTACTTATTTATTTGTTCTTGAAGCATCTCCATTTTTCTTTTTAGTTCTTCTAAAGTTTTCTTCATTTCCGGAAGTTTTGCCCGGCAAGCTTCAACTTTCAGCCATTGTCGATGAGGCAATTGCGGATAGCCGGCAACAATTTGTCCGGCTTCAATTTCTTTATGGATGCCGGATTTGGCGGCAATCATAACATTATCGCCAATATTAATATGGCCGACTATACCCACCTGGCCGCCGATAATCACACTTTTACCCAGTTTGGTACTTCCGGAAATACCGACTTGTGCCGTTAAAATTGAATTTTCGCCAATGACAACATTATGCGCTATCTGAACAAGATTATCAATTTTTACATTGCGCTGAATCCAGGTTCTGCCGAGAGTAGCCCGGTCTATGGTTGAATTGGCGCCAATTTCCACATCGTCATCTATCTGAACAAAACCCACCTGAGGAATTTTGTTGTTACCTTTACCCGGAGCGGCGAAGCCAAAGCCGTCACTGCCTACTACCACTCCCGAGTGCAAAATTACCCGTTTTCCGATGAGAGAGCCCCAATACACGGTAACGTTGGCGTAAAGGATAGAGTTCTCACCGATTGACGTGTCAGCGCCGATAAAAACACCCGGATATATCACGGCTCCTTTTTCTACTTTTGCTCCTTTGCTTATGTATGCGCGGGGAAATACAGTGGCCTCTTGAGATACCCGGGCGCCTTCTTCAATATAAGCATCCTTGCTGATACCATTATAGCTATGTTCTAACGGGTAAAAAAGAGTTAGCAACCTGCCGAAAGCAGCATAAGGATCAGAAACAAGGACTAAATTCTTCCCTTCGGCTTGTGTCTGGGGTGCCGCCAGAATAGCCGAAGCTGCACTCGTCTTCAATTGTTTTAAATACTTCTTATTAGCAAAGAAAGTTATATCGCCCTGACCTGCTTCTTCCAGCGGACGGATATTTTCAATGATAATATTATCATTGCCAACGATTGTGCCACCGAGTAGCAGTGCGATTTCCTTGAGAGTTATCTGCACCAAGGACTCCTATTTTTTACTCGTGGAAATTTTATTATATTCATCAGTTACTTTTTTAGTAAAGTCGTTTTCCTTGGCGTGGTAAGCAACAGGCATTGTTGCAGTGTCAATAACCAAAGTGTATTTTTCCTTTTCCGCTATTGCCTGAACTACTTTTGCTATTTCGGGAATGATTTTGGAGGCGATTTCTTCATCTCTTGCTTTCAATTCTTTATTAGTGTCGTCAACTAATATTTGATAATCACGCAACTTCTTTTGATAGGCAGTTTCTTTTTCCTTGTTGGCGGTTTGGGTTAACAGGGCGGATTGTTTATCCAGAGAGTCCTTCATCTTTTTCAGTTCGCTCTCTGCCGCTTTAATAGCTTCGGTTTTTTTATCATAGAGTTTCTTGAATTCTTCTCCAGCCTTTTTACCATTGTTAGAATTCTGCATAACTGCCCGCAAATTAAAAAAACCAATTTTTTCTACGGCAAAAACTTTAGAACCTGTGAAGATAAAAAACATCAGGGCAAATCCGGCGATCAGATAAATATTCTTTCGTGTGACCTTCAGGTTATTCATATAATTCTCCTTCTAAATTTGTTAGTGTATAAATCAAGGTTAAACCTTGCATTTTGATCTTAATCTTTTTATTTACATCATCATCCCTATGGAAAATTCCCAGCGGCCGGAGGATTCATTTTCTTTACGGTCGATTACATAGCCGTATTCGAGCCTCAACGGGCCGATAGGCGAATACCAGCGGATACCGGCTCCTGCAGTCTGCCTTAAATCATTGGGGTGATATCCGCCGTCCCAGGTGTTTCCCGTGTCGTAAAAAACGACACCTTTCATGCCGGCGCTTTTTATGAACGGAAAGATAAGTTCAACGTTAAAAACCATCATGCTGGTGCCGCCAAGGGCATCGGCGGTCCCCGATCCTCTGATTCCCAGATACTGCAAGCCACGGATGCTGTTTAACCCTCCTAAAACATATCTTTCAAAAATCGGCACATCATAGGGAAACTGTTTATCTGTATTATGGCCTTCGATATATCCGATCCGGCCTTTAGCGGCAAAGACAATATCCAGGGGCAGGCTGTAAAATATTGCTAAGTTCAATCCTGATTTGGTGAAGTTGTTATCCCCCCCCAAATATCCACCGGCCTGCTGAATAAAGATATTCGTTCTTGTCCCTTTCGAAGGGAATATATTATCGTCTGTAGTATCACGACCTAAACCCAAAGTTACCGCACTGGAAACCGTTGATCCAGGTGGATTTACAACCGTTGGATCGTTTGGCCCGATCTGTCCTTGAATATACCAGGGAGCGAGTGCATTATTGACGTCTTGAATCTCATCTACGGAAATTCTGTAACCGATGGAACCGGTTATTTTTTTCCAAAACGGATAAGCGAATGTAAATCCTGTTCCCCGGGAGTCCCAGGTATAAGAATCATAATCTCTTTTGTACTTCCAGACATCGTATTTAAACCAAAGAGGAGTATCAAAGACCCAGGGTTCAGTAAAAGATAATTCATACATGTTGGATGTCGAACCCAAAGTTGCTTTCAGGCTTAAAATCTGACCCCGGCCCAGGAAATTCTGCTCGGTAACTTGTGCCATAATAACAGCCTGATCGACTGCGCTATAACCAGCGCCTATCATGAACATGCCGGTATTTTTTTCTTTTACCCGGATGTTGACATCCATCTGGCTTTTATCAGTTCCCTTCTCAGTTTTGAAATCTATTTCTTCGAAATAGCGCAACCTGTTCAAATTGCCATAGCTTGTTTTTAATTTACTGCTGGAATAAAGATCTCTTTCATTCACATCCAGTTGCCGGCGGATAACTTTATCCCGGGTGTTTGTATTACCCATGATGGTGATGCGGTTGAAATAGACTAATCCCCCTTTGCTTACGCTGAAATCCACATCGGCCAACTGTTCTTTCTCCCTGGTGTTAACTTTAGGATTAACATCGGTATCGGCATATCCTTCATTGCTATATAATTGAGTTAATGAATCCATATCTTTAACTATTGCGTCGCGATCATAATTGTTGCCTTCTTTCGTGATTAATGATTTCAGTATTTCAGCTCTCGGCTTTTCTAATAAATCACCGGATATTTCTACCTTTCCTATTTTAAAACGTTTTCCTTCTTTAATTATAATTTTAATATAAATCCCTTTTCTATCATGAGTTATTTCCGGTTCGCCTATCTGAGCATTGATAAAGCCATTATTATAGTAATAAGTGTTTAATTTGCTTATATCCTGCTTTAGCTGATCCCGCTTGAGCAATCCGGAATCATTGTAAAAGTGCAAAAGGCCATATTCACTAGTGCCCATCATGTTTTTGAGTTCTTTGGTAGTATAGGCTTCATTGCCTTCAAATGTTATGGACCGAATATAGATCCGGTCATTTTCTTTGATATCGATGATTATCCGGAAATCTTTTTCTCCATCTTTTTCCACCGTATCGGATATCTCTGCATTGTAGTATCCCTTGCTGTCATACAGAGCTTTAACCTTTTCTATATCCGTTTTAATTTTTTCCTGATTTAAGATTTGCCTGGTCTTAATCGTTAAAACATCATTAATGGCATCTCTATCCAAAGCCTTATTGCCTTTAACCCTGATTTCCGATATTAATCCCTTTTCCAGCACAATAAAGGTAATAACTTTTCCTTCCGGGACTTCTGCCACTTCCGCGGACACATCCTGAAAAAAGCCCATTTTAAAAATTGTTTTTATATCGGCAGTTATATCGGCTTCATTAAAAGACTTGCCTGTTTGGCTCTTGATCTGCTGGGTTATTACGGCAGATTCAATTTTGCGATTTCCCTTAATTGCGATTTTTATTATTTTTTGAATTAAGCCGGTGCGGGTAAGAATTTCTATTTTTAATCGATTTACCATTTGGGCAATATCGGAAGATGCTTTATCTTGAATAGATGCAGCAGGTAATGCAGTTGCCGTATGGGCATTGATTATTTTGGCATCGATACTGACAGTTTCGCCGAATTGAGTCATGCTTCCCATAATGATAAAATCGGCCCCGAGAGACTTTCCTTTGGCGATAGCAAATTTTTCATTTATTTTTCCGGTACCGGCTAGAAGATCATCAGTTGGCAGTAACTGGACCAGTTTGTCTTTTCCGAGTTCATCTGTTAATTTCTGAAAGATGGTTTTTCTCAGGGCTTTGCCGTCACCTTTGCTGTAAATTTCGAAAGGCATGACGGCAATTTTTTTTATTTCCTGGGCGGAAACCGAGGTAACTAAAACAAATGCCAGAAAAAGAATAGCCAGGCAGGCTTGATATAAATTTTTATTTGTAGTCATAAATTTTTCCGTCACGCAGACCTATTCTGCCTGACATCCTTTCTGCCAGTAATGTATTATGAGTCACAACTACCAGAGTAATTTTTTTTGTTTCATTTAAATTAATCAGGATGTCTTCTATCTTTTTTCCCGTTTCCGTGTCAAGGTTTCCTGTCGGTTCATCGGCCAGAAGAATTTCCGGCTCCATGACCATTGCCCGGGCCAGAGCCACCCGCTGCTGTTCACCACCGGATAGTTCTCCCGGTTTGTGACTAATTCTATGCTCTAACCCGACTTCAGTAAGCAACTGGAGAGCTTTCGTGCGTGCTTCCCTTTTATTCATGCCGCCAATTAAAGCGGGCATCATTGTGTTTTCCAGGGCATCGAATTCCGGCAGCAAATTGTTAAATTGAAAAATAAAGCCGATTGTCGAATTACGAAACAAGGCTATTTTCTTTTCTTCCCAGTTAAAAACATTGATTTCATTGATAAAAAGATGGCCTCCCGTCGGATGATCCAATGTGCCTAAAATATGAATCAAGGTGCTTTTGCCGGAACCGGAAACGCCAAGAACAGCCAGCGATTCACCTTTTTTAATCTCATAATTCAGGCCACGCAAAACTTCTATTTTATTGCCGTCTTTCACAAATGTTTTTGATAAGTTTTCCAGTTTGATCATTGTCTTCGCATTTCCGAACTAATTTTATTCATATCTCAGAGCTTCCGCGGGATCAAGCCGGGAAGCTTTCCAGGAAGGATAAATTGTTGATATCAAACAAACAAGCATAGTGCCGATAACAATTATGACTACATCGCCATAATTAACCTGTGATGGTAATTCGCTTAAATAATAGACATCGCCGGGTAAAAATTTAAAATGAAACATTTTTTCCACAAATTGAGAAACCCTCTGCAGATTCAGCGCTACCGCAAGGCCGGCAGCACAGCCTAAAGCCGTGCCGATAACTCCTACAATAAGTCCCTGATAAACAAAAATTTTCATAATGGTACGGGAAGTTGCTCCCATTGATTTCAGGATGGCGATATCCTTATTTTTTTCCATAACAATCATAATTAACGCGCTGATGATATTAAAAGCCGCAACAAGAACAATTAAACTTAATATTATAAACATAACCCGTTTTTCCAGTTTCAGCGCCGAAAAGAGATTTTTATTCATCTGCATCCAGTTGTGTGCCCAGTAGGGGAAACCCAATTTACTTTGAATAACCCGCGCAATTGTATCTGCCTTATAAATATCATCAACTTTGATATCAATTCCCGTGACGGTATCGCCCATTTGCAGGAAATCCTGGCAGCTCTTTAATGATAAATAGGCCAGGGTCGAATCGTATTCATAAAAACCGGATTCAAAAATGCCGACGACAATAAATTTCTTCATCATGGGCATCATACCCATCGGAGTGGAAACGCCTACAGGCGAAATAATAGTAATCGTATCGTAAAGAAAAATTCCCAGGTTTTTGGCCATTTCTTTGCCGATGACAATTCCGCTTAACTGCGCATCTTCTTTTTTATAGCGATTTGATAAATCAGTTGGTAATTTATTTAAATGCTCGATGTTTCCTTCTTTTATTTTGCCTAAGTTTATGACCTTAAAGGCGTTTTGCGTATCCAAACCTCTTATGATTACTCCGGTTACCCCATTGCCACTGCGGATCATCGCCTGACTATAGATGAAAGGCGTGGAAGCAACAACACCTTGCGTGCCGGCGATTCGTTCACGAACCTTTTCGTAATCTTTCATTGGTCCCGCTATATCTGTGGTCAATTCAATATGCGACTTGATACCCAGTATTTTTGTGCGCAGGTCTGTTTCAAAGCCGTTCATGACAGCCAACACGATAATTAAGGCCGCAACTCCCAAAAAGATACCGAAAATAGATATAAAAGTAATAATGGAAACAAATACTTGTTTTCGTTTTGCCCTCAAATAACGTTTGCTGATAAAAAATTCGTACGGCATGAATAAATATCCTCATATAGGAGTGATGATAGATATTATTGGTTAATGCTACTCTTTAATTGGTGCTTTGTCCCGAAGCAAGGGGAACAAAATGACATCTCGAATGGAAGCGGAATCGGTAAAGAGCATTACCAGTCGGTCAATGCCAATACCCTCTCCGGCCGTAGGGGGCATAGCGTATTCCAACGCATGAATATAATCTTCGTCCATTTCGTGGGCCTCATCATCCCCTGCTTCTCTTTCTTTTATTTGCTGCTCGAAGCGGTCTCTCTGATCAGCAGGGTCATTCAATTCAGAAAATGCGTTAGCAATTTCCCGGCCGGAAATATAAAGCTCAAAGCGGTCGACAATTTCCGGATCGGAGTTGGATCTGCGGGAGAGGGGTGATACCGCAACCGGATAATCGGTCACGAATGTCGGTTGGACAAGCTTTTTTTCGACAACTTCATCAAAAATTGCCATTAAAATTTTACCTAAGGGATCATTTTCTTTAACATCGCATCCTGTTTTTTTAGCAAATTCAATAACTTGTGCTTTGTCATGAAGCGCCGCAGGTTCCATACCTGCCATCTGAATAAGGGCATCATTAACAGATATACGCCTCCACGGCGGAGTCATATCGATTTCTATTCCCTGATAGCTGAACTTTAATCCGCCAAAAATATGATTGGCTATATCGGCGAACAATTCTTCGGTAAAAGACATCAAATCTTCATATGTTGCGTAAGCACGATAAAATTCCATCATGGTGAATTCAGGATTGTGAAAGGTGTCAATACCTTCGTTGCGAAAGCTGCGGTTGATCTCGTAAACCCTTTCCAGTCCGCCGGTAACCAGCCGTTTTAAGTATAGTTCAGGGGCGATACGCAGATATAAATCCATATCCAGCGTATTGTGATGTGTCTTAAAGGGACGAGCCACGGCGCCGCCGGCACGCGGTTGCATCATGGGAGTTTCTACTTCCAGAAAATCGTGGCGATCCATGAACTGGCGGATAAGACTGATAATTCGACTGCGGCGATAAAAAGTTTCTTTAACTGCGGGGTTGGAAATTAAATCCAAATGCCTTTGCCGGTAGCGGGTTTCAACATCCGTCAGGCCATGCCATTTTTCCGGAAGGGGACGGATAGCTTTGGATAAAAGACGTAAATCAGTTGCTTCGATGGTCAATTCATTGGTTTTGGTACGGAAAAGCTTCCCCGAAACATAAATGATGTCGCCTACATCCAGCTTTTTAAAAACAAAATAGGCAGCTGTGCTCAATATATCTTTAGCAATGTAACTCTGTATTTGGCCTTTACGATCTTGGATTTTAATAAATGCCGCTTTGCCGAAATTACGCATGGCCATAAGTCTGCCGGCAATGGAAAATTTTTGGGTTAATTGTTCCAAAGCATCACTGTCTGCGCTGCTAAATTGAGAGATAATTTCACTTGTTGTATTCTGGGGTTTGATGTCATTAGGGTATAAATCAATCCCTGCTGCTTTCAAGGCCGCTATTTTTTCCAGGCGAACCTTTAAAAGATCATTGTCTTCCATAATTTCTCCACTTTTCAAAAAGTTAACTTGGATATATTTTTTTTGCCGATTAGTCAAGCATGATTGTAGTATAAGCCGGATCCAAAAAGGCTGAAAATAATCAGTACCGTAAAATTAATTTGCCACGAGTGATGATGTTATGTATTATGAAGAACATTTATTAAAGAGGGGGAACGGGGAATATGGTAAACAAGGCAATCTTGATTGGCAGGCTGGGGAAGGATCCGGAAGTGCGCTATACCCCGGATGGAACAATGGTTACAAATTTCAATCTGGCCACTGATGAACAATGGAAGGATAAAAATGGGGAAAAGGTTCAAAAAACTGAATGGCACAGAATAGTAACCTTCGGAAAACTTGCGGAAATATGCGGAAACTATCTGGTCAAAGGCAAGCTTGTTTTTTTAGAAGGCCGGATTCAAACTCGTTCCTGGGAAGATAAGGATGGAGTTAAACGTTTTACTACGGAAATAATCGCTAATAATATGCAAATGCTTGATTCTAAAGGCCAGAATAAAGCAGAGGGACTTCCCTCTGACGCTGTAAATACAGGGTCAGGAAATGGGCCGGAGGAAGATGTTCCGTTTTAGGCGAATTACGGCTAAAGGGATTAGTTGACCAATTAAAGAACTATTTGAAAAAAACCTCACCAGACGGGTGAGGTTTTTTATTTGGCGGAACTTTTTTTGCGATGACGAAATAGCGGCAACTCCTGCTTTATGCAACATCAGCAGCAGGTGAGAAACAAAAATAAATATTTCTTGCACAGCACCCTGCAAAACTCCGGCAACACGTCAGTAATAAAGCTTTACATGTAAGACAATAATCGATATAGCAGCGGGCGAAGGCAAGAATACCCGTGAGTCTGATTCCGCAGGTAATATGATCAATTAACGCTGAACCTATTGGAACTGGCGGTGCGAATAACGGATACATTCGGACGATTTGGCAGGAGGAGTATAAAAAATGGTTTCAACATTGCGAAAATCTTTACAAACTATTGAGGATTATAAAATAGCAAATCCTCATTACAATGATGTTCTGGACATTCTGGGGGAGATTTTAATTGTGCGGGAAGAATACCGCAACAACATGAAAGATTCTATCTTTTTGGTCGATGAAAATATTATTGCCCAGAAAATGGAAGGAGGACTTCCTTTAGTTGATTTCACGGGAGGTAATTTTGACTTAACGCGGCCGCGCGAATATTTTAATTCCCTGATTGCGATTGCGGAAAGAAAAATGCCCGAGGATGCAAAAAGCATTGTGGATATCATCAAAAATCAGCAATTTGATTGGGGAAAAATGATTAAGGCATCTTTTGACCATGTTGAGGATGAATCTTCAGTTGAGAGCAGGAAAAACCTTGAAGATACCGAGGACAATCTGGATTTGATCGATTTATTTGTTGAAGAGAGCCTGAGGCCGGAGCTGGAGTACGTTGCCGATAAATATGGTAAATTTGTTGCCAAATTCGGTTGGACGGAAGGTTACTGCCCTATTTGCGGCAAGGAACCGAAAATTGGTGAAATTCGAGGACAAGAAGATGGGAAGCGCTATTTGTTTTGCCATCAATGCGGCTATAAATGGAATTTCCGGCGGATCAAGTGCCCCTTCTGCGGCAATGAAGAACAGCATTCTCTGGCTTATTTTGCGGTGGAAGGAGAGGAGCGGTATCATGTTGATGTATGCAACAAGTGTCGCCGCTATATTAAAACAGTTGAACTCTCCAAGACAGCCGAAGAAATAAATCTTGACGTTGAGGATATCGCCACGTTGC
>JANYAY010000018.1 GCA_025361065.1 Deltaproteobacteria bacterium
CGACGAAAATTTCCGTATTACCCAGGAGCGGTTTAAGGAAAGGGTAGCTACGTCTACGGAAGTACTGGATGCCCAGACGCTTTTAACCAAAGCCAAAGCCCAATATGCCAATGCTCTGGGAGATTTCAATATCAGCTATGCCAAACTGGACCGCGCAATGGGGATTATCGGGCGATAAAGTTATTTAAAGGGACGCTCAAAGCGAATCGTAAAAAAGAGAGATTGCCGCACGCACCGCGGTGCGCTCGCAATGACGGACGAAGGCGGGAGTAAAAAAAACTATTGGTGAAGCAGGTGATTAAAAAGGAATCAAACAGGGAAAAGCCGGGCAAGACCGCCCAGAAGATTCTGGTGGCGGCGCGGGCTGTGTTTGCCGAAAATGGTTACAGCGGAACGCATGTGGACGAAATCGCCCGGCGCGCCGGTGTGAACAAGGCCTCTCTCTATTATCAGATCGGTGACAAAGACACGCTCTATGCCAATGTCATCCACCAGGTCATCGGCAATATTGCTCAGAGCCTTGCTGAGGCTGTGGCCGGAGTTGATTCGCCGGAAGAAAAGCTTAAAGCATATATCAACAACCTTGGCACTGCCGTGGATAAAAATCCCGAGATACCGCCAATCATGATGCGCGAGCTGGCGTCAGGCGGTGCCCATTTACCCCGGGTTGTTATAGAGGACATGGCTGCAGTGATCTCCATTCTGTTTGGCATTCTGGAGCAGGGCAAAAAGAAAGGTGTTTTTATTGAAGTTGCGCCGTTTCTTATCCACACGATGATTATGGGAACGATCCTTTTATATACAAAAGGTACACCGGTTAAAGACAAACAGGAATGGCTGCCTGCTGCCATTAAAGCGCGTGATAAAAAATTTAAAGGCAGTTTGGGGGAAGAAGTGGGGAACCTGGTGCTGAGGGCGATCAAGGCATGATAACACGGTCATTTAAAGTGATACTTAAAATGGAGAAGAAATTGTGAAAAAGAAAATTATTGTCGTTGCCTTCATAATATTGTTTATCGGAGCCGGAGCCTTTGTCTATTTCGGCCAAAGAAATAATCAGCAAACCGATCTATCTTTTTCCGGCACTATCGAAACAACCCAGGCCAACCTTTCCTTCCAGATTCCCGGACGCGTTTCCTCCGTTACCGCACTGGAAGGCCAGTCGGTCACTAAAGATCAAGTAATCGCCGAGTTGGACCGGGCGGAATTTCAGTCGCGCTACGATCAGGCCAAAGCCAATCTCGACCGCGCGCAAAAAGCCAAACAACAATTAGAAACGGTTCTGAGTATCAGTAAAAATACTCTGCCTTCGGAAGTAGCTAGAGCTTCGGCGAGCGTTAATAGCGCTAAAGATACCGCGCAGGACGCGGAAAAAAATTACAGGCGATATGAAGAGCTCTTCCGCAAGGGTGTGGTCACGGAAAGAGAACGAGACACGATGAAGCTCACTTATGATATAGCCAAATCGCGTCTGACAGAAGCGCAATCCATACTGAAGCTGGCGCAGGGCAATCTCACTAAAATTGAAGCAGCCCGACAAGACATTGAAACATCGAGCGCCCAGATCGACTCGGCCCGGGCAGCGCTGCAGCAGGCGGCAATTCAACTCGACTATACGCAGCTCAAATCGCCTTTGAACGGCATGGTTATCAGCCGTAATATCGAACCGGGTGAAGCAGTGAGCCCCGGACGGGAAGTTATCACGGTTTCCGATCTCTCCCGTGTCGATCTGAAAATATTTGTCGATGAAACCCAGATAGGTAAAGTCAAACCCAACCAGAAAGCACAAGTGAAGATAGATACCTTCCCCGATAAAGTATTTCCAGGCTTCGTTTCTTACGTTTCCCCCGAAGGTGAATTCACGCCCAAAATCATTCAAACCAAGAAAGAAAGAGTTAAGCTGGTCTACTTAGTCAAAATAGCAATCGCCAATCCCGCAAAGGAACTTAAAGCGGGAATGCCGGCTGACGCAGTTCTGAAATAAGGGGACGGGCATGATCGCTCTTTCTTCAGATTCCCCACCGATGGTGGAAGTCAAAAACGTTTCGGTGCGCTTCAACACAGTGGAAGCACTTAAAGACGTCTCGCTTGCCGTGGACGGCGGAAATATTTTCGGTCTGGTCGGCTCGGACGGCGCCGGCAAATCAACTCTTCTTCGTCTGATCGCCACAATGATCAGGCCTGCGCAGGGAACTATATCCATCAGCGGCCTCAATGTAGTAACTGAGCGGCAAAAGATAAAAAATCTTATCGGTTATATGCCGCAGCGCTTCGGGCTTTATCAGGATCTGTCTGTGGAAGAGAATATTGATTTCTTCATGGATATTTTTAATATTCCGCAAGCCCAAAGAAAAATACGCAAAGATAAGTATCTGGGATTTTCCAACCTGCTGCCCTTTATGGACAGGCTGGCCGGCAATCTTTCCGGCGGCATGAAGCAGAAGCTGGGATTGGCCTGTGTTCTGGTGCATGAGCCTAAATTACTCATTCTCGACGAACCGACAAACGGCGTTGATCCGGTATCGCGCAGCGAATTCTGGGAAATCCTGGACAATATGAAGCAAGAAGGCATGACGATAATGGTCTCCACCGCATATCTCGACGAAGGTGAAAAATGCGATCAACTGGCACTGATGCATAAGGCCGTGATTCTGGAATCTTCATCTCCGGCGCTGATGCGCCAAAATTTTGCGAATCTGGAAGAAGCGATGATCGAAAAGATAAAAGAAGTGGATAAGGGGCTTGTCGATGACACTTTCCAGTTCTGATTCCATAACAGTTAACAATCTGGAAAAGAAATTCGGTGCGTTTGTCGCTGTCAATAAGATTACTTTTTCCGTAAAAAAAGGTGAAATCTTCGGATTTTTGGGCGCGAACGGCTCCGGTAAATCAACAACCATCCGCATGCTTTGCGGCATTATCACGCCTTCCTCCGGTTCGGGCTTTGTCGCGGGTCACGATATCATGACCGACGCGGAAGCAATCAAGCATTCGATCGGTTACATGTCGCAGAAATTTTCTCTCTATGAGGATCTGACCTCTTACGAAAATCTGCGTTTTTATCTCGGCGTTTATAATGTCCCGGAGGATCAGTGGCCCGAGCGCATCGATTGGGTTTTGAATATGGCACGCCTGCAGGAAGTGCGCAATCGCCAGACAAAGGAATTGCCTCCCGGCTGGCGTCAGCGGCTGGCGCTGGGCTGTTCGCTTCTGCACAAGCCCGATATTCTTTTTCTGGATGAACCAACCTCCGGCGTCGATCCTATTACCCGAAGGCATTTCTGGAATTTCATCAAGCACCTGGCGGCAAACGGGATTACGGTGTTTGTAACCACACATTACATGGATGAAGCCCGCTTTTGCGAACGCATTGTGATGATCAATCAGGGCATGATTGTAGCTTCCGGCAGCCCGGCGGAAATCATAGCCAAAGCTTGTCCCGGAAAGCCCGCAGCCGATTTAACTGACGCTTTTATTAAGTTGATGATGAGTGATGATGAAAAATATAAAGGACGTGAGGAGCAATAGTTGAATCCTGTCCGCCTCCAAGCCATAATCCGTAAGGAATTTTATCACCTGATTCGGGATTACCGCAGCCTGTATCTGGCTTTTGCCATTCCGTTGATACTGATAATTCTTTTCGGTTACGCATTGAACCTCGATGTTAATAATGTGGAAACGGTAGTGATCGATCATGACAAAACTGAACTCAGCCGCGATTTTTTAAGTAAGCTCAGCGCTTCGCCCTACTTCCGGATCGCGGCGCATCTCCAGGAAACAAAAAAAGCGGTGGATTATCTCGATCATGATCGCACGGCAGTAGTAGTTATTATCCCGCCGGGCTTTATGAAGGATATCCGCGCAGACCGCACTGCCTCCCTGCAAATTATCATTGACGGCAGCGATCCCAATTTTGCCGGAATTATCCGCGGTTATCTGACCGCCATCAGCGAACAGTATAATCAAAAATTGCTGCTGAATTTTCTCAACCGCCAGGGGCTCGCCAAAATAAATCCTCCGGTGGACGGCCGTATCCGCGTCTGGTTTAATGAAGATCTGGAAAGCCGCAACTTCATTATCCCGGGAATTATTGCCATCATTATTATGATTGTCGGTGCGCTTTTAACATCGCTCGTCATCGCCAGGGAATATGAAAACGGCACAATGGAAACAATTAAATCCCTGCCGATCAGGGCCGGTGAATTATATCTGGGCAAGGCCGCTCCCTATTTTTTAATCGCTCTTACCGACGTATTAATAGCCATGATCTTCGGTCAGATTCTCTTCGGCATAGTGATGAAAGGCAACTTCTGGCTGATGCTCACAGCTACTTCGCTGTATATTATGGTCGCGCTCTCGCTGGGCTTGTTTATTTCCAATGTCACCAAATCGCAGATGCTCGCCAATCAGATGGCTATACTGACAACATACCTGCCGTCGCTTTTGCTTTCGAATTTTGTCTTCCCTATTATTAACATGCCTGCCTTTTTGCAGTATATCACCTATCTTGTTCCGGCCCGCTATTATATTGATATCCTGACAGGCATCTATCTGCGCAACACGGGGCTTAGCCATCTCTGGCCGAGCATGGCGGTTTTATTTCTTTTTTTTGTAGTCCTGTCGGCGCTGAACTACCGTATTTTGAGGAAGGAAGGTCTATGAGCCCTCTGAGAGTTCGGGAACTGGTGCGCAAGGAATTTATTCAGCTTTTCCGCGATAAGCGCAATCGCGTGCTTCTCTTCGCCGCGCCTTTGATCCAGATATTAGTTTTCGGCTATGTAGTCAACTACGATATCCGCAATATCCGCGTAGCCCTGCTGGATTATTCTCACACACAGGAAAGCCGAAGTCTGATCGCCGATTTCGAAGGCAGCAATATTTTCCACATCACTCACAATTTAACCGGCGATAAACAGCTTGCCGAACTATTGCTCACCGGCAAGGTGGATATGGCGATCCAGATCAATCCCGACTTCGCCTCGATAATAAGAAAAGGCCAGACGGCACCGGTACAAATAATTGCCGACGGCTCGATGAGCAATATGGCGGCGATGCGCATAGCCTATACTTCTTCCGTACTCGATAAGTTTAACCGCGAAACTCTCCGCCAGTTGTATCCCCGGCAAATGAATTACGGCAAAATCGACGCCCGCATCCGTACCTGGTACAACCCCAATCTGGACAGCCAGCATTTCTTTGTTCCCGGTATCGTCTCTTTTCTGGTTATGCTCACATCGCTTTTGCTGACATCCATCGCGATCATCCGGGAAAAAGAAGCTGGAACTATGGAACAACTGATTGTCACGCCTTTAAAATCTTACGAATTTATTATGGGCAAGACCATTCCCTATATCATTGTCTCGCTGGTACAGATGATCGGCGTGGTGATCTTTGCCATTTTCTGGTTTGAGATTCCGCTGAAGGGAAGCATTCTTTTATTGTTTTTCTCCACCTCCCTGTTTCTGCTTTCCACCCTGGGCATAGGTCTTTTCATTTCCACCATTTCCAGCACCCGCCAGCAGGCAATGATGACGACTTTCTTTTTTATTCTGCCCTTTTTGATGTTGAGCGGATTTATCTTCCCGATTGCCAACATGCCGGAAGTTGTACAGTGGCTTACTTATCTCAACCCGCTGCGCTTTTTTCTGGTGATTATCCGGGGGATTTTTCTCAAGGGCGTCGGACTGGAAGTGCTCTGGCCTCAGTGTGTTGCTCTGGCCATACTGGGTATCATCGTATTTACCGGCGCCATCAGCCTGTTTAAAAAACGTCTGGATTAGTCTTCATTTCTGGTATATTATTCGGCACATAACCAAGTCGCACTCGCAGCCTAACTTTATTGGCTTAGCCTGCCCCGGCGCATGAGACTATGTCATAATAGCAAAAACGCTATTAATATTGTCATGCCGATGAAAATCGGCATCCAGAACTTACTGATAATACTGGATTCCGTGTCGCGCTACGCTTGCACGGAATGACGAAACATTAATTGCGACACAGTCTCGAATGCCGGGGAGCCTCCTCCTTACCGCCGCGTTATGCTTTGAATGCAACTTGGAATAACATTCCAGAGGGCCGATTACGCATGTTGAAAGTTATTGCCGACCAACTGATTATCAAAAGATACGCCCGGCAATTCATCAGAAAATTCAAACCATTTATTGATGAACAGGTAAAAGTAAAACTGGGACATCAGGGAGCAAGTTCTCCCGCGAAAGTTTTATGGTCAAAAAAGCTGGGGATCTGGCTCACTTCTCATGCTATCGACGAAGTACGATACTGGAACGCCTTTGGCGTGGACAGACCGCGCGCGGACCAGATTGTCTCGATCATTACTGAAATCAATTTCCCTTTTGCCGGTATCGATCGAAAAACCGGCGGAGCATTTGCCCGTGATGCCTGGGGCAACATCTTTGTGATTCACCGCGGCAAAATCGGCGGAGGTAAAAAAGGAGTCGGCAAATCACTTTTTGAAAATCATTACCGCGGTGTCTGGTCTTTTATGGAAGATGGAGATTGCATCACCCAGGTAGCGGTCATTGGAGCACTGAATTCACCACGGTTAGCTCTGCAAACTGCCCACTTTGTGAAGAAAATTGAAATGCTGAAATCAACCGCCCTCCATTCCGCGCAAACGGAAATTAATTTCCCGGAAGTGACTTTCCGCGAAGATTTAGTGGGCAGTCTTCCGTCAGTGGAAGAACCGGATATTGAGGCCCGCTGTGATCACGATTTTGTTGTCAGCAATTTGGCCGCGCTTCTGAAGCGCTGGAAATTTACAATAGGAAATGACAGCACCCATGAACTTTTCCTGGTAGAGCCGTCGAGAAACAGAAAATCTCATGTTTTTGAAGTTCTGACCGATGCCCGGGAAAAAAATATATTGGCGGCGGCGGCAAAATTGCTTTTGCAGACCGCAAGCGATAAAGGCGATCTGGTGCCGATTCTAATTCTTCCGGAAGAAAAAATGATTACCTGTGCTCAAATGCTGCAAAAAGCAGGTATCATCGTTATTGGTTTTTGTCTGGAAGATGATCGAATTGTTTTTCCTGACTTGGGGAAAATCAGGCTTGACCAAAATCCGCAGTTGTGAAAAGAATGGCGAAAATAGTTATCTCTCTTTCATTATTAATTCTGAGGAAAAACCATGAAAAAAGAAAGAAGAAAACGAACAAGGGTTCCCGTTGCTTTTGATATTAGTATCCTTTTTCAAAAGAAGAAAATTAAAGTTCAAACATTAAATATCAGTTTAACCGGCATAAGTTGTACCAGCGACACGCGATTTCGGGCCAATGAACTTTGTGAAGTGATTCTCACCCTCGACACGGAAATCAGTTTAGTCATCGCGGGCAAAATTCTCCGCACCGATGATAAGGAAGCGATAATAGCTTTTCTTTCCATGGATGAAGATGCGTTCTTCCACTTAAAAAGGATAATGGAATATAATGCTGCCGATGCGGATAAAATTGATCAGGAACTCAAAAACCCCGCTTTTTTATAACAGTAATTAATTTTACCGGCTTATGCCGGCCGGTTAAGAAATAAAGTTAAGAGGAGATATCCGGATGCCGAAAATTCCAGTTGCCAAACTTGAACCCGGGATGAAGCTCGCCAAACCGGTGACAGCCAAAAACGGGATGGTTATGCTGGGTGAAGGCACGGAACTTTCCGAAACCTGGATCGAACGAATCCGCGATATGGATATTGCCAGCGTATTGGTGGAAGGGCCACCGGTTCAGACTCTTCCCAAAGAGGAGGCGATAGCCAATCTGGAAGCCAGATTTGCGAAGGTAGAAAGCAAGCCTTACATGAATTTAATCAAAAAGATTACAAAAGAACATATCGAAGGATTGTATGAGTAATATTGACCCTAAAGTCTTACGCCACAGGGTGGAAAACATTAATACATTGCCCACTGTACCGGGCGTATTGAAGAGGTTATCCGGCATTATCGAAAAGCCCCGGATTACTCTGGTGGAAATCAGCTCTTTTATATCCAACGATCCCGCTTTAACCACCAAAATATTAAAAATGGTCAATTCCGCAATTTACGGTTTTCCCGGCAGAATTGCCTCTGTTTCTCACGCCACTATGCTCTTGGGACTTAACGTTATCAAAGGACTTTTGCTGGGAGTCTCGGTATTCGAACTGATGCAGAAGGCAATGAACGGTCTTTACGAACATTCTCTGGCTTGCGCCATTGCTTCCCGGGTCATCGCCCAGAAAAAAGGGCTCAAGGAACCGGAAGAAATCTCGGTCGCCGGCCTGCTCCACGATATCGGCAAAGTTATTTTGATGCTGGAATTCCAGAAAGAATACGAAGCCGCCATGCAAGAAGCACAGTTAAAAAGTATTTCCATATTTGAAGCAGAAAAAATTCAGTTCAACGCCACCCATGCCAATGTGGGAAGCTGGCTTGCCGAAAAATGGCGTTTCCCGCGTAACCTGATCGAAGTGATCGAGTTTCATCACCGCCCCGCGCTTGCTAAAAATGCCCCGCTGGAAACTGCGATAGTACATATGGCTGATATTTTGGTTCGTGCCCGGGGTTTCGGCTTTGCCGGAGAAAGTCTGGTACCGGAAGTCCACCCCCTGGCCTTTGAACTGCTCAACCTATCCGCAGCGGATATTAAAGATGTATTGAAAGAGCTGGAAGATAATATGGAATCCGCCGAAGATATCTCCTGATGATGAATAATGCCGGGGGAATATTGAACTTCACCCCCGAACGGCGTTGAGGTATAATTCTATGAAAACCATCGTAGTTGTCTGCAAAGATATTGTTCTTACCAATACGATAGACCGCACCTTGAAAAACTCTTATCAAAGAGTTATTTTCAGCAGCATATCTTCCGCTCTCGATTATATTTATAATTCCATCCCGGATTTAATCGTAATAAATGTTCTTAAAGATGATTCTCTCACCATTAATATCTTGAAAGATTTAAAAACTGATCCCATGTTTCATCAGCTGCCCGTGTTGGCAATTCTGCCCGATCACTTCAATCTTTCCAATTGGAACGATTTATTGATCGAAGATTTCATCTGGAGAGGTGATCTGGAAAATGATTTCATCCTGCGGGTCAATTTGTGTATTACGCGCTCGGAACGCATCGTGGAAATCAATCCGTTGACGCGTCTGCCGGGAAATATTTCCATCAACCGGGAATTGCAGGAAAGGATTATCAGAAACCAGGATTTCTCGTTCGGTTACGCCGACCTCGATTTTTTTAAACCATTCAACGATCGTTATGGTTTCAGCAGAGGTGATGAAGTTATCAAAATCACCGGCAGACTGATTCTGAATATAGTCAAGAATAAGCAACCGCAGGGAAGTTTTGTGGGTCATGTCGGCGGCGATGATTTTGTGTATATTATTGATTCCGAGCTGGCGGAAGAAGCCGCGACGGAAATAATCAAAGCCTTTGACAGCATCATTCCGACTTTTTATGATGCAGAAGATTCGACCCAGCGATTTATCAAATCATTTGACCGCAAAGGCAAGGCATCCAAGTTCCCGATTATGGGTATATCTATCGGCATTACTGAAACAGTAGCCCGTTCTTTCACGCATTATGGAGAAATAACCGAGCTTGCCGCTGAAATGAAAAAATTCGCCAAACAATCCCCGGGCAGTTGTTTCAAGTCCGACAAAAGAACAGACGAAGAAATTAAGGCCAATGCTGTGAAAAAGAAGAAAGCGCCCAAGAATAAAAAGTTGAAAGTACTATAAAACAATTCCTCGTCAATAATTATTCAATAAATGTCTTTCCCCTGAAAAATCGGCCACCTCGCAGCAAGCTCGCGAGGTATGAAATGAACGTCATTATATCGCGAGCGAGCTCACGAAAATTAACGCTCGTCCCGCGTGAGCATAATAAAAATTATGCCTGGGTTATAAAATTATCCAGCAGCTTATACATATACTTCTGAATATTTCCGAATTGGGCCGCAGGACTCAGCATTTGTTCAGGCGTTTGAATATAAGAAGAATTCACCAGTTCCGCACCGCAATTTTCTATTAATTGTTCGACCGTCTCCCTTGTAACATCCAGATGAAACTGCAGACCAATAACGTTATTACCATAGGCAAAAGCCTGATTCCGACAGGCGGCGGTTTCGGCCAGACGCGAGGCTTCCCTCGGAAAGCTGAAAGTATCTCCATGCCAATGGAAAGCAAGAAGTTCCGTGGGAAATCCCCTGAGCACTTCCGACTCCATCCCTTCAGCGGTTAACTTCAGAGGAAACCATCCTATCTCCTGATGAATATGCGGGTAAACTTTTTCTCCCAGTACAGAAGCTATCAGTTGAGCGCCCAGGCAAATCCCCAATACCTTTTTCCCGGCTTTGATCGACGCTTCAATAAAGCGCTTTTCCGTCGTCAGCCAGGGATATTTTTTATCATCATAGGATCCCATCGGCCCACCCATGATAATAAGCCAATCTATTTCATCGAGTTTCGGTAATGGATCAGCGGCAAAAAAGCGCGTAGCAGAAAGCACGAAATTTTTAGATCTAATCCAACCTTCAATATTACCCAATCCTTCATAAGGCACATGCTGAAAATATTGAATCCTCATCTAATTGCACTCCCGCCTGTTTTAATGTTTATGCTTCTGCTTTACAACACAGCACAATAGCTGCGCGTCATCGCAGGAATTGGATTCGAACTGCAGGATCGGATGATCAATATTAAATTCGTCGAGCAGAATTTCTCTGACATTTCCCGCCAGCTCATCCACGACACTGAGCATTTGGTCGGGGACAGTTATATGGACCGCCAGCGCGATGCTCTCCGCCGACGGATTCCAGACATGGAGATCATGAATCTCTTGAATTCCTTCGATTGACATCAGCGTTTGCTGAATATCAGCCAGATTGATTCCGGACGGCGTAGCGTTCATGAGAATCAGAATGCTCTCTTTGAGCAACCCCCAGCCGCCATATAGAATCATGGCGACAATTATCCAGGAAAATACGGGATCAAGCCAGAACCATGGTTTGAAAAGCCACACAACACCTAATGCCGCTACAATCAACGATGTTGCCGCATCGGAAAGCATATGCACAAAGGCGCTTTTCATGTTCAGGTTAACTTTAGACCCGGAATGCAACATCAAGGCGGAAATTATATTGCCGACAAAACCCACAAGAGCAATCCAGATAACAAACTGCCCGGCAATCGGCTGTGGTTCGCGCAATCTGTGCCATGCCTCGATCGCGATATAAAAACCGGCTCCGTAGAGCAAGGCCACGCTGGTAACCGTGGCCAATATCTCCACTCGTTTGTAGCCGAAAGTCTGCTTATATGTCGGGCCGCGCTTTCCGATAACCAGCGCACCATAATTAATAACCAGAGAAACGAAGTCGGTTAAATTATGCAATGCATCGCTGATCAAGGCCATGCTGCCGGAAATAACCCCCCCGACAATTTGAATAACAGGAATTATCAGATTCATCGCCATGGAAATTACCAGGCGTTTACCCCAGGCCACCTCCGGATGATTATGTTGCTGTTGATTGGACAAAATTACCTCCCATTTTCTCATTTAGTATTTCCAGGGCCAGATCAATGGCGCTGTGACTGCCGAAAATAATAAGCTGATCTGCCGCCTGAAGGACAAATTCACCGGGCGGATGGGTAATCGTCTCATTATTTCTAATGATATTGATGATAGTCGCACCAGATTTGGCTTTAAGATTTACATCTTTAAGGCTTTTACCGACAATATCATTGTCCGAAGCAATGTAATAAGTTTCAATAGTTCCCTGGGCCAGAATTTGATTGATCTGTTCAAAAGCTTCCTCGGTAAATCTGACTTCCCGAAAAACTCCGTAAGATTTATTACGAATTATATTGCCCTGCGCCAAAATAATACTGTTGGGAATATGAAACATTCGCAGCACCCTGCTGAATATTTGAATCGACGTCTCATATTCTTCCGGAATAATATTGTCGGCACCCAGTTTAACTAATTCGTCAATGTCGGCAACATATTTTGTTCTCACAATTATATGCAAATTCGGTTTGATAGTTTTAGCAATATTCAGACAGCGCTTCGTTAAAAACCGATCAGAAATGGCGATAACCAGTACCCGGGCAGAATCAATTCGGGCACGTTTCAAAATCTCGATATTCGATGCATCTCCCCATATTACATTTTTATCACCTTTTGCTTTTGCTTCTTTTATATTTTTGTAATTCAGATCAACTATAACATAATTTATGCCGGTGTTTTTCAAAACCTTAACCAGATTTTTTCCATTGAGCCCCATGCCGCAGACAATAACATGATTATTTATTTGTAGCTTGTTGTGGCTTTCAACTTGCGGAATGTCTTTGAAGATGTTTTCCCGGGCGAGCAGATAATAGACGAGAGCAACAAGCAGCGGCGTGGCAATAAAAGTTAAAACGGACGCGCCGATGAATCCCTGATAAATAAATCCCGTAATGATATTTTTGTGCAGACCCTGAGAAGCTAAAACGAAAGAAAATTCTCCTATCTGCGACAGCATGACGCCCGACAGCAGTGCGACGCGCAGAGGGTATTTCATCAGCCGGACCAACCCAAAAACAATGGCAGCCTTAATTCCAATAATAACCAGGGATGTCAGAAGAATATAGACCGTGTTCTCCCGCAGAAAATCAACATTGAGAATCATGCCCAGAGATACGAAAAACACCGACAAGAAAACATCGCGAAACGGATTGATGTCGCTGTTGATCTGATGCGTAAAGTCAGTGTCTGATAACGCCAGTCCCGCCAGAAACGCACCGATGGCCAGCGACAATCCCAGGGATTCCGTGATCCAGGCAATCCCCATCGCGATAACCACTGAGGTGATCACCAGCACGTCACGCATGTTCATGTTGACCAGACTCTCCAGCACAACCGGGATAACAAAACGGGCCGCGACCAGAAGGACGACAATAATCAAAATGGATTTGATCATTTTCCAGAGGATCATCAAGGTGTCAGGCCCGCTGCCGCCGGCAAGAAGCGGTATCAGGAGCATCATCGGCACGACCATCATATCCTGTAACAAAATGACACCGATGGAAATTTTTCCCTGCGGTGAATCTTCGTCGTTGCGGTCTTTCAGAATCTTTAATATCAAAGCCGAAGAGCTGTGAGTCAGAATAAAACCGATAAAAATAGACTGGCTGACGCTCAGTTGCATCGTCAGTCCGACCCCGAAACCCACAAGGAATGTGCATAAAATCTGCAATCCTCCGGTTAAAAGAATTTCCGATAAATTCTTTAAAAAGCGGGACAATTGAATTTCAATACCGATGGTAAAAAGCAGGAAGGCCACGCCGATTTCCGCCATAAACTGAATCCCGGCCGTATCATCAATCAGCTTCAGGCCAAACGGACCGATGATGACGCCGGTGATCAGAAAACCAATGATGGAAGGTAATTTTATCTTATTGAAAACATAAATAACAGGAATGGAAAAACCGAGGATTATCAACAATTTTTTAAAGAAAAAGAATCCTTCCATTTTATATTCCCTGTAAAATCCCGCCGCTGCCGGACGAGCGCTAAGGCTCGTGAGCTCGCTCGCGATATAATGACGTTCATTTCATAGCTCGCCGGCGAGCTCGCGAGGTGGTTGATTAGAAAATAATTTGCTGGTTGTAATGGGCAGCCGGGGGCTGCTCATTTTCCATCCTCCCTTTATATATCTACGTAATGTCAAAATTTCTTTAATATTTTCATTGAAACATCTATATTATTAAGCTGTTATCAGAAGAAAGTTTCCCTCCCCCATGTGAGAGTTATCCATAGCCATGCCTGCGGCCCATCTAGAGCCAGGCAGGTACGGC
>JANYAY010000019.1 GCA_025361065.1 Deltaproteobacteria bacterium
AACGAGACTAACAAATTTCAGCGCGCTTCGCTTCTGAATGTCGTTGGCTGCATTAACCCCGCGACGCTGCGCTTTGCGGGATAAATGCGACTAACAAATTTCAGCGCGCTTCGCTTCTGAATGTCGTTGGCTGCATTAACCCCGCGACGCTGCGCTTTGCGGGATAAACGAGACTAACAAATTTCAGCGCGCTTCGCTTCTGAAATTTGAGTCTCGTTAAAAGTTCTCGGCCAGGACTTCATAGTAGGTTTGAGGATGTTTACAGGCGGGGCATTCTTTGGGCGCCTCCGGTCCTTCATGAACATATCCGCAGTTGATGCAATGCCACTTGACCGGCGTTTTCTTTTTGAATACCTCGTTTTTCTCAATATTCTCTATCATCTTACGGTAACGGCCCTCATGGAATTTTTCCACTTTAGCAATTTGTTCGAAAGAACGACATACTTCGGGGTAGCCTTCTTCTTGGGCAATATTGGCGAATCCCATATATAAAGTAGTCCATTCCATCTGTTCTCCTGCTGCTGCGGCCTGCAGATTGGCTTTGGTATCGCCGACAACACCTGCGGGATATGCAGCGGTTATTACAACGTCCCCTCCCTCCAGATGTTTAAAAAATACTTTGGCATGTTCTTTTTCATTTTCGGCTGTTTCCAGAAATATGCATGATATTTGTTCAAAACCTTCTTTTTTAGCGGCACTGGCGAAGTACGTGTAGCGGTTTCTCGCCTGCGATTCTCCGGCAAAAGCTGCTAATAAATTCTTTTCAGTCTGAGATCCTTTAATTGATTTCCCCATGATTTTCTTTTTCCTCCTTCCAATCTTTTTGCATCAATCTATGCATTACAGTTAACAAACTCAACAAGACCTTTTATAAACAACTTCTACTTTCCCCCGCTCGTTTTCGGCTCCGGCGTTTTACCTCCGGCGAATTTCATTGCTTTGATTGCTTCATCCATTTTGACTATCTCTGCGGATAAAGAGTCACTTTTCCTTTTGGTTGCCTCGATATTGGCATTGATCTTTATTCTATCAGACTGCACTGACAATTTCTTTGATTGCAGATTGGCTTTAACCTTCAGATTATCTTCTTGTTTGCCCAAAGCGGAATTGATGATTGCTTCAATTTTCACAAGGTCATAATCAATTGCGGCTTCTTTCTGAAAGTTATTTGCCGAATCTTCCTCCAAACCAGCATATTTCTTCTGGTTGCCGGCAAGCTCACTTTTGAGCTCAGCCAGTTTTAATTTTTGGTTGGCAACATCCAAATTAAATTCCGCATTGGAAAATCCAACTTTTTTGTCTGCCGGCACCTGGTTGACTATTGCCGGATCTACATTGTCCGTTATTGAACTGACTTTGGAAGTAATTGATGTTTTCAATTCTTGTGTTGTGGAGCAACCGGCAACAAAGATCAATGTTAATAATCCTAAAACAATAATATTTTGTATCCTGTTCATTTTTTTCCTCCTCGACAAATTCATGTTTTGCAGCGTTCCTGATCCTTAACCGGCAGATATTTCACCTTTTTATTCCTCGGTATTGTAACATTTTTTTTCTTTCTTAAAACCCGGGAAATGTCTTTTTGTCTTCGTGTGACTTTTTGCCCGCTCATTATTAACATCCCCCAATCCATCTTGGCGGTCAATGTTTTATTTTTTCGGCAAATTTCTCTTTTCTGTTTTTTCTGTTTTTAAATTTTTCCTGCCAGTCATCAAAAATATCATAAGCGGACGGAACAACGATCAGTGTCAACACCAGAGAGGTTAAGAGTCCGCCAATCACCGCAATCCCCATCGGAGATCGCGTTTCCGCACCCTCTCCCACACCCAGAGCAATCGGCAGCATGCCGAAAACCATGGCAAAAGTCGTCATGAGAATGGGCCGCATCCGAACAGGCCCTGCCTGGAGTATGGCTTCACGGCGCGACATTCCCCTGCCCCGTAAAACATTGGTATAATCCACGAGCAAAATGGCATTTTTCTTCACCAGGCCCATGAGCAAAATCAAACCGATAAAACTGAAAACGTTAAGGGTCTTGCCGGTGAGAAACAAGGCGCCGAACGCGCCGACAAAAGACAGAGGTAAAGATAGCAAAACCGTAATGGGATGAACAAAACTCTCAAATTGCGCCGCCAGAATCATATAAGCCATGATAACACCCAGCATCAAGGCGAAAAGCAGATAGCCGAAAGATTCCTGCATGGTATCGGCCATGCCCTGATATTTGGGCAGATAATCCGCCGGCAGGATTTTACCGGCAATGGAATCCAGTTCATCTTTGGCCTGTCCCAGTGGCTTACCTTCCAGAGAGGCAAATACGGTAATAGCTCTTTGCCGATCAACACGGTTGACGACACTGGGGCCGGTGCCTTCTTCCACCTTGACGACATTGGCCAGTTCAACGAGTTTCCCGTCCCGGGCCCGAACAAAAATGCGCTGCATGGCGCTGACACTCTCCCGATCCTCCGGATTAAGTCTCACGCGAACATCGTATCGTTTTCCCTTGAGCTCATCTTTATAACGGGCAATATCCAGCTCACCGCTGATCAGCAGATTAATGGCCTCGGCGACTGTGGCAACATCGACACCTAAATCCGCCGCCCGGTCACGATCAATGTAAACCTTGAATTCCGGTTTGCCAACTTCCAAAGACGTGTCTACATCCACTATCCCCGGCAGTTTGGAGAACTCAGCCGTTATTTGTTTTGCATAATTCTGTAATGCGTTCAGGTCCTGTCCGCGGATACTGTATTGAATCGGCACCTGTCTCTGACCGCCGCCGACAACTGAAATATCTTCCGCCGATACTTTTAACCCCGGAATTTGCCGCAATTTTATTCGCGCTATTTTTTTGATATCTTCCTGGCTCTTTTTGCGCTGTGCTTTTGGTTTCAGGTTGAGCATCATCAAAGCGCGATTGGTATACCCCCCGTATCCCTGAATGTAATAGACAGATTTGACTTCCGGAATTTCCTGCATCATGGCTTCCACATTGCCGAGATATTTTTCTATTTGATCCACGGAATAATCGATCGGCGCCTCCATGCGAACCAGGAAAATGCCTTGATCTTCCGGCGGCACGAATTCCTTCCCGATAAATGCCGTAAGTCCGAGGCTCAGAAAAAATATGATCAAGGCGGCCACAAGAACTGTTTTGCGCCAGCCCAGAGTATATTCCAGAATCACCCGATAAAACGATTCCAGCTTTCTATAATAATGCTCTAACTGATCGCCGATCCTGGTCCAAATATGCTTTTTGACATATCCGTTTGGGCCTGTGCTGCCAGTCATGCCCGTGGCCAGAGGATTGGGAATGGATTTTTTATGAGATTTGAGAAAAATCGATGCCATCATTGGCGTTAAAGTAAAGGAAACAAGCAATGAAACCAGAATAGCGAAAATAATCGTTAAAGCAAACTGCAGGAAAAACCTGCCAATAATACCTTTCATGAAAGCGACAGGAAGGAAGATACCCACAATGGCAAAAGTCGTGGCCATGACGGCCAGACCAATTTCCGCTGTCCCAAAGGTCGCGGCCTCGCGGGGTTCCATCCCCTCTTCCACATGCCTGTAGATATTTTCAATGACAATAATGGCATCATCGATCAGCAAGCCCACCGAGAGCGATAGTGCCAGCATGGTCATATTATTGAAAGTAAAATTGAAAGCGTTAATAAGGGCGAAAGTAGATATTACTGAAACGGGCAGAGCGACGGCACTGATTAAAGTCGTTCGTATATTCTTCAGAAATATAAAAACAGCCAGAATGGCAAAAATACTACCTAGTATTAAATGGAATTGCACTTCATTGATCGAACGCACAATGAAAAGTGATTGATCATTGGCGACATTGATTTTCATCCCGGGAGGCAGTGTCTTGTTCATTTTTTCCACTTCCTGTTTGACCCGGTTTGCCACCTCCACCGTATTGGTTCCGGATTGCTTTTGAATGGACATACCCACGGCCGGAATCCTGTCAAAACGCGCCAGGGTTCTTTTTTCTTCCATCCCATCTTCCGCCCTGCCGATATCCCGGACACGCACCGGGGCGCCCTTATAGTAACTGATTATTAAATCATTGAAATCAGGAATCTTGGCAAACTCCCCCTTGATCCGGACGGTATATTCTTTGGTTTGAGTTTCAATCCGTCCGCCGGGCAACTCAATATTTTCCCGCTTCAGGGCCAGGATAACATCGCCCGGAGATACCTGATAGGCCTTCATTCTGGCGGCATCCAGCCAGATGCGCACCTGCCTTAAGCGCAATCCGTAAAATATGACGTCGCCCACACCGTTGATGCGCTGTAACTGTTCTTTCAACACTTCATCCGCATATGTGGAAAGATCACGAACAGAGCGGTTACCGGAAAGATTAAGAAACAAAATCGGTGAGGCGTCAGGGTCTACCTTGGCAATCCTGGGTTCATCAATATCGGCGGGCAGTTTGTTGCGAATTCCGGATACTTTTTCCCGCACATCCTGAACGGCCTGATCGATATTCCGCTCCAGAACGAATTCAATGGTTGTACGCGACATACTTTCATAGCTTGTCGACGTGATACTCTTGACCCCGTTAATTGTATTGACGGCGCCTTCAATCCGATCCGTAACGTCTACATCCATAACATCGGGACTGGCGCCTTTAAGTACGGTCGTGATGGTGACGATGGGAAAATCGATCTTGGGGAAAAGATCGACGCCGATAGACGGATAACTGACCACTCCCAGCACCACCAAAGCCATGATCACCATGGTGGCAAAAACCGGGCGTTTAACGGATGTATCAGCGAGCCACATTTACTTTCACCCCTTCCGACAAATTGTTCTGACCGACGACGACAACCTGTTCTTTTTCATTGAGTCCTTCCAGAATTTCCACATATTCGCCGTATTTGTTACCAGTTTTGATAATTTTTCCCTTCGCTTTACCGGCATCGACAACAAAAACACGGACAACGGGTCCATCATACAGAAGCGCTGTAATAGGAGCAACAACCGATTCCCTCGCCGCCTGCGTCAAAATCTGTATCCGGGCAAAGTATCCCGGTTTTAACATATGATTGGCATTGGAAACTATGGCTTCCACCTGCAGTGTCCGCGTTCTTTCTTCCACATTGGGATAAAGCAGACTTATCTTGCCTTGAAATTGCTTACCGGGAAAAGCATCCACGGTAAAATTAACTTCCTGGCCTGTTTTCAAGCCGGCAACATCTTTTTCGCTGATGGTAAAATTTAGTTTAAGAGGATCGATTTTAATCAACTGCAAAAGCGGTGTTCCGTTGCGCACATAATCACCGACAGAAACTTTCTTTTCTTTCACTGCGGCCACAAGGGGCGAATATACCCTGGTTCGGGCCAGCCTCTCCCGGGAGGTTTCCAGGGTGGCGCGAGCCCTGTCCAGGTCGGCTTCCGCCAGAGCAAGCCTCATGGAAACCTCATCGAACTGTTGTTTGGTAACCAATTCTTCTTTATAGAGCGTCTCTTTCCTTTGGTATTCGGCTTTAGCATTATTGAGGCTGGCCTGTGACTGCTTCGATGCTGCATACGACCTTTTCAGATCCAGCTGATAATCAACATCGTTAATCTCAACTAAAAGCATTTTGACATTGACCGGAGTTCCTTCATCAACCATGATCTTTTTTACAATGCCATCCACTTCTGAGCTTACCGTAACTTCCTCATAAGCTTTCAGTGTTCCTGTCGTTTCCAGATAGGGTTGGATTTGTTTTTTCTGCGTCTGCCAAACCTGAACATTGACCGACTTTTCCTTCTCCACCTTCGCTTCTTTTTTTCCGCAGCCGGTCAATATAAGACTGGCCGTTAAAATGAATATGGTCAGAAACAACAATGTCATGATTTTATAGCCTGACATATTTTTAATATCCGGATAATAAAACTTCCTTAAATCCATGAAAACATCCTCCCTGGGATCAGCCGATTGATACTGCTTTTATTTATTGGATATAACTAACGGCAAGAGCATACCGCTCGTTCGTTTTAATCTTAAATCAGCAAGCTGATAATTATAAAGCGCTTCGGCAACATTTTTTTCCGCGGATAGAAGCAGCGAATTGGCATCCAGCACATCGAGCATCAAAGCCAAGCCATTATCAAATTGTCGAATCACAGCATTATAATTATCTTCAGCAAACGCAAGTTGATCCTCCAAAAATTTAAGAGTTCCCCGTTGCGTCTGCAAATCCAAATAAGCGCTTTGTAATTCAACATCAACGCTTTTTTTGAAGTCATCGTAAGCTAATTTTGCTTGTCGGCGTCTGGATTTTGCTTCGTTTAGTTCAGCTACCCGCAGACCTCCTTCAAAGAAAGGAAAGGTAAAGCCAACACCGGCGAGAATACTTTCTCTGTTTAAAGTCTGTGATGTCGGGGACCCGGAAACAGGATATTGATCGGTTGCGTTATAGATTGCAAACAGATTCAGATTAGGCCAAAATGCACCCCTGGCATATTTTACTTGTTCATCAGCCATATTAATCTGCACATCAAAACTCTTTAAATCGGATCTTTTTTCAAGAGCGGTATTGCGAAGGTTATCCAAACCAGGTAGATTTTCCGATGGAATTGATGTCTCCCTGAGGCGAAATTCATCCTCAATTCCGGTAATCCGGATAAGAGCCGCCCGTGTCAGCTTCAGAGCATTAGTGGCCTTGAGATAATCCGACCTTGCACCGGAAAGCTCCCCTTCCGAACGCAATAATGCGGTCTTCGTAAGATCACCCACTTTAACTCTCTTGCCTACGGAATCACGATATTGAGTCAGACGTTCCATATTGGCCGCTGCAATTTCCAGAGCTTTTTTTGCCTTCAGTGTATCATAATAGGCGGAGGCAACAGCCAGAACAAAATCGGATTTGATCGCATCGAGATCATACTCGCTTTTCGTGATATTCTGGCCGGCAATTTTCAGAGCGTTTAACTCACGGGCGCTCAGGGAAAATGATTCGTCCGCCCGGACTCCCCAGTTGCCCGATTCATTCGGTTGAATCAGCACACCGGAGATAGTTACTTTCTGCTCTGAAAAATGATTATATGTTCCAAAAGCCGTGAGCCTCGGAATCAGCAGAGACCAGGCCTTATCTTTTCCGGTTTTAGCAATATAAAGATTCTCCTGGGCAAATTTAATCTTTTCAGAATTCCTCAGGGCATTTTGATACAAGTCACTTAATGTATATTCCTCTGCGTCTGCTGCAGAAACAAATGCCATCACTGCAGCTAATATGACAATTCCATAAAACGTTATTTTTCTCATCAGTAAATCCTTTCGCCTCCCCTGCCATCACTCAGTTTATCGCCCGATAATCCCCATGGCGCGGTCCAGTTTTGCATAGCTGATATTGAAATCTCCCAGAGCATTGGCATATTGGGCTTTGGCTTTGGTTAAAAGCGTCTGGGCATCCAGTACTTCCGTAGACGTAGCTACCCTTTCCTTAAACCGCTCCTGGGTAATACGGAAATTTTCGTCG
>JANYAY010000030.1 GCA_025361065.1 Deltaproteobacteria bacterium
GTTTCAATCCACGCGCCCGCGGGGGGCGCGACATCCGAAAAACTCGATCCGTACAAAGTTGTCCGAGTTTCAATCCACGCGCCCGCGGGGGGCGCGACAAAAGCTCGTTGAACAGACGTTCAACCGGAAAAAGTTTCAATCCACGCGCCCGCGGGGGGCGCGACTTGTTCCAGAGTGTCCATGATGAGAAAATTATTGGTTTCAATCCACGCGCCCGCGGGGGGCGCGACAACATGCGGAAGGGGAAAAGCGTTTATGTATGTGTTTCAATCCACGCGCCCGCGGGGGGCGCGACTATTTACTTCTAATTTGTTACAAATACTACATTTTATACTCATTACTCGCGAAGCTTGGTTCTTCCGGCTGTCTCTTTATTCAGTTTTCAAAGACCACTTTAAAAACCAAAGTTATATCAGCAAGTTAATGTCTGCGCGAACCTTCCTGCTATTTATTGTAGGCTTCCGGTTCGCGGAATCTTTAAATAGCTAAAAAAATTTCTCCCTGTCAATAATTTTAAATTTCTGGATTCCCCCGTATCGAGTGCGGGGCAGGCTTTTCGTCGCGCTTTGCTTGCACGGAATGACACCTCCGTGGCAAATTGTAATTACACAATGAGCGGTCCCTCCTGATCAACTGACTTTTTTGCACCGATATGCTCAACCCGTCGTTTCCAATTGGAACCAAGAAAGTAAAATCTCAGGCTATCTTGCTCGTGATTTATTTCCTTTATCAGGCGATCACGCAAAGCCGTCCATTGAGCAGGATCAACAATGCATTCAAAAACAGAATATTGCACCCGCTGTCCATAGTCCTGACAGGCCTTTGCTACCCGACGCAAACGCCTTGGCCCTTTTTCATCTTGCATCGCAACGTCATAACTGACCAGTACCAGCATAACTAAGCCCTCTCATCCTCACCTTCTCCCGCTAAGGGGGCGAAGGAATTATCCGGAACTGATATTTACTTCCAGATAAGCGGCGGATAGCCGTCCAGATCACCGCGCAGACAGCGCGCCAGAAGCAATGCCTGCACATGGAAGAGTATACCAATCGTCACTTTTTCATCCAAAAAAGGATGCTGAATTTCTTCCTGCTTTCTTTCCTGATAAGCAACAAGTAGCGTTTTTCTTGTTTCATCATTCATCATGACCGCACCTGCTTCCGTTTTCTTGAAGCCTTTGTCCTGCACCTGCCGCAAATTAATCAAAGAAAGTGCCAGACGATCCGCAAGAAATGGCCGGAACTCTTCCATTAAGTCCAGAGCCAGGCTGGGACGACCGGGCCGATCCCGATGCAGAAAACCGACAGCCGGGTCGAGGCCGACTGATTCCAGCGCAGAACGGCAATCGTGCATCAACAGGGTATAAAGGAAAGACAGCAGACAATTAACATTATCCAGCGGCGGGCGGCGATTGCGTTCCTGAAACGTAAAGCTTTCTTTTTGTGCAACAATCAGATGATCAAAAACACTAAAATATGTATGCGCGGCGTCACCTTCCAAACCACGTACGGAATCGAGCGACTGATTCATATCAAGCGATTGCAGAGACCTGCTCATATCATCCACGCTTCGGTGCAGTGCATCTTCATCCAGTTTTTGTGCATGATCTCTGAGCACCCGCTGCAAAACAGTTCGGCAGTTGGCAATCTTGCCGATAACAAACGCTTTGGCCATTTGCGCCGAATATTCCAGATCATCAGCTTTGCGGTATTGCTCGCGGCGCAGCAAGACATTGCCGGATACCGGCCCCTGCACACGCACCAGAAAACGGCCTTGTTCCGTCAGAAAGCTTACGCCGACGCCGTTTTCACCGCAAAAGCCCATTAGAAACGGACTGCATGAAACATTACCAAAACAGACAATGCCGCCGATGGTATGCACCGGCACACGCAGCCGCACTTCCTGATTAACTTTCACCACGACGGTTTCGCCTTCCTTGGCCAGATACGCGCCCTGCGAGGTGACAAATAAGGTATTAAGATGTTTTTTCATGTTTCATCCAAATCAGGTCGTTCATTTTTTCTCCAGACGCTTTCTTTTCTCCGGCACGTCCAGATAATTATTCCGGGAGATAACCATCTTTTTCGTTTCTTTTTCCAGTTTTTCGCGGGCATCTCCGGCAATCCGTCCACCTTTTCTGGCTGCAGTACGGTTTTCGTCAAAACCCTGCGCGTCTTGTGTTTTGGTGATCTCTGTTGTGGCGGCATCGCCCAGCATGGAAAAGATTAACTCCAGATCGTTCATGTGATCCCGCAGGTTTTCGCGTTCCAGACCCTTCAAATCTTTATACTCTGACGGCGTAAGGCCAAAGGTAGCTTTGGAAATTTCAGCAGTCAGAATAGCGTATTCTCTTTCCAGTCCGACTTTTCTATTTTTCCATTCGTCGGCAAGTTCAGCGCGAATCGCAATCCCGCGCATCCGCTTTTCAATCCAATCGTCGGAATAACCTTTGGCCAGATAAAGCGCTTTTGTCCTTTTGGTGGCCAATTCCGGATCTTCAATTTCCTGCACACGCTCATAGCCGACTTTTGCCAGCCAGCGCTTGAAGGGTTCAGCCTTAGGCGAGGGAATTGACTGGATAATGCGGAAAAGTCCTTCCGTATTGGCACAATCGGTTTCGCGCTGCTTTCCATCCGGTGCAGGCAGTTTCAACTGTCGACAAATTGTCGACAGTTGAAGTCCATCATCACTCTTAACCCTGAGTTTCATCTTAAACCAATAATCACGTGGATTTAAACTATCGGCTAGAACGCCGACGACGTCAATCACCGAGAACCACCATTCGTCGTTATGCAGGATTCGTCGAATGGATTTTTCCTGAAAAACAACAATCCGGGATTCTTCTGTTTTTTCTAAGCCTTTTTTTGTACCCATCGATCCCCCTCCGCAGTTGTAAAGAATTTCTTTAAAACTGCCTGATGCCTAATCGAACTTGTAAGTAATATTTACCAGTTGCTCCAAACATTTAGGATTGAATCTTCTTCCAACCATTCCAAGCATGACCTCGGCATGGTCATCACTTCTACGCGGCACGGATAGGTTACAACTCCGCGTATTGCTAGAAATTTGTCATGCCGGTGAAAACCGGCATCCAGTTTTTTATGAACTGGCAACCATTTTCAGTTGGTGACAATTTGTCACCAACTCACTGCCTTCTTCCTTACCATTCATGTTTCATCAAGCATCCGCTTTAAATAACTTTCAACTGACCTCTTTTTCTGAATCGTCTTGGGCATACATTCGGCCATCAGTGAACAGCTTTCACAACGCTTGGCATAGATCGGCTTTGGCGTAAGGCCTGCTTCAATCAAATCATGCGTAAGTGTTGCAACTTTTTGAGTTTCCAGCCGCAGCGCTTCGTTAAAGTCAACATCCAAACGCCGCCTGGTTTTGCCATAGAAGAGCGCACCGGCAGGAACAGGGGCGTTGAGCATTTCCTCCAGGCAAAGCGCCTGCGCGCAAAGCTGAATTTTGTCGCTGTGATCAAGCTTCGGTTTACCCCGCTTGTACTCAACAGGAAAAGCCTGCCATGTTCCATCAGTCTGACGGTTATATTCCACAACATCCGCCTTGCCGATCAGCCCCAGCCGCAAAGATCGCAGTGACATGCCGCGCTCGATGCGCACATTCCCCCGCGATTCATCACCTTCCTCATGCACATGCTCATGCATAATCCGGCCTTCGGCAGTCAGCCGGTTTTCCGCCCAGACCTGCTCGACATGAATCAAGGCGCACTGCCTTGGGCAAAAGGCGTAATGCTGCAAGGCGGATAATTGGATCAGATCGTCCGGATGATACATAAACCCCCTTAATACCTAATTCATTACCTAATTAATTAGGTATTACCTAATTGCCTGTTTTGCGCCATGTGGTGTTTCGTCCGCCTCAAAAACCATCAATCTCTTGTGGTTTGAGGCCATCCAAATTTTCAAAAGAGTGACTTCCATCAGCATTTACAGTAAGTGTCTTATGTACTTTCGCAGACGAGTATTGCCCTACCTTGCCGGGTTTATGCTCCCACCAGATAACTTTCCGAACAGCCATACTTCCGTCCGGGCGCGCAGAGGAGGCATCATTTTCAAAGAGCTTGGGAAGAATCTCTTTAATGACCGCAGTGTCCTCATCCGAAAAACCCGTGCGTTCAGCAAGCTGAGGGTTCATACTTCCGTAAGTGACATAAATTCCGCCGTCAACACGGTGCTTCATACCCATGGTGTCGGAACCTTTCTTTCCGTCTTTGGTTTCTTCGGCATTGACACTTTTGGTAATTTGGGTACTGGAAACACTTACGGGGTCAACACTAAAGGCAGAATGAATTGTGACCGGGCCGCGAATACCGATTGATGTGCCGGTATCACCTTCCGATTCACCATCTTCCTTCTTTTTACCTTTTTTGTCTTTTTTGAAGGCAAACAACTGTCCGAAAGCACGAACATCAATCCACGCGTCACAAGCCTTCTTAACCGTTTCTGTTCCACCGAGGTCTTTGCCAAGCGCTGCCTCAGCGCGGGCTTTAAGGCTTTTGAAGTCATCATATTTGCGGTCATCAGACTGTACGAAGACGGCTTGCCTCTTCTCTTTCCCGTCTTCTTTCTTTTTTAAGTCAACAAACCTCTCCATCATGCGATCCCGTATTTTCCTTTTCAGGCAAACATCAGTAATTTCTCCTAAACCTTCATAATCAGTACGGGGGCGGTTTCCATTTAATGGATCTCCGTTAGGGTTGGCGTTCTTCACACTCATGATAATTGCGAAATCGATTTTTTTTGTAAGAGTAGCCATAAACATTTCTCCTTTTGTAGTTATTTATTCTTCAGAGCCTGTTTCCTGATCGTCTGTATCGGTGGCTGATTTTAATACCCATTGCCCTTTTTCCCGTTTGTGCTCTCGAAACCATTGTCTCTGACAATGATACCCAAGCAGGTATTCTCCTGTTAGTCTTGTGTCTGCAATATAATTGGCAGCCAAAATCCTTGAATGAATGATATCGAGCAACTCATCATAGCCATCGAGCAGACCGCGATACTTTGCTCGTATCCTGTCCTTGTAAGGTTTTAAGGCTTCCTCAATATTTTTCCAG
>JANYAY010000074.1 GCA_025361065.1 Deltaproteobacteria bacterium
GGGCGTATGAATATGACTTGTATCGGGCCACGGCAAAACCTCAGGTATGGATTCAAATGTGATGAGTATTCCTATAATAGATTGCCGGTATTGTTCAAGTGTTTTAAATGTCAAAACTGACTTTTTCTACAGGTTCAACGAAAAGCTCAGCGGGAGCGGGCCACGGGCCCGCGATCCGCTGTAGCGCCTTGTTGGGTACAAATTATTTTAGGGATGTTCCCTTTTGTCTCCATATTCATGCCGCAGTCTCCAACCCTATATGTAGACACAGCCCGTTATTCCGAGATAATCACTATTTCAATATAAGAGAGAGAGGATACTGCTTTTGGTTGTCTCCGACCCAAAATGATGATGTGATGACAACCTCTATTATTTTTTTATCTTTAAAAGCTATTACGGCATAGGAACGTAAAGGCCATATTCCACTTTTCCATTTCACCTCAAACTCATATGCCTGTGTGTTATCCTTCAGTTTAATCTCTCTTTCGTAAAGTATTTCAACATTGGATGCCTTCCACGGGCCCTCAAGAGCCTTTTTAAATACAAGTGTCGCATCCTGATAAGTCATACCAGTGGGAAGATTGTGTACCGCGACTTCAAGAGTTGTAGCCGACCCGAGTTCGGGCTGCCTACAAAGAATAGCATTTGGATCCTGGGATTTTTGATCAACCCATTTGGGAACAGTCAAAGTGAAATCAGGTGATTTATGAATAAACAATTCTGTATCCACGGCGTTTGCATTCGATACCGGAATCACCAACAATCCCATTATTAAAATGAACAGTACTCCAGCACCTTTTAAAATAATTCTCATTGTCATTCCTCCTTATTATAATTATTTGCACACCCCAACGACGAGCTAAGCCGGAGCAGCCCAGCGGGCTGCGATCGGCTTTAGCGCTTTGTTACACGTTTTCATATTTTAAAAAAGTTAAGCCCTGCGATTCTATTTGCTCACGAAATCTAGCGTCCGGACATATAATTACAAAAGGATTCTTGTCGTATACTTTATACAATTGAATTTGCCGAAAAAGTTCACCCAGCGAAGGAATGGCAGATTTAATTTCGAAATTAAAAATAATTTCCTCATCAAACGACCCCCATTCTCGACCACCAGTTATGGATTCGAATGAACTTGTAACAGGGAATTTTATAATTGCTCGAAAATCTACAAAACCAATAACATATGATTTGTCTTGGATAGGATATTCCCATATTTTCTTTATTTTTATTTTGGAAATATCATATTCATCGGGAAGAATAGGTTCGGTTCTTACTATATCGCTGTTGTTCTTAGATTTAATAAAATGCTCTATCGCTTTTTGCTGCCTACGTTTGATGATATTTGTTATGCCAATAAGTTTTAATACATTCAAAAGATCAGAATCCAACCAAGACAAGATTTCATCGTGCTTTGGTGTTGTCAAATCTTTGTCCTGAAAACCGACTCGTTGTTGCAATGTTTGCGTTTTTGGAGCGGACATATCATTCCCTCATTTATTTTCTTAGTGTAACGACGAAATCACCCGGAGCGCAGCGATCGGGTGGATTGCCTTTGTTAAACGCTCTTATTTTTTTTGTTTTTCTTGAATTTCTTTTTTCTATCAGTATAACCGACAAACATTTAATGCACCCGATAAGTGGATTGCTAGCCGCCTTACAAATTTGGAATGATTACCAGCTCATCCTTCCCGCATGCCGCAGTCTCTATTGCATTTTTCATCTTTTTTAAGGTAATTGTCCCAAAATAACCTTCTTCGTAATGATTATGTTCTCTAATCAACTTTAAGGGATACCGCAAATCGACTTCATTATTCTTCATTCGCTTAAAATACTCATATGCCATTAGGTCGGCAGCCTGTAAGCCGACAAAATTTTCAGGCTTTTCAAAGGCACAGGACTTCAGGCGGTGTCGATATTGAAACTGTTGATTATTTTTTAATATTTCGAAAAAATTAGTTCCCTTAGTATCGAAGGCTGACCCTTTCTCCGCGAATACTGAAAATTGATAATTAGCGGGCAACGTTTCCATGTGTTTTGCGATCATGGCAACGCAAGTTTTAAAACAGGCCCACCAAGGTTTTCCTAGTTTTGCACGTCCATCTTCATTGATAATTTCTTGATATTCATCGATACGCATTCCACAATTATAGGCAACCAATTTTTTCCCTTTGCTATTGATTGACTTTAGAAGTTCACCGCTGTAGCAAATTCTCTTCGGCTTGTCCCACCCTTCGTATTCTTTCCGTGCACCATTTAGATCTGTTGCGTGAAAACAAGAAATCCCGTAACGCTTATTAATCTCTTTCCAATCGCCCTCTACCTCATTCCATGTTTGCTGATCTGACAAAAAACCGCTTATGGTAAGAATTTTCTTTCCTGCTACGTTGCCATCGAAACTCTCATCACAATAAAATCGGAATTCCACAATAATTCTCCACTATCGGGTTTGATGATTAACCATGATTGATTTTATTTATTTAAGTATCTCACTCTACTGCCCGTATTCTTGTGAATCATAAAATATTTTCACTTTCAATTGCGACAATGATTTTAGTTCCGATAATGGTAGTTTTATAGTGTATTCCTTTTTGAAGGGATTATAGATTCGTATAGATCCTTCGTAGCTTGTATTACACCTTGGGCAAGTGGACAAATATTCTTTTGTTTCCCATCCTCCTAGCTTTATAAAAAGAAATAATTTTTCTAGTTCGCTGGCCATAAAAGATTCTATGTATTTATATTCTTTATCTGAACATCTTATGCAAAAACCCATGCAGATGTAAATATCTAATCCAGTCGATGAAAATTCTTTAATATTTAAACCTTTTGCATCTGCTTTTATCGTGAATTTTACATTTGCAGTACCATCACCATTATCATTAACCTCAGGAGTCGTTGCTGACAATTTATAAGCCGAAGCTATTTCCCTTAAATATTTTTTTACTTTTGCTTTTCTTTCATCTTTTTTTTGTCGATCAGTTAGAGCGGCTGCATATAACCCTTCACCGCTGAGCAGCAATGTTAGTCCCTTTTCATTGGTATCAATTCTTTCAAGGATTTCTTTTCTCTGAGCATTTAATTGCCGGTATTTGTTCTCATCAACTACATTGCGCAACTGCTCGTTTAGTTGTTCTATTTCTTTTCTCAACCTATCATTTTCAGCACTAGTTTTTTTTGCAGATTCCTCAACATCTTTCCGGTTGCGGAAGCTGATTACTTGCTTAATTAATGCATCGGGGTCCACTATAGCCTTGACGGTCACTTTAACTACAGTGGCTTTATTAGCCAATATTGATCTTTCATCACCGACTTCTTCAACTTTTACAATTCCGGCGGTGTATTGCTTTATTTCATCACTTTTGACGATGCCATCTTTAACTTCCGTTTTACTTTCTATGTATGTGCCCACCTTCTCAATAAGAATCCGCTTAGCATCTTGGAGGGCTAATTTTTTTGCCTCGGAATACGTGTCATTGTCACCCATGACGTATTCGCCAACAGCCGTCACTGTGCTACTCGCGGCGAAAAGATTATTGGGCAGGAGAATTATGCATAAAATAAGAATAATGAATAATCGTTGAATACTTTCTTTCATGAGAATCCTCCATATTTTTATTCTTCTTCTTTAACAGTGTAATAGACGGAAAATTTTCCGCCATATCAGAGCATATAGACGGCCAAATTTTCCACTTATTATGATATTAAAGGGTAAAACATGGAAAATTGCCCGTCCCATTTTCCGCTTATTACAAATAATTTGCGAAATTCCACTTATTACGATATTAAGCTATAAAGCATGGAAAATGATGAACGTGAGAATCTTCGCGTTTTGCCTGGTTTCGGTTGAAATAATTCATCTTTCCCATTTTAACAACGAATATCTTGTGACCTTAAGGTTATTTAGACTTGCGTTTCTCTTTTAAATTATGAGTGACGAAAAAAAACCGAAATTCCACCCCAATCCGAATCTCAAATTAATGGACCAGGTCCGAGAGGTACTTCGGTATCACCATTACGCCTATCGCACAGAACAAACCTATTGTCAATGGATTCTTCGTTATATCCACTACTTCGGCGGCAAGACTCACCCAAAACTTCTCGGAGCAAAAAATATCGAAGCCTTTCTCTCTCATCTTGCCACTGAAGGGCAGGTGGCCTCCTCAACACAGCGGCAGGCTCTTAACGCTATTGTTTTCCTATACAAATATGTCCTGGATATCTGTTTGGAAGACGATATCACTCCGGCGCGCAGCAAACGCGCGGCAAGTCCGCCTACAGTAATGACTCAAGCCGAAGTGCAGCGTCTTATTACCGTCATGGAAGGTAAACCGGCCCTGATGGCGAAGCTTCTTTACGGCAGCGGATTGAGACTCATGGAATGCATTCGTTTGCGAGTTCAAGACATCGACTTCGGCCAGAACCTCATATTTGTCCGAGGTGGCAAAGGCGGAAAAGATCGGACGACTCTCCTGCCGCAAAATCTGCGTGGCGAGCTGCTCAGGCAAATTGAAGCGGTAAAGTTGCTGCACCATAAAGATTTAGAAGAAGGATTTGGAGAGGTCTATATCCCGGAAGCGCTAGCCAGAAAGTATCCCAAAGCGTCGAGGGCAACGGGATGGCAGTGGGTCTTTCCCGCAAAATTACTGTCTATTGATCCGCGTTCCGGTAAAGAAATGCGTCATCATGTTCAGGAATCCATTTTACAAAAAGCGGTGAAACGGGCAGCCCAAGAAGCACATATTGACAAAAGAGTAGGATGCCACACTTTGCGCCATAGCTTTGCCACTCATATGCTGGAAAACGGGGTCAATATCCGCGTCCTCCAGGAACTGCTTGGACACGCGGACGTCAAGACAACAGAGATATACACCCATGTAATGGCCCGCGACATTCGCAATCTGCGAAGTCCTCTGGATCTGTTTTTAAAGAAGGAATGAAAATGTTCAGTGATGACGATTACATGAAAATGGCGCTCGCCGAAGCCGAATTAGCCTTTATAAAAGACGAGGTGCCGGTGGGGGCGATAGTCGTCTATGACGGGAAGGTTCTGGCACGCGGGCATAATTCGCCGATCACCCGAAATGATCCTTCGGCGCATGCGGAGATACTGGCCCTGCGAAAGGCTGGCGAGACATTAGGCAATTACCGGCTAACCGGCGCCGCGCTCTACGTTACGCTGGAACCTTGTCTTATGTGTGCGGGGGCAATCATTCAGGCGCGGCTGGCACGGGTGATTTTCGGGGCGAGTGATCCCAAATGCGGCGCAGTGGGCTCGTTATATAATGTTTTAACTGATAACAGGCTAAATCATCAGGTTGCGGTGACGGAAGGAATATTAAAAGAGGAATGCGGGGAAATAATCAGTAGATTTTTTCGGGAAAAGAGGGTATATCCGCCGCCGTTGCGGTAAAGTAATACCGCTTTGCTTTCTGCGGCTAACTTTATTGGCATCGTCGTCGGCTTCCTCAACGTATTTTCATATACGCCTGCGGAGCCTCCTCCTTGCCGCCGCGTTATCCTGTGACCGGAAGCGCATCCCGTAGGGGGCGCATAATAAATAAGGTTTCATACATTACCGGTAATTACTACTTGCAAGGTAGTAATTACAATCAAAGCAGTATCTGAATAAACGGAGAGGTACCGAAGTGGTCGTAACGGGATCGACTTGCCCGAGTATTCCCAGGCATTCGAAGCTGTGTCGCAATTAACGTTTCGTCATTCCGTGCAAGCATAGCGCGACGAAGAGCCTGCCCGAACTCGATACGGGGGAATCCAGTATTATCAGTAATTTCTGGATGCCGATTTTCATCGGCATGACACTGCAGCAAGACGAGAAGAATATCTAAAAACAAGTGATGGAAGGCAAGACATAAAAAAACGTATTATAGAAAGCATGATAAGATAAACGGAGGGGTACCGAAGTGGTCGTAACGGGATCGACTCGAAATCGATTTGGGGGCCACAAGCTCCCACGGGGGTTCGAATCCCCCTCTCTCCGCCATTATCCTGAGTCGGCAGCGGTTAAGAGAAATTAAAGGGTTTGGAGGGCTTGCCCCGACACCCGATGCATATCGGGCGTATCCCCTCTCTCCGCCAGATATTAAATAATAATTGCTTTTTGACAATTAATTTGTCATTCCTCATCAGAGATTGTGCCGTAATTACCTTTCTCGTCATTCCGGGCAAGCGAAGCGCGACGAAGAGCCTGCCCCGTACTCGATACGGGGGAATCCAGAGATGAAGGCCATTTGCTTTATTGCAAGATGATGTATGAGATGGAATGACACAGCATAACAAAACCGGAGAGATGTCCGAGCGGCTTAAGGAGCACGACTGGAAATCGTGTGTATGCCCACAAAGGTGTACCGGGGGTTCGAATCCCCCTCTCTCCGCCAGTTATGAGATTTATGTAAAGATGTAATCAGCTAAATCCATAAATTATCTATTCCTGCAATAATTCCAGAGACCTCTAATCGATTTATAGAATTATACAAAGACGAGCTATATGTGGTTCGTCCGGCATTCGAGACTGTGTCGCAATTGACAGATGCTGATTGCAGTTTATTCGTAATGTCCCCCGCTGGCGGGGGCAAGGGGGTGGATGTTTTTTAAGTGGCTGTAATATTAATAAGTTACACATTGGCACTCCTTAGTCCACCTCCGTCACCCAGTGACACCTCCGCCAGCGGAGGACACGAAATGGCAATTACTTTATGGTCATTCCGGGCAAGCGAAGCGCGACGAAGAGCCTGCCCCGTACTCGATACGGGGGAATCCAGTAACTTTGAACTGGTTCCCGACTTTCGTCGGGACGACGTCTGGAGGACGGTTCGCGTGCCCTTTAGGGTATTCATCGGCATGACGCTGTTGATAGAACTATTTCTATTACGACACAGTCTCGAATGCCGGGCGAATCCCGCTCTCTCCGCCAGTTTTACGTCCGATTAGAAATACAAAAAGGCGGCAGACATGAGAAAATGTCTGCCGCCTTTGCCATTACAGCCGGTTTGATATAAATTCGTTAAGCCATTTTCTTCATTACTTCCACCAGCTCCTGCACCGCTGCCGCAGATTTCATCAGTGCCTGTTTTTCTTCAGCCGTGAGCGGCAGAGAAATAATTTGCTCTACACCGTTTTTGCCGAGTTTCACCGGTACGCCGACAAATAAGCCGGAAATACCATACTCGCCTGTGAGATATGCGGCACAGGGCAATATCTTCATTTTATCTTTTAAAATGGCTTCAGCCATTTCCACTGCTGCGGAAGCCGGCGCATAATAAGCGCTGCCCGTTTTCAGCAGGCTGATGACTTCAGCGCCGCCGGTGCGTGTCCTGTTGGCCAGCGCTTCAATGCGCTCCGCGGACAGCAACTCGGTTATGGGAATTCCGGCAACGGTGGAAAAACGCGGCAAAGGCACCATGGTGTCGCCATGGCCGCCTAAAACAAGTGCAGAAATATTTTCGACGGAGACATTAAGCTCAGCGGCGATAAAAGCGCGGAATCTGGCGGAATCCAAAACACCGGCCATGCCGATTACTCTTTCTCTCGGGAAGCCGCTTTCTTCCATGGCCACATGGCACATGGCATCGAGGGGATTGCTGACGATAATCAGGATGGCCCGGGGAGAATACCTGGCAACTTCTTTCGTTACACTCTTAATGATTTTTCTGTTTGTTGCTAAAAGATCATCGCGGCTCATACCGGGCTTGCGGGGTATTCCCGCCGTGATAATGATGATATCGGAGTCCGCCGAAGCCTCATAAGAGTTGGCGCCGGTGATATGCGCGTCGTGTTTTTCAATCGGCGCCGCCTGATTCAAATCCAGAGCCTTTCCCTGCGGCACACCTTCAATAATATCAACCAGCACGACGTCGCAAAGTTCTTTTTCGGCAAGTCTCTGTGCCGCTGTTGCCCCGACATTTCCTGCCCCGACAACTGTGACTTTCTTGATCATATTAATACCTCTGATTATTAATTTTTTGAGTTTTATTTTTCGCGTAGTATAATAAAATGCAAATAAAAACAACCGCAAATACTTTTTCCTGGTTGCAAAAATGAAACCCATAAGGTAGGAATCCACTCAATACCTTTGGAGGATAATTATGGGAAAACTCTTCGGCACCGACGGCATCCGTGGCATAGCCAACCACCATCCAATGACAGCGGAAATGGCTTTAAATGTCGGTCGGGCCATAGCCTATCTGTCCAAAAGAGAAGGACATGTCGCCCGTATTGTTATCGGCAAGGACACCAGGATATCAGGTGACATGTTTGAATGCGCACTTATTTCCGGCATTTGCTCCATGGGAGTTCATGCCCTTTCCGTCGGTGTCATCCCCACACCGGGCATTGCTTTTTTAACGTCCAACATGCGTGCTGATGCGGGTATCGTAATTTCCGCCTCTCATAATCCCATGCAGGACAACGGCATAAAAATTTTTAAGGGCGACGGCTTTAAGCTCTCTGATGAAAAGGAAAATCAGATTGAAGAACTCATCTTTGCCAACAACATGCATAAACTCCACTCTGTTCCGCAAGAGATCGGTAAACTATCCCGAATGGATGATGCCACAGGGCGCTATGTGGACTTTCTCAAACAGGCATTTCCTCAGGAGCTTAATCCCGAAGGAATGAAAGTTGTTCTGGATTGCAGCAATGGAGCCACTTATCGTGTTGCCCCGGCTGTTTTTACCGAACTGGGCGTGGAAGTGATAACCTTGTTCGATCAGCCTGACGGCAAAAACATCAACCTCAATTGCGGCTCACAGCATCCGGAAGCATTGGCGGCGGAAGTAGTCCGGCGAAAGGCGGCTGTTGGTTTTGCGTTTGACGGCGACGGCGACCGGATGATTGCGGTGGATGAAAAAGGAACCGTGCTCACCGGCGATCAGGCCTTGACTATTTGTTCGGCCCTTCTGAAAAAAGAAGGTAAGCTGACCAATAATATTGTTGTGCGCACAGTAATGAGCAATTTAGGGATGAGCGTTGCTTTACGGAAACTCGGCATTGACTCTGTTTTAGCCAATGTCGGTGACCGTTACGTACTGGAAGAAATGCGCGCGTGCGGCGCTATTATCGGCGGTGAGGATTCCGGTCACTTGATCTTCCTGAAATATCATACTACGGGCGACGGTTTAATCACGGCCCTGCAAGTGCTGGCGGCGATGAAGAAAGAGGGCAAGCCACTCTCAGAGCTGGCCGGAATTATGACGGTCTTTCCGCAAATGCTCATCAATCTTGATGTAAAAAGAAAACCCCAAATCGAAACTGTTCCGGAAATCATGGACGCCATCAAAGAAGTGGAGAATAAGCTCGGTGACAGCGGCCGCGTCCTGGTGCGCTACTCCGGCACCCAGAACATGTGCCGCGTCATGGTCGAAGGTCCCACCAAGAAAGAAACCGAAACCTACTGCCGCCGGATCGCGGATGTTGTGGAAAAGATGCTGACCTGATCGAAGATTTTGTTTATTGCGGAAACATAGAAAAAAGGCTATTATTAAGATAATATATTAGAATATTAGAGGAAAAGATCATGGCGAAAATTTTAAAGACAAAACCTCAGTTAGTAATGAAAGACGGAAAGCCAAATGCAATAATAATTGACATCAAAGATTACCGGCAGTTACTCGAAAGACTTGAAGACAAGGAAGACATCGCTGATCTGGAAAAAATACGCAATGCAAAACCCAGCGTTAGAAAATTAAACGATTTTTTGACGGATCACAATAATGGCCTATGAATTATATATTGAGCGTCATGCGGAAAAAGATTTAAAAAAGCTGCCGGGATCGATATTTTCAGCCATCATAGAAAACATTAAAAAGCTCACCAACAACTCTCACCCGCAAAACAGCAAGAAAATAAAAGGTTCTCTAAATGACTGGAGGCTTCGTATTGGAGACTATCGGGTATTGTACGAAATCAATAATACAACCAAGTCAATAATTATTATGCGGGTCAAGCACAGGCGTGACGCCTATCGTAATCTTTAGCAGTGAAATAACAAAACTCTTTTACAGGTCGTTTAAATGGTGCTATTATCAGACCGGTTAATAGACCATTTTTGACGGCAACAAGATAAGAATCTTTCGCATCTGGCGCAGTGAAAGAATGCTCAGGATGCCTGAATGAGGAATGCCGCAATTAATCTTTATCCACCCGAATCAGCATGGCATCGCCCTGCGCGTGTCCCGAGCATATACCGCAGACGCCATAGCCGCCGCCACGGCGCTTGAGTTCATACCCCAGCGTCATAACGATTCTGGCTCCGGTTGCTCCGATGGGGTGACCATAGGCAACCGCTCCGCCGTTGACATTAACCTTTTTATACATCTCTTCTTTTGTCATGCCCAGAATCGACCGGCAACTCACCAGCACCACCGCGGCAAAGGCTTCGTTGATTTCGATGACATCCATCTGATCGAGCGTCAGATCATTTTGTTCCAGAATTTTCTTAATGGCCAAACCCGGCACGGTAGCGATATCTTTGGTCGGCTGGGAAACTTCGGCATAATCCACAATGGTGAAGATAGGTTTTAGACCCAGTTCGTCGGCTTTTTCCCGGCTCATCAAAAGACACACATCGCCGCCATCGTTGACTCCCGGCGCATTACCCGCGGTTACTGAGCCCGGCTGACCGGTTACAGTGCTGAGATGACCAAAGACCGGCGGCAGCTTGGCTAATCCTTCTAATGTTGTCTCCGTTCTCGGTCCCTCGTCTTTATCCAGCACAATTACTTTTTTGCCCTGTTTAATTTCTACAGGGAAAACTTCATCATCGAGTTTGCCCGCGGCCATTGCTTTCACGGCATTCATCTGCGAATTGAGCGCCCACTCATCTTGTTGTGCCCGGGTGAAACCGAATTCGTCCGCCACTTCCGAGCCGTGAATAGCCATGTGGCGGTTATAAAAGGCATCCCAAAGGCCGTCATATACCATCGAATCGACGACTCTGCCGTTGGGCAATCCCATACGCAGGCCCCAGCGCATATCCGGCAGCACAAAGGGGCAATTGCTCATGCTTTCCTGTCCCCCGGCAATACAAATATCGGCGCGTCCCAGCAGAATCATCTGGAACGCCAGATCAATTGTCTTGATGCCGGATGAACAAACCTTGTTAACAGTAATAGAGGGAACCGATTCCGGCACACCGGCGAGAATTGTTGCTTGCCGTCCGGGTATTTGACCGCAACCGGCCGGAACAACTTGTCCCATGAATACATAATCCACTTCCGCGGGCTTAACTTTGCCTTCGGTTCTTTCGAGAACTTCTTTTATGGCCAGAGCACCGAGTTCCATTGCCGAAAAATCTTTGAGTGCTCCTCCTGCCCGGCCGTAAGGCGTCCGGCATGCCGCCACACAGACTACTTCCCGGAATTTCTTGTGGGGATTTTTTATTTTCCTGCCCATGGTAGTAAAATCAGGCTTGCGCTCGCCAAATTTGGCAATAGAAGCATTTTTATAAAACTCAGACCTTGTATTTTTCAACTTTTGGGGTACTTTCGACATGTTTCCTCCTTTTCAGGCAACAGGATTTTTATATTGAAATAACGGATAGAGTAGTCCACTTTTATCATTTTTAGTTGCCGTTTTTCTTGCATGTAGCTTATTTTTAGTCAATGAAATTTATCGGCTAATCTCTGAGGGCAATGACTTGGAAACAATTTCATGTTTTACATTACCGGAGTTTTCCGCGGGTCGGTCTGTAGAAAATTTACGCCAATTTATCATAAATATTAAATTTGACGTACAAAATATAATAATATAGGATTTATTAAAAGGAGGAGGACTTATGTTGGAAGGACTTTTCCAGCCAATGCATCTGATTGTTATTCTTGTTATTGTGCTAATTTTTTTTGGTCCGGGCAAACTCCCCGATATAGGCAGCGCCATAGGTAAATCAATCCGGGGCTTTAAGCAAGCCATGAATGAACCGGAGAAGAAACAGGAAGAGGAAGCAAAGAAGCTGGATGCCAAAGCTAAGGAATAGGATAATCAAATTTCTCGATGAATAAGCGTTTAGCCTTAACTCTTAAGATTGTAACCCTAATCCTGATTATCAGCCTTTTCGTATATCTCTTCATCCATTATGATGTTTATGGTCTTTTTGCCAATGAAAAAGCACTGCGTGCTTTTATTAAATCTTTCCATCCTTACGATGCAATAGTTTTTATTCTTGTCCAAATAGTACAAGTTGTTGCCGCTCCTATTCCCGGTGAATTTACCGGATTCGTCGGTGGTTATATCTATGGGCCTGTCCTGGGAACTATTTATTCGACAATTGGCCTGACTCTGGGTTCCTGGCTGGCTTTTATCCTGGCTCATTTCTTCGGTGAGCCTCTGCTGGAAAAAGTTGTAAAACCGGCAGTTTTTGAAAAATTTGATCACTTCATGGAACATCAGGGCATACTGGTATCTTTCTTTCTCTTTCTAATTCCGGGATTTCCGAAGGATTATTTGTGCTATATTATGGGTGTCAGCCGGATGCCGGTCGGGACATTCCTTATCGTTTCCGCAGCCGGGCGATTGCTCGGCACCATAATGCTTTCGATAACGGGAAGTTCCGTCCGCGATGGCCATTATTTTCTCCTGGGCTGCTTTGTCGGCGCCGGCATCATCATCTTTGTTGCAGTCTATTCTTATCAAGACAAGTTATTAGAACTTCTTAAAAAGAAATCAAACAAACCGGATTTTAAAAGACGACGCAACGACGATCCCCAAAACTAAACCCGTATCATGTTGCTGCAATATTAGTGTATTTGTAAAATGGCATTTACAACTGATTGTGCTGTTTGATTTTATTGGATAGATCGTACCATCTTTGCACACCGTTTTCGAGCCGGTAATAATGGATAATGTATGCTAATGTCAGAATCAGCAAAATTGCACAAAGGAGAATATGCGGGAGAGACGGTGTTACAACGCTGAATCCCCATAAGATCAACGTGAAAAGGCAAACAAAGAGCATCGTAATGAGATGGACCTCTCTTTCATGCTGCATCCATTGAATCTGTTTGTCGTGATATGCGAGAAGTTCTTGCAATTCTTCTCCCTGAAGATTCTTCCCCAGCATCTCTTTTATATAACGCTCATGCCGTTTCATGTATTCGATCATGATGTTTCCTTAATCTGGATATATACAATAAAAAGCTTATTCCGCCTATTACAACCAACCATCTGTCAGCCGGCGCCTTCGTACTTATCGAGTTTCTTGCGCAGGGTTTTGCGGGTGATGCCGAGGCGCCGCGCGGCTTCGCTCTTGTTACCACTGGTTTTGGCCAAAGCTTCCAGGATAGTTCTTTTTTCCACTTCTTCCAGCGGAAGATTGTCGGGCAAACTGGTTTGATCAATTTCCCCGGCAACTGCCTTATCCGCCATCAGCAAGGCCAGTTCATCGTGATCCAGATATTCGGCGCGGGAAAGGACAACGGCTCTTTCCACTGCATTCATGAGTTCACGGACGTTGCCCGGCCAGGCATACTTTAAAAGCTTTTCCATTGCCTGTGGCGTAAAGCCCTTGATGCTTTTAGAATTCTTTGTGGCAAAAAGATTTAAGAAGTGTTGCGTAAGCAATGGAATGTCTTCTCTTCTCTCCCGCAGTGGTGGCACGTGCAGGGCCACAACATTCAGACGATAAAACAAATCTTCCCGGAAGCGGCCCGTTTCTATCTCTTTTTGCAAGTCTTTATTGGAAGCGGCAATCACCCGGACGTTAATTTTAATGACTTCCGATCCGCCGACACGGGTTATTTCTCTTTCCTGCAAAACTCGCAAAAGCTTCACCTGCATGGCTTTCGACATTTCGCTGATTTCATCGAGAAAAATACTGCCGCCGTCGGCCTGGCGGAACTTTCCTTCCCGCTTGCGGTCTGCACCGGTGAAGGCTCCTTTTTCATGCCCGAATAATTCCGATTCCAGAAGCGTTTCGGTAAGCGCTGCGCAATTTATTTTAATAAAAGGCGCCTCGCGGCGCGAACTGTTGTAATGGAGGGCATTGGCAATCATTTCTTTACCTGTTCCCGACTCGCCGGTAATCAGGATAGTTGCTTCCGTAGAAGCTACCTGGGAGACGGCATCCAGAAGTTTAACCATGACTGTGCTCTGACCAATAACACTCTGCCTATCAAATTGTTCGCTTAACTTTCCTTTCAGATATTCATTTTCTTTTTTGAGGCGGGTATGCTCGGTGGCGCGGGCGATGGCGATTTTTAATTCGTCAAAATCCAGCGGTTTGGTAAGATAATCGTAGGCACCTTTTTTCAAGGCATTAACTGCTGTCTCCACAGAGGCATAGGCTGTCATAATTATTACCGGTATTGCCGGGTTGATAATCTTAATCTGTTCGAGTGCTTCGATCCCGGAAACATTGAGCATGCGGATATCCATTAAAATCAGGTCAAATGCCCGCTCCCGGACTTCGGAAATGGCAATTGATCCATCCTCCGCCTCGGAAACTTCATAACCCCAACTGCCGATCAGCTTTTTGAGCATGATCCGATGCGCCACATCATCATCGACGACCAGAATTGATTGATTTGTTTTCATCTCTATATCCTTTTATTTAAGTTGAACTGAGCGGGAATTGCAGAGATACCGCAGTGCCCCGGCCGACAAGGCTTTCCACATTAATTGTTCCGCCGTGCGCTTCCATTATCTTCTGAACGACTGCCAGCCCCAGGCCCGTTCCGGCGGGCTTCGAAGTAAAATAGGGATCGTAGATCCGGGGCAAATCCAGCTTCTCGATTCCTGCGCCGGTATCGGAAATGATTATGGCGATATTATTTTTTTCCGTCACAAGCTTGATGAGCAGATTGCCGCCATTTTTCATTGCCGCGAGCGCGTTGAGAAAGATATTAAGCAGCACCTGCTTGACTTTATCGGGATCAACTTCCGTAAGCGGTGTGTCAAATGCGCTATCTGTGGTAATAGTAACATGATTATTTTTTGCGTCGGCGGCAATCAAGCTCAATGTGTGCTGGATTAAATCAGGAAAATATGTTTTTTCCCGTTTCAACTCCAAAGGCCGCGCAAATTCAATGAGCTGACTGATTACACGATTGAGGCGTTCCACTTCGGCAATCATGATATCTGCCGTTTTCTGGTCTTCATTATTTCCGGAAAAACGCTCCCGGAAATACACGGCAAAGCCCTTGATGGAACTGAGCGGATTTCTGATCTCATGGGCAACGCCTGCGGCGAGGCTGGCGATAGAAGTTAAATGGCGGCTCTTCGCCACTTCATTTTCCAATTGCCGCAGCGCAGTGACATCGCGCAGCAGTATTATTTTCCCGGTGGAGATCCCCTCAGCGGTCAGCGAGGCTGCAACAATTTCCAGTGTTTTTCTTTCCTTTTGCCCGGAAATAAGTTGCAAATCTTCTTCCACCAGACCGCCATTTTCCGGAAGATCGGTAAATATTTTTTGCACAGGAGCAGGTATCAGGGAATCCATTTTCTTGCCTGGAGTATCGCTGTGGGGAATATTTAAAATAGCGCCGGCCTTTTCATTACAAATGGCGATATTGCCGCTCTCATCGAGCGCTATAAGACCAATGGGCATGTTTTTAACCAGCGCTTCCGAAAATACCGTAATGCGGGAAAGCGACATGCGCGCCGTGCGATAGGCCTGGGCGAGAAACAGTGAAACAATGGCCGAAGAGCCGATTAATAAAAGGATCAGAGCAATGAAAATTGTATTTCGAGTATCCTCCTTGTCGGCCTTTTCAATCATGGCCATATTAAAGCCGACATAAATAATCATATTATTGCTTTTGGGATTTGCTGGTGCGGCTTGCGTTTCGTTATATCTTTCCTGCGGGAAGAAACCGCGATAAACTTCAAATGTGCCGGCACCTTCGGGGTTTGCCGCCTGCCGCCATTTTTTATCCGTACTGAAGGAAATTTTTTCAATATCCAAATCAAGACCATAAACTTGTCCGACCATGGAAGGATCGCTATCAGCGATTATTTTGCCCTTGTTGTCTGTGATAACAATGTAGTCAATATCGGGCTGCGCAGCCGTCTCCATCAGCAGTTTGCGCATCCGGAAGATATCTTTCCCTTCTGTGCCTTGACTGCGTAAACCTGCTTCCAGCGATCTGATCAGCACAACCCCTTTTTCTGCCAGCAACTCGACTGCCTGTTCCTTCTGGCGCTGGAAATGAGTTAAAGTCATTACGGCGGAAATCACAGCTAGGACGGCAATAGCGCTAATCGCTACCCAAATCGAAATATCAAAGCGGAACTTTCTTCTGGCTTTAATCTTCATGGTTACCTCTCCATTTTCCGCATGAGGGAATATGCACGACAAGCGCTGGATACTATTTATCCACCTGGATACTTTCGCTTGGATATATATTATCCGCTTATCTGGAAAAAATTCAAACGCTAATTTAGTAGATAATAATATTATTCAATATTATCAATGCATTAATTGAATATTTTGCAATTGGCATGGCCTTTGCCTTGTATCAAGTTAACTTGCGTTAAGAGGTGCACCGGTAGTGTCAAAAGTTTTATGAAAACTAGCGCGGATAAATGAAAAGAGAGATAGGAT
>JANYAY010000108.1 GCA_025361065.1 Deltaproteobacteria bacterium
ATCTGGCCAGAATAACTTCCTGCAATGACGGCATCTTTTCTTTTTCAATGATTTCATTGACCTTGAGTCTCCTGGGGTCAATGATAAGATCGAATGGAACTTTTGAGGGATTTTGAGAAAGAATAGAGGGGAATAAAATGAAGAAGATGGAAGAAGAATTTTAAAAATATTTTTACAGGAATAAAATATTGCTGCTCAAAATAACATTTTCAAGGAGCCGGATTTACTGCAAAATCCCGCCGCCGCTGGCAACGCTCAGTAGAACGTCCATAGCAACACTGGTTATGCCATTTTTTCACTTACATTATTCTTTTTTCCAATAATCCGGTTTCCTGTTCAGTTGCATCACTGCAATAATCAGAATCTGACCTTCTTCAATCTGATATATCACTCCGTATGGAAATCGTCTGGTCAGGCACCTTCTTGTATTTTTTGTAAACGGACTCCATGCTTCGGGAAACTCGGTAATCCGCAGGACAGTTGAATAAACTTCTTTTGCAAATTCCGCTCCGAGCCCCATCCGGCAAGTCTCGTAATAGTGTACTGCTTCGCTTAGTTCGGTTTTGGCAGTAGGATAAAAAGAGTATTTCATTCCGACAGTTTCTCCCGAATTTCTCTGAAAACATCTTCTCCGGGAATCGCTTTCACTTTACCGCTTCTCAGTTCTTCTACTCTCTTTTCAGCCTCTTGCGCCCATAATTCGTCAATATCTTTCCGAGATGGACTCATGCTGTAAAGAAGTCTCTCTATCAGTTCTGTTTTTAATTCTATCGGCAATGATTCCGCCACTGATATAAGTTCGTCTGCATTTATCATGTCAGTCACCTCTTCTGTATTATTTCAGTTGTTTATTTTCTTAATAAATAATTCCTCTAAGCGACGTTCTGCCTCTTCCAGCCACAGATTTTCCACTTCTGACTCCGAAGGCTCATCCAAGCTAAGCAGGAGCTTGCCAGCCAACTGCGCCCGTTCTTCAATACTCAAGTCAAGGGCGGCCATCGTTACATCATCGATTTTTTGTACCATATAGTTCCTTCTCTATCGTCTCGGGCCGAACCACAAAGTTTTATTGGCAGGGATGGCGTGCAGCAGAATCTCCGCTCCGATAGTTCACTCTGAGGCATTTTTTTGCGAACACGGGCCGACAACCGCCATGACCAGGTAAGGGGAAAGCTGATTGTCTGCTCATCAATGAGTTCAGTCGTAATGGTGCTTTCGGTGACGCTTATATCCTTAATTCTCCCCTCAAGCGACATGCTGGGCCGTAGAACTGTTCGCATGAACTGCTTCTGCATGCAATTTTATGCCGAGTGCACTTATAACTTTAAGGATGGTGTCGAAATTCGGGGTTCGCTCTCCAGAGAGTGCTTTGTAAAGACTTTCGCGGGACAGGCCGGCATCACGCGCCACTTGTGACATGCCCTTGGCGCGGGCGATATCGCCCAAAGCTTTGGCAATAAAAGCGGCGTCGCCATTTGCCTCTTCAAGACATGCTTCAAGGTAAGCAGCCATTTCTTCCGGGGTGCGAAGATGCTGGGCGACGTCGTATCGGGTAGTGATGGTTTTTGCCATAATAGACTCCTATAGATTCTGTGCCAACCGCCAACCTTTCTATTCGAACAAGGATACGTGCACGTGCACGAATGTCATGCAAACCATCAATCCATTGGACGAAATTTTCAGTTTTACGAATTTCAATCATAATTATTGTGTAGCCAAACAGCTACATTTTGTCAATATTTATTGCAACGTGTCGAGTTGGAGGCCCGATAACCGGTATCACCAGTGGTGCCGATGACCTTGCCCGCAGGACCGTCGCACTTCTTCTTCGTCGTCTGGTGAATGCAATTGTGTACACCCGGCACGTGTGTGAACTTATGGGGTGAAAGTCCCCAACGCACTAAAGGCAAAAGCGGAATCGCGAGGAACCGTCCGAAAGCAAAGTGGAGCGAAAGGCTCGCCGTGGCCGAGAGCGACCGCAGGGAGCGTCCAACCCGGAGTGTAACGCTATGAGCCGACGAACAGAAACGGCATACAAGGCCAAGTCTCCGGGCAAGTTAGCACAACATAACGAAGCCCTGGATTCAGGAGAAATGGTAAATGTCGCGGTTGTGTAGCAACAGTTCACGTTCTTATCCGGGGAGACCTGCCCGGCGTGCGGCTCTTTGCAAAAAAGGCTGCGTCATGTCTGGCAACATACGGGATAATCGGACAGGAGTCAGCAGATGCCATAGTAGGTGTAGGAAGTCGCCATTGGTGGAATGGCGATTGGAAACGAGCCGTGGCCCACAATGTGGAGGATATCACGGAGGTCTCATCCCACTGAAGGGCCAAACGCGAAGAACAGAGGCATACCCCATGAGCTCTGAAGTGCAATGAATCCGAACGGGAGAGCAACTAAACAGGCGCGTCATGGGAAATCGTGCTCCTGATGATCAAAAGCAGTTACCGTCAGCTTTTCAAAGAACTGTTTTTTGAATCATATACCCGACTACGGCCCGGTATCTTCGTGAAGCGCCCGGTGCGAAACCGCATACCGGGTGTTGTGGAGGCTGGGGGTTAAAATCCCCCGGCTACCCAATTAGGTCACTGAGCGATGTATTACAAAGCCATTGCAGTACTGGAACAAGTTGCCCCACTTTTACCAATCCATTGTAACTTTGGTCAAGCTGAAGGGATCTACTCATGAGTTCTTTGGGGTTTTCGTGAAGCAAAATAATCCGGTTATTCTTATTGTAATCGACCCAATTTTCTAACCTAAAGTTAATGGCTGTGTCGCCCCACCCGTATCCCGACATGACCATCAAATCATTTTCACGGAGGGCTTTATGAAACCGGTAAAATACATCAGTGTAAATACCCCTATTGTAGGAGATGACTTTGTTCGTTCCGGATAAGAATGAGGGTGTTGTTATAAAGCTTAGGAGTTTTCCCCCTTTTTGGTTCTTGCACTGCGTTGGATCCTTCCCGTCTATCATCGCGTAACGTTCCTTCCCGTTGACAATGAACTTGTACCAATTAACTGAACCATGAGGTTTAATTAGCCGCACTTTGGCATCGTTAGCGTCGTATTCAGTGTCATCTTGCCAGCGAACATCTCCATCTTGGCTTCCAAAACCGTCCACGAAGCTGATATTATTTTTTGTCAGTACCTGTTCGACAAGGGTATCATGATTGAGCGTAACAATGTCTATCCGTTCAACCCGTTGTGATTCTGCAAGTTCGGCCACTAAATCAAGGCCGATGATGCGCTCGGTATCGAGCGACATTGCCACCATCCATTCAATAAAGCGTGAAGCTTCTACAGCTAAATGATACAAGCTAATCCTAAAACAAGCGTAATTGATGTTAAATAATTGCCACAAAAAGAATAATTATTCTTTACTATCAATATGTTAAAGTGTATAGTTCCTTTCAGGCTATAT
>JANYAY010000034.1 GCA_025361065.1 Deltaproteobacteria bacterium
GCCGTACCTGCCTGGCTCTAGATGGGCCGCAGGCATGGCTATGGATAACTCTCACATGGGGGAGGGAAACTTTCTTCTGATAACAGCTTAATAATATAGATGTTTCAATGAAAATATTAAAGAAATTTTGACATTACGGAGAAATATCCGGAGAAGTTCGTGTCGGAAGAAATTATCTTTGGCCGTATTCATCGGGGCGATACGATATTTATCGGATCGGCCTGCGCGGAGCCTCAATACCTTGTTGCGGGGCTGATCCGTTATGTTGAGTCTAACCCCAACGCATTTTTCGATGCGGAAATCATCCATGTGAGGACTCTTGGCGTCGCCCCCTACACGGAAAAAAAATTTAAGCAAAACTTCCGGCACAATTCTTTCTTTATCGGCAACCCCACGAGAAACGCCGTCAACACCGGGCAGGCCGATTACACGCCGATTCTCCTGTCTCAACTACCCTCTTTGTTTCACCGGGGCCTTGTCCATATTGATGTAGCGCTTATTCAAACATCTCCCCCCGACATCCACGGTCATATGAGTCTGGGTGTAAGTCTGGACATCGTGAAAGCCGCTGTGGAAAATGCTGCCTGCATTGTGGTCCAGATAAATGATCAGATGCCGCGCGTTCACGGAGATTCTTTTATCTCCCTCGATGATGTCGACTTTCTTTTGCCTCATAACGAACCGCTCCTGGAATACACCCCGCGGTCGGACGAGGAAATTACCCGCAAAATCGGGAAGAATATTGCCCGGCTCGTGGAAGACGGCGATACGATCCAGGTGGGATACGGCGCCGTGGCCAATTCCATTCTGGAGAGCCTTGGGGAAAAGAAACATCTGGGTGTGCATACGGAGCTTTTCAGCGACGGCATCGCCAACCTGATGAAAAAAGGAGTCATCGACAACACGCAAAAAACCGTCAATCGGGGGAAGTCTGTGGCTTCCTTCTGCATGGGACATAAGGAAACGTACGAATTTATTCATGACAACCCGGATATAGAATTCCGGACGATCGACTATACTAATAACCCCATCGTCATTGCCCAGCAGGAAAATATGGTGGCCATCAATAGTGCTCTGGAAATCGACCTTACCGGACAGGCTACGGCCGAATCCATCGGGAGGGTTTTCTACAGCGGGATTGGTGGACAGGCTGATTTTATGCGCGGGGCTTTCCTGTCCCGCAACGGCAAGGCTATTCTTGCTCTGCCATCCACGGCAGCGGACGACAGCATCTCCCGGATCAAGCCGGCACTCAAAGAGGGGGCCGGGACGACATTGATTCGCGGTGATATCCACTATGTTGTCACCGAATACGGTATTGCCTACATTCACGGGAAAAGTATTCGTGAGCGGTCCATGGATCTGATTGCCATTGCGCACCCCAAATTTCGCCTCTGGCTGGTTTCCGAGGCAAAAAAGGCGGGACTTATCTACCAGGATCAGGCTTTTATCCCGGGGGAGAAAGGAAGGTATCCGGAGGAACTGGAGACATACAGGACGACTAAAACCGGTTTCAAGATATTCTTCCGGCCAATTAAAATCAACGATGAACCCCTGTTCAAGGATTTCATCTACTCTCTTTCCGACAACAGTTTATACAGACGGTTTATTTCGACCCGTAAATATATGCCCCATGAACGTCTGCAGGAGTTTGTTATCATCGATTATACAAAAGAAATGGCGATTATGGCCGTGGCCGGAGATGAGGCAAGCCGGATAATCATCGGCGTCGGCAGATATTTTATCGACGAAAACAAGCATTCCGCGGAAGTCGCTTTTGCCATAAGGGATGATTACCAGATGAAAGGCATCGGCACGGAATTGCTTGCCTATTTGACTTACCTCGCCAGAAGGCAGGGCCTCCTGGGATTTACGGCCGATGTGCTGGCGGAAAACACGCCCATGCTGCATGTATTTGAAAAAGGGGGCTTTGATATCGTCAAGCATAATACCGCCGGTATTTATGAAATGACCATGGCTTTTAAGGATTAAAGATGACACGTGAAGATGCTGAAGACATCAAATATCTTTTTGAACCACGATCGCTGGCGATTATCGGCGCTTCCCGCGATAAAAGCAAGATAGGCCACGCAGTCCTGCAGAATGTTATTACCGGAGGATATGCGGGAAAAATCTATCCTGTGAACCTGAGTGGCGGCCAAATCGCCGGAATACCGGTTTTCCGAAGCCTTCTCGACATCAATGATACCATCGATATTGCCTGTATTACCCTCCCTGCGGATCTTGTCTATGATGCGGTCGTCTTGTGCGCCGACAAAAAAGTTAAGCACGCTGTGATTATCACCTCCGGTTTTTCGGAAATCGGCAACATTGCCGGAGAAAAAAAAATTGTTGATTATGCCCGCTCGCGGGGAATGCGGATTCTGGGCCCCAATGTGTTCGGCATCTATTCCTCCCGGGCCTGCTTAAATGCCACATTCGTCGCCGGAGATATCCCGTCGGGTCATCTGGCCATGATCACCCAGAGCGGCGCACTCGGGCTGACGCTGGTCGGTCAGGCTGCCGTCGAAAATATCGGCCTGTCCGCCATTGTTTCGGTAGGCAATAAGTCGGATATTGATGAGTCCGATCTTCTGACGTATCTTGGCGACGAGGAGAATACCAGCATTATCCTGATGTATATTGAAGGTGTCCGCAACGGCGAAAAATTCATCCGGGCGGTTAAAAAAACTGCCCTGAAAAAGCCCGTGCTGGTGATCAAGTCCGGCCGTTCCGCAAAGGGCGCGCGGGCTGCGGCGTCTCATACCGGATCACTGGCCAGTGCGGATGATGTTTTTGATGACGTCATCCGCCAGTGCGGCGCACTGCGGGCGGAAAGCACCAAAGAGGCTTTCAACTGGGCCCTGTTTCTTCTGGAGAACCCGCTTCCCCGGGGGGACAATATGGTAATAATTACTAATGGCGGAGGCGCCGGTGTGATGGCGGCGGACGCCTGTGAGAAATACGGCGTCAATCTCTACGATGAACCTCAAGACCTGAAAAGAGTATTTTCTCCGGTCATCCCGGCCTTTGGATCGGCCAAAAACCCGATTGATATCACCGGCCAGGCGGCCGCCGCCGATTACACGAAAGCTTTTGCTGCGGCTCTGGCCGAGGAGAGTATTCATACAGTGTTCGGCATCTATTGTGAATCGGCCCTTTCACCGTCGGCTGACCTCACAACCATTATCGAAGCGAACTTCCGGAAATATAAAGCCGGAGGAAAGCTCATTGCCTTTGCCCTGTTCGGCGGCCAGAAAACTGCCGATTATGTCACTGCGGCCAAGAAAAGAGGCATTCCCGTTTCCGATGATGTTTACAGCACCGCTTCCTCGCTGGGCGCCATGTATCGTTATAAAAAATATCGGGAAAGCCATCTAGCCGCAGATCAGACCGCCGATGTCGCACTGGATATGACTCCCATTACGGCGGTTGTTTCCGCCGTAAGAAAGAAGAACCGGTTTTTTTTACTGGCCCACGAGGCCCAGGAAATCATGAATTTATCGGGCATTGCCATTCCGCAAAGCATCCAGGCGCGGACTGTTCAGGATGCATTTGCCGCGGCCAACACCATAGGTTATCCCGTAGTCATGAAGGTTGTTTCCAAGGATATCATCCATAAAAGCGACGCCGGCGGGATTGCTTTAAATCTGGAAAATGAGGGCGAGGTGGCTGACGCCTACGGCGCCATTTTGCTTAGCTGCAAGGAGCATGTTCCCAATGCGGTAATTGAAGGCGTTGATATTTCGGCCATGGTTAAACCCGGAACGGAATTGATTGTGGGCGCAAGAAGGGATAGCATCTTCGGCCCGATAATTATGATCGGCCTGGGCGGTATCTATGTCGAAGTGATGAAGGACGTTTCTTTCCGCTCCCTCCCTTCGAGCCCACAGGATATTATCAGCATGATCAAAGAACTCCGGGCTTATCCGCTGCTCCTTGGAGTACGGGGGGAGAAAACGAAAGATATTGCCGCCGTTGTAAATGTCATCGGAATCCTGGGGGCCATTCTCACCCGCTCGCCGGAAATTTCCGACATTGAAATTAATCCCCTGGTTGTTTATGAACAAGGTGACGGTGTCCGGGCTGTAGATGTCAGGATCATCCTGGCAAAAGATGAAAAGAGGTGAAAATAATGGATAAATTTGTCATCACGTCGATGCGACAAAGCGCCGGCAAGACAAGTCTGATCATAGGACTGGCCAAGGCCTTGAACAAAAAAACGGGCTATCTGAAGCCCTTCGGAGCCCGCTTGCTCTACAAAAAAAAGAGGCTCTGGGACTATGATGCCGCTCTCATGACCCATATCTTTAACCTGGAGGAAAATCCGGAAGATATGAGCATCGGTTTTCATCATTCCCGGCTGCTGCATTACCTGGATGAAAAAACAACAGGGGAAAAAATCCTCGGCGCCCTGGATCATGTCGGCAAAAATAAAGAGCTCGTCTTTGTGGAAGCGGGGAAGGACATCTTTTACGGCACATCGGTCTATCTGGATGCGATTTCCCTGACCAAAACTATGGAAGGAAAGCTCCTGATCATGGTGAG
>JANYAY010000022.1 GCA_025361065.1 Deltaproteobacteria bacterium
ATGCTGTAGTTGGGGCGGTTCGCGAACCGCCCCTACAATTATTCTTGCTCCTTAGTCACCACTTTCAGGCTTTTTAACTTTTTATGCAGGTTGCTGCGTTCCAAGCCAATCGCCTCCGCTGTCTTGGAAATATTTCCCTCATTTTCTTCCAGCTTCTTTATAATAAATTGTCTTTCAAAATCCATCCTGGCATCTTTCAATGAATCGGAAACAGCAGCAGGAACTGGCGGCGCAGGGAGAGCATCACTACTATCTATCCTGGCATTAAGAAGCGGGATGTCTTTTGCGGTTATTTCGTTGGCTGGAGTTAAAATGATCAATCGTTCAACAATATTTTTCAGTTCACGGACATTACCCGGCCAGTCATGTTGCATAAGCAATTTTATAGCATCTTCAGTTAATACCTTTTTGGACTGGCCCTCTTTGAGGGCAAAATCGAGCAGAAATCTTTCCGCTAAAGGTTTAATATCGTCCTTTCTTTCCCGCAAAGTCGGAACCAGCAAGGGAATGACATGCAGACGGTAATAAAGATCCTGCCGGAAGCGTCCCGCCTCCATTTCCGTTTCCAAATCCTTATTAGTCGCCGCCAAAACCCGCACGTCCATATCAATTAATTTGTTGCCACCTACCCGTTCAAATTTCTTTTCCTGAAGAATGCGGAGAATTTTTGCCTGAGCCTTCAAGCTCATATCGGCAACTTCATCAAGAAAAATCGTACCTTCATGCGCCAGATCGAATTTACCGCGTTTTTTCTCGGTCGCTCCGGTGAATGCACCCTTTTCGTGACCGAACAATTCGCTTTCAATAAGCTCTTCCGGTATCGCCGCACAGTTTACCTCAACAATGGATTTATGTGACCTATGACTTAGATGATGAATAGACCGCGCCACCAATTCCTTACCTGTTCCGTTTTCCCCCATAATTAAAATCCAGGCATTAGTAGGCGCAACAATACTGATCATTTCTTTGAGTTCGTTTATTATCTGACTATTACCGGTTAACTCGTATTGATGAGATACTTTCTGTTTCAATAATACATTTTCTTCTTCCAGGCGGATAACATTAAGAGCATTGCTAACCAGAATAATAACTTTATCGAGCGAAAGCGGTTTTTCAACAAAATCAAAAGCTCCGAGTTTGGTAGCTTTTACAGCCGTTTCAATTGTTCCATGACCGGACATCATGATCACCAGAATATTGGGATGTGCGGCTTTGATAGCCTTGAGAGTTTCCAGACCATCAATACCGGGAAGCCAGATATCCAGCAGCACCAATTGAGGCATTTCACTATCAACAATTTTTAATGCCTCTTCACCAGAGCCTGCAACCAGAACCTGATAGCCTTCATCTTTTAAAATAGCACTCAAAGACTGGCAAATACTGACTTCATCATCAACCACAAGAATTGTTTCGTTCATAATTATTATTTCATTTCATCCATAATTTTATAGTTCATTTATAGATTATACTTCCGCCACCGGCAACTGAAAAGAAATAATCGTTCCCGTGGGGTTGTTGTCGGCGATAAGCACCTGGCCCCGATGATCGGAAATAATAGAGCTGACAATTGCCAATCCCAAGCCTGTTCCGGCTTTCTTTGTCGAAAAATAAGGCTCAAATACCTTTCTTTTATAGCTTGCGGGAACCCCCGCCCCATCATCGGCAACGGCTACCGTAACTTTTCGATGTTGTTCGTCATAACTCACTGTGATTTCAATTCTGCCCTCTTTCTTGTTCATAGCGGCAACGGCATTATCCAGCAAATTAATCATCACCCGATTAATTTGCTCGGCATCAAAATTAAATTTCGGCAGACTTTCAGCCGGTTTATAATCAAAGATAATGTCTTTATGGGCATCCTGAAACAGAACAACTGACTCGGCAACAACTGCATTCAGATCATTGAGGGTCGGAGTTGTCACAGGCATCCGGGCATAACGCGAAAATTCATTGACAAGATTTTTCAGCACTTCCACCTGGTCAATAATGGTCTGTGTACACTCTTTAAATACGGACCCATCTTCTCCCAATTTATCTCCGTATTTCCGCTGCAATCTCTGGGCGGAAAGCTGAACCGGTGTGAGTGGATTCTTAATTTCATGCGCCATACGGCGGGCAACTTCACGCCAGGCAGCGGCACGTTCGGCCTTTTGCAACTGCGTCAAATCTTCAAACACGACAACAATGCCGGAATCGTTACCTTCATCGTCTCGAATCGTTGTTATAGTCAAAAGAATAGTAAGAGCTTTATCCTTAAACATAAGCTCAATTTGCTTTTCCAGAGAGCTTTCATTGTTTTCCTTTATTTCCTGTAAAAATTCATCGACCAGGGATAAATGTTCCGGAATCAGCAAATCGCGGTAATTTTGCAGGAGAACTTTATCTGTTTCAATATCAAACATTTTTTCCGCGGCGCGGTTAACTGTAGTTATCACACCATCGCTGTCGGCCGAAATAATTCCTGCCGAAACATTGCGCAAAACAGTTTCCATATATTTGCGCCGCTGCTCCAGGCTGACATTTGCCTGTTCCAGACCATCTTTACTCTTCTTTAAGTCCCTCGTCATTTGGTTGAAGGATTTAACAAGAACTCCGATCTCATCATCCGCTTCAATATCGATGTGGATATCCAGATCTCCCTGGGTAATTTTATTAGTGGCTTCCGCCAGATTTTGAATCGGTCCTGTAATTCCTTTAGCCAAGGCGAGGCCAAACCACGTCGCCAGAAAGATGATCACCAGCGTCACGATGGACAAAGTGACAATATAATTAAATTTGATGGGATTCTCCATCAGCCTGATTTGTCCATATTGCGCAGAGGCATCGCCGATCATTCTCAGCTTGTCCACAAATCCTTTCGGAATAGTGTAGCTGATGGAAACGCGGCCAATCACCTCTGTCGGAACAGCATAGGAAAATACGGGCACAACACCAATAACGGCATCTCCTATACTGGTTGGTTGAATGGTTGACACTTCCTTGCCTAAGTAAATGTCTTCCAGCATTTTAGGATTTAAAGTAACCGGTACCAATTCAGGATGTTCGGCATCACTAAAAACATTTCTTTCCTTTTGAAAATCAAAATAGGTTTCCACCATTCCCACTTTGTAGTTTTTCTGGCGCTGACTAACCAGGTTCTTCAGGTAATCTACCCTTTCACGCTCATAAAGACGGTTTTTAGTAATATCGGCGCTGATTTGCCGGGCATTGAATTTAGCATATTCCGCCGTTTGTTCATAATATAACTGGGCAACTTCCAGTGATCTGTTCAAGGCGTCACCAATCTTGATGTTGAACCAAAATTCTATACTGTACGTAAGAAAATTTATGGCAAATAAGAAAAGCAAAATTGTCGGTACGAGGGATAAACTGACAAAGGCAGCAACGAGTTTTGTCCGCAATTTGGAACCGATAATGCCTCGGCGCCGTTCATAAAACAACTTAACCACATTGCGCACAATCAAGAAAAGGAGCAGTATTATCAAAATAACATTAATACTGGTCAGTCCATAAACGAGAATATTTGTGGAAACGGGCAAATTATCTTTGCGGGAATATTGGCTGGCGATTAAAGTAAAGGCAACCGCCAGCAAGCCCACAACGACTATAATGATCCGTTCGCGTCGCCTTTTTCTTAATTCTTTGTCATCTATGTAAACAGTCTTTTTATTTTTTTTCATTACCACGGCATATTAACCATATTAATTTCGCCTTTGCTATAAACAGCTTCTGTCTGTAATTAAGCCGTTGTTCAAAAACACAACCTGATCATAACATTATCGCAACCGGCATAAGGAGCCGTAACAAAACAAAATAGAGAAAGCAACAAGCCATTTCGTAACGGCTCCTAATAGGAGAAGCTTTGTTTATACCAGACAGTTTCAAAATCCCAGAAAGAAACGAATAAAAATACATACTCCATGTGCAAAGGTAAACGAACTTTATCTATCTTAACCTTCATCCGCAGATAGTAATTATTTCCTTTTACCAGTTTTTTGATGGGCACTATCATAATTCCACTTAAATCAGCCATTGCCTTCTGCGCACTTTCGAAATCGGGGAAAACTGCCGGCGTTTCATTTCCATTGGTAAAGATGCTGAATGTTTTTTTAAGATTATCGTATTTGATAGTACGTTTAATTTCATAACTGGCTATTTTTTTATCCCAAAAAACAGACCTTACTTGATAAACTTCCAAATGGAGCGTAAATACTGCAGGCACACCGGCCAGAATAGTTGACTCCATTTCAGTCCTAAAACCATTAACTACTCTGGCATATAAAAGCACGTTTTCCTTATTATTGGTAATAATAATGTCGTTTATCGTAGGCTCAACGGCTTGTCCCTGTGCGGGAAAAATCGAAAAAACCAGACAAACAAACAAAAAAATAAAAAATAATCTTCCGAAGTCTTTTTTGACTCTTTCCATATAAACCTGTTTTCATATTGAATCGATATAAGATTGAATTAATAAAGTATACTAGGTAACCTGAGGATAAAAATCAAGACTAATTTGGATTAAACCGGAATGGCATCAAGAATACGAAAAGATGGAATTTTTAAGGATGTTAGTTTGGGAATAGTTTCTTCATCGCCGATACAATTGACAATTTCCCAACAGTCCGCTTTTAACATCAGTTCTTTGAGCAAAAGATTGTTTAAGCGGTGTCCGGATTTGTAAGCCACGAATTGGCCGATTATCGGCATCCCCAGCAAAAACAGATCTCCGATAGCATCAAGTATTTTATGTCGGACAAACTCATCAGGGAAACGCAGTCCTTCCTTATTGATGATTTTTTGGTCATCAAGAACAATAGCATTTTTCAGAGAACCTCCAAGAGCTAAACCTTTTGCCTGCATATATTCAACTTCATTTAGAAAGCCGAATGTCCGGGCCGAACAAATCTCCTTTTCGTATTTTTCATCGGAAAAAGTCATACTATAAGATTGCCTGCCAATGGCAACATGTTTAAAATCGATTTCGTAAGAAATCTTAAACTCAGCGGCGGGCAGCAAAACTGCATTGCTGTCCCCTTCCTTTACGGAAACAGGCTTTTTAATTACTAAAAGTTTTTTGGTTTTTCCCTGGATATGAGTACCTACGTCTTTGAGCATATTTACAAAAGGCAGAGCGCTTCCGTCCATAATAGGAACCTCAAAGGAATCCAGTTCCACAACCGCGTTATCAACGCCCATGCCGCTAAACGCGGAAAGAAGATGCTCAACTGTGGCAACAGTAGCGCCATCAGTGCCCAGAGAAGTAGCCAGTGTCGTATCGGAAACATTATTGAACCTGGCCGGAATCGGTCGGGCGTCGGGTAAATCTTTTCGAACAAATACAATACCCGTATCCACTGACGCCGGTTTAATGTACATATTTACTTTTCGACCGGTGTGCAGACCGATACTGGAGCAAAATATTTCTTTTTTCAATGTCCGCTGCAAATGCATGATGTTATACCAATTCAATAATTTTAACCTTATCAGGCAATAACCGTACCATAACTCATAATATTCTCGGTAACAATAAGCTGCTATAATTACAGCTTAATTACATTACCATGGACAACTCCATATTGAGAACGTTTCATTTCTGTGGCGCAAATGCCACAATATGCTTTGTAAAAACGATATTTAGTGGCAAAGAGACGGCTACAGTTTTTATTTATAAAAACGGTCCTTTTCGCTGTAAATACATCCACAGTATGGCTGGCGATACATCTCTAATTCCCTGGAAATTCTTACACCTTCGGCCCAACCCGTACGAAAATCCTGATAATAAAAAGGAATCCCCAACTGCATACCTATATGTTCACCTATTTCCCGAATGAGATCATGCTTCTGGTATCTACTATAAAGTAATGTTGTAGTAAAACCATCAAATTTATCAGCCAGAGCCATTTCGGCCGCATATTGCAATCGGTGCTGCAGGCAATATTCGCAGCGATCATTTTCTTTAAAAGCAACTTGGCGGAGAAATTCTTCCAGGGGATAGCCTTCGGGACAAAAAATATTTAAAAACGTCCTGGCGGCATAATCATTTAAAGTTTGCAGACGTCTCTGGTATTCCTGATAAGGATGAATGTTGGGATTATAAAATAGACCTGCGACCTCATGACCTCGAATTCTCAACTCCTTTAAAGGATATATTGTGCATGGCCCGCAGCAGATGTGCATTAATAATTTCATATAATTAAAATAGATCTTTCTGCGCAGTAGCTTTCAGCCCGAAATGTTCGTAAGCTTTAGCGGAGGCAATCCTTCCCCGCGCCGTTCTCTGCAAATATCCTTCCTGAATCAGATATGGTTCATAAACATCTTCTACAGTCATCTTTTCTTCGCCGATTGCTGCCGACAGACTCTCCACACCGACGGGACCGCCATTGAATTTTTCAATCAGTGCCAAAAGCAACTTCCGATCCATCTGATCAAATCCCTTATGGTCAACCTCAAAAGCATCCAGTGCCGCCCTGGCAATTTTCCCATCAATTGTCCCGTCGAATTTCACTTCGGCATAATCACGTACACGTTTTAAAAGGCGATTGGCAATCCGCGGCGTTCCTCTGGCCCTCCCTGCCAGTTCCTGAGCTCCGTCATCGTTGAGCTTCACTCCCAAAATAGAAGCAGACCTTTTGATGATTATAGCGAGTTCCTGCGGTGTATAAAATTCTAAACGGAAATGCATGCCAAAACGGTCGCGCAAAGGTGAAGTGAGCGATCCGGCACGGGTTGTAGCGCCAACGAGGGTAAACTTGGGAATATCGAGCTTCATTGATCTGGCCGATGGCCCCTGGCCGATTAAAATATCGATATGGTAGTCTTCCATAGCCGGGTATAAAATCTCTTCCACTACATGGGACAGGCGGTGAATTTCATCGATAAAAAGGACCTCGTGCTCGTGCATATTGGTTAAGATAGCCGCCAGATCACCCGGCCTTTCAATAACCGGCCCGGAAGTGACTTTGATATCCACACCCATTTCTCTGGCGATAATGTACGCCAAAGTTGTTTTTCCCAGACCCGGCGGGCCATACAAAAGAACATGATCGAGGGCTTCGCGCCTCTTCCTGGCGGCTTCAATGAAAATTGCTAAATTGCTTTTAACCTTTTCCTGACCGATATAATCAATTAATTTTGCCGGCCGCAGCGTAACTTCCAGACCGGACTCATCCTCCTCACAAAGGGGGCTTATCAAGGGATTTTTTACAGTTGCATCCATAAATTATATGTCCACATTAAAATCAAAATCAGCCCGCAAGAATTTTTAAGGTCTTTTTCAAAAGCTCATCCAGAGTCAATTCTTCTTTTGATGACTGCATGACCTTATCCAAAGCATCTTTCGCCGTATTGTTTTTATAACCTAAATTGACCAATGCGGAAAGCACATCTTCTTTGATCATCTCACCGGCTTTCTCTCGTTCATCTGCGGCCGGTATCTGCTCTCGCATCATTTTCTGGACAACTTTTTCTTTGAGTTCCAGAATCAAGCGCTCGGCCATTTTTCTGCCAACTCCGGGAATACTGACCAGCTTGGTCACATCACCGCGGGATATGGCCTGCATTAGATCAAGAACCGGAATGCCGGAAATAATACTCATACCTAGCTTCGGCCCGATGCCACTCACCGAAATCAGCAATTGGAAAAAATCGCGTTCCTGAATTGTATAGAAGCCAAACAGATTAATGGCATCCTCTTTGACATGCGTGTGGACATGCAATGATACAACCGCACCTGCTTCCGGAAGTTCGTAGAAAGTCGAAAGCGGAATGGAAACACGATAACCGACGCCGTTTACATCAACGACAATGCTGGAGATTCCTTTATAGGCGATTTTGCCGCAAACGAGAGCGATCATCAGATGGGCTGCTCCTTTTGGTAATTGGCGTGACAGACGGCAACAGCGAGAGCATCGGCGGCATCAGCAGGCGGCAGAGAAGAAAGCTTTAAAATAGCCTTAACCATAATTTGCACCTGTCTTTTTTCCGCCCGCCCATAGCCAACCACCGCCTGTTTAACTTCCAGTGGTGAATATTCAAAAACCGGAATACCGAGATTTGCTCCGGCAAAAATCACTACCCCTCTGACCTGAGCCTGTTTAATCAAACTGCGGACGTTCTTGCCATAAAAGATATTTTCTACCGCGATAGCGTCGGGAGTTGTCTTGTCAATCAACTCGGACAATTGCCGGTAGAGGGAAATTAACACTACTGATAAAAGCGAACCTTTGGGCGGCTTAACTTCGCCATGTAGGACATGCCGCAAATTTTGGCCTTCTTTTTCAATCACTCCATAACCGGTAACTAGGCTTCCGGGGTCAATTCCTAAAATGCGCAATTTTTATTCCGTTAAAAAATCATCTTTCGTTACGAACTTAGTTTTTCCATAACATCTTCATCAATATCAAAATTGGCGTATACATTTTGCACATCGTCATTGTCTTCAAGCTTTTCCATCAGTTTCAGCATTTGCTCCGCCTTCGCTAATTCCAGCTTAACCGTATTGGACGGAATCATGCCGATCCGGGCTTCCAGATGTTTTATACCTTTGGCATCAATCACTTTTTTCACTGCTTCAAAGGAGGAAGGATCAGTAATTACCTCAAATTCATTGCCCTCGCTCTGAACATCTTCCGCACCGGCATCGAGTGCCAGTTCCATCAGGGCATCTTCCTCAACAGCCTTTTTATCAATAACAATACTGCCCTTTTTCGAAAAAATCCACGACACACAGCCATTCTCACCAAGATTACCGCCGTGTTTGGAAAAAATGTGGCGAATTTCCGCAACTGTCCTGTTTTTATTATCCGTCATTACTTCCACCAGCACGGCAACTCCAGCAGGTCCATAACCTTCATAAGTAATCTCTTCGAAATTTGCGGCACCTTCTCCGCCACCGATACCCTTTTTAATTGCCCGGTCAATATTGTCTTTGGGCATGTTTTCTTCTTTGGCAGCCATAATTGCTTGCCGCAGCCGTGAGTTTCCTTCGATATCGCCACCACCGAGCCTTGCCGCCAACGTTATTTCCTTAATAACTTTGGTAAATATTTTACCGCGCTTGGCATCGATAGCACCTTTCTTTCTTTTTATTGTGCTCCATTTGGAATGGCCCGACATATAATTTCTCCTGAATGGTTTCTGGGTATTTTTTGCCTAATAACACAAGGGAATAAGCTTGTAAAGTTAATTACATCTGATAAGTGTCAAGAATATTCCGGCTCCGTGATAAATTTTTTGACAATTATCTCCAATTTGAGTATTTTTCATGAAATTGAGCTTGAGGAGTAAAATTAATGAAATCTTATCGTGACGAACTTTTGTTTAACATTCCCGCCCGCCGGGGATTCGTCAATATCACCCATCTAGTGGAAGATTGCCTGAAAAAAAGCGGGATTCAGGAAGGCATCGTGCTGGTCAATGCGATGCATATAACGGCTTCTGTTTTTATTAATGACGATGAATCCGGGCTGCATCAGGACTATGAAAAATGGCTGGAAAAGCTGGCACCTCATGACCCAACATCACAGTATCTCCACAATCGGACCGGTGAGGACAATGGAGATGCCCATTTGAAAAGACAAATTATGGGTAGGGAGGTAGTGGTTGCGATCACAAATGGACAACTTGATTTTGGAACATGGGAACAAATTTTCTACGGTGAATTTGACGGAAGAAGAAAGAAACGGGTATTGGTCAAAATTATTGGTGAGTAGGTATAATATCTGCACCTCGTATGAAAAGATTCGTCAAAATGAACTACCCCGTACTACGAAGTATCATACTAATTCTGCCTCAATCTACTCGCCCCAAGGGGTGGAGAATATGACCCACTGGATCCCGGATAGCTCCGCCTGCTGGGCTTCGCTTTCGGGATCAATTCCACTAATGCTTCAAACTGCACTTCGCTTGTTTTCAGCGAGTGTCATTGATTTAATTCCGCTCACACGGGACGAGCGTTAATTCTCGTGAGCTCGCTCGCGATATAATGACATTCATTTCATACCTCGACAGCGAGCTCGCGAGGCAGTTGATTATCTTGCCCAAAAATCAATAACCGAGATCAAGCGGCGTCAATATTATTGTAAATTCCATAAGCATCGGTTTATAATTAATGATTGTCATAATCCTGATATGGTTGTCAGGAATCCTTTCGCTGCTCCATCACATTGAAGAACACCCATAAGTGCTCTGACATCATTTGCGGTAACAAGATGGTCTGGTTTGTAAGCTTTAACTTGGTCAATAACTCTAAACTCGCCAAGCCCTTTCTTTATAGGAATAACAATTGATTTTAAAAGCAACCCTAAACTTGAGACTGTTTTGATAGCACCCACTAATTCAACTCTCAGAGAAAGAGAATCTCTCACAGTGACATGAATATTTTGAGAAGAAGAGCCGCAGGCTCATGCCAGCGGTATGACAAAGGAAGCTGTATTGAGATTCCTCTTGATCAACAAGTGTTAAAATAAATCCTGTTAAAATAAATCCTTGCTGATTTACAGGGATTGGTTTATCTTCAGGCTTGAGGCTATAAAAAAAGGCGCTGGGATGGCTGCCGTGCAGCGGTTTAGTTCTTCAAATGGTAATCCTAAATGTTTCCCACTTCCTTAATCTATTGACAAGAACGGTATCTGCAAAACGTTAAAAACAGTAATACATCAGAACTGAGTGTTACTGTTCGAAGGATAGTAACGTTCCACCCAACCAGCTGGTAATCGAGCGAAACAGAATTGCCGAAACGTTTCTTCTGGGTCATATACTCCTTTTTTTGTATGCAGAGATGCTAAATAATAGGTCGCTCAATATAAAACATTTTTTAAGACATGGAGATGTTCGGGTGAACGAGAAGATAGATCCGGAAATGACTGATGATGTAACCGTTTTGCGCAAGAGAATTGCTGAACTGGAAAGCAATGAAATCAAGCTCAAGCAGATGGAAGAGATGATTCAGGCCAGCAAGGAGCGTCTGAAAATCCAATTCCGACATACGCACATTCCAACCATTACCTGGCAAAAAAAGGGCAATGATTTCATTGTTGCCGACTACAACATTACAATGGAAGATTTCACGGATGGATTGATCGGCAATTTTCTGGATAAGCCGGCAAGTATTATCTATAAAGATAGACCTGACATCCAGGCGAATTTGAACACCTGCTTCAATGAACATTACCTGATCAAACGAGAGACGCCCTACCGGATGTTTACACGTCAAACAGAAAAAATTATCATATTTACTTTCACTTACATGCCGCCGGATTCCGTTATAACTCATATGGAAGATATCACCGAGCGCAAGATGGCTCAGCAAAAGCTCCAGATATCGGAGAAACAGCTGCACGTGTTGTCTGCCCAGCTCATGAACGTCGAGGAACGACAAAGAAAACATATTTCCCGGGAACTCCACGACAGCATCGGGCAGTATCTAACGGCGATCAAATTCAGTATGGAGACTACACATCAGCATCTCATTGGAAAACAGGATATATCAAAAGCAGTCGTTCTGCTGGAGACAGGCGTAAATTTATTGAAACAGACTATTGATGAGGTGCGCAGAATCATGATGGACCTTCGCCCGTCCATTCTTGATGATCTGGGTATTCTGGCGACTATTTCATGGTTTTGTCGGGAGCTTCAGGCGGTTTATTCCAGAATGCACGTGGAGCAGGATATTCAGCTTAAAGAGGAGGATATTCCGGAACACCTGAAAATAATCATTTACCGGATTCTCCAGGAGGCGCTCAACAACGCCGCAAAACACAGTTCTGCCGATCATGTGTGCGTGTCCCTTAAAAAAGCAAAAAACAAGATTCAACTGACAATCGAGGATAATGGCAAGGGGTTTGATCTGAAACAGGTTGCCAGTAACTATGATATTTCAGTTCTTGAGGGATTGGGGCTGATGAGTATGCGGGAGCGGGCGGAACTTACCGGAGGAATCCTGAAGATACATACAGAATTAGGGAAGGGTACGTCCATTACCGCATCCTGGTAGATCGCGTTAAAGTCTATTTGGTGACCAGTCCTTTTTCGATGGCGTATGACGTGAGTGCCGAGGCCGTATGAAGATCGAGCTTTTTCATCAGGTTCTCGCGATGCTTTCCCACCGTTTTCAGGCTGATGCACAAATCGTCGGCGATTTCCCTGTTTTTGTATCCTTCTCCCACCAGTTTCAGAATCTCGCGCTCCCGTGAGGTAAGTGTATCCCAGACTGTGAGGGGTGCTTGATCCTGTTGCCCTTTCAGATAACCCTCAATGACTTTTCCCGAGATTTCGGGACTCAAATAATGCTTGCCCATCAGCACATTCTTGATAGCTAGCAAAAACTCGGCGTGGTTGGCTTCTTTTAATATGTAGCCATCCGCACCGGCCTGAAGACTGGCCAGAACATATTCTTCTGTTTTATAAACAGTGAGGACGATGATTTTGATTTCCGGATGCTGTTTCTTAATTTCTTTGATGGCTTCAATACCATTCATCCTGGGCATGGAAAGATCCATAAGCAGTAGATCGGGTTTTAATTCCAAGGCAATCCGGACGGCTTCGCGTCCGTCTTCAGCTTCTCCGACGACTTCCAGCTCGGTGCTTAGATAAAGCAACGCCTTCAGGCCTTCCCTGAGGATGGTATGATCGTCGGCGATGACGATTCTTTTTTTCTCCTTATCCATAAATATTTTCTATCACGATATCATTCATTGGTAAAGGACAAATCAGGATATCCTCTTCGGTTTATTAAGAAAAAATAAGGCAGAGCAAGGCCACAAATGGGGACATCACCTGATTTACTTTCACTTGCCTTTTCCTTAATCTGTTTTCCAGCAGACTATTGATTCTGTAGAAAGAAGAGAAAGAATCTGATGCTGAAGATAATGATTATCGATAACAATCTAACCTTCGGGCGGTTACTGGCGGATATTCTCAAGATGAATTTTTCGTCATCGGTTATACGTCTGAAGGCAAACAACCCCTTTCTCATGGACCAATTCAAACTATTTTCTCCAGATATCGTATTCATCGATATCCAGTCCATGGGAACAACTTGTTTCGGACTGACGGAAAAATTCAAAATGTCCCACCGCGCTTTGCGCATCATCTGGATCACGAGTAATGATCAGCCTGAATATTTCCAAAACGCCCATGACTGCGGGGCTGATTATTGTCTTTTGAAAAATTCTATCACGACAGACGGCATTACCGATCTCATCCGCGCTATCTGCCATGCGGGCAGGATCGGGAAATGAAGTAAACATAAAGATAATACTTCTACACAAGAAAGGGAAAGAACTATGGACTATCATAACATTATTTTTGGAATTGAAGACGGTATTGCCACTATCACTTTCAATCGGCCGAAAGCTTTAAACGCCATGAACGCAGAGACTATGACAGAGTTGCTTTGTGCCGCTACAGCTTGCAAGAATGATGCGGCTGTCAAGGTTTTGATTTTGACGGGTTCGGGAGACAAGGCTTTTGTTGCAGGAGCCGACATCTCCCAGATGCAGAACATGACGGCTGTGGATGCCCTGTCTTTTATGGAATTGGGCCACGAAACTCTGCGGCTGATTGAGACAATGCCCAAGCCCGTAATCGCCGCCATTAATGGATTTGCATTAGGTGGCGGAACGGAAATTTCGCTGGCCTGTGATGTGCGCTTTGCCTCCGAAAATGCCGCATTCGGTCAGCCGGAAATCCTGATTGGTCTGATTCCCGGCTGGGGCGGGACGCAGCGTCTTCCCCGGATTATCGGGATGGGGCGGGCCAAGGAGCTGATTTTGAGCGGCGGTCAGATCAACGCCTCGCGCGCCTATGAAATCGGCCTCGTCAATCGGGTGCTTCCTGCCGACCAACTGCTCGCGGAGTCGAAAAAATTTGCCAAGAAGCTGGCTGCACTACCGGGTTTTGCACTGAAAATGGCCAAACACAGCATCAATTTTGGCTATGATCTTTCTCTGGATAATGCCACTCGGCTGGAAGCAGAGTGCTGCGCCCAGTGCTTCAGCACCGATGATCAGAAAGAGGGGATGAAGGCCTTTCTGGAAAAAAGGAAACCCGTATACATCGGCCGTTAATGGCAAGACAGCCTTTCTGCCTTTTTTGTCCGAGGGCCGCTATTATCCCGGCGTAGGGTGAAAATAATCAGGAAGTGCGCTTATCCGATGGAAGAAATAAGTTGTTCACCGGATTTACAAAAAAAAGAGAATTCCTTATCCTGCAGCCGAAAGAAGCACGAAACGCTGCAAACAGATAACCGCCATTCCGTGATCCATGTTTCCTGCAGGACTGAGGATACCCTCCCGATCAGTCAGGGCGGGAAACATGGACCCGGATGGTAAAAAAGTTTGGAAAAGAAATAGATAATGCAGGTTCCGGAGATACTGAGTTTGACATCAAGTCAACGAACAGTAAAGAATCTCGATAAAGGAGAATGAAATTGAAAGATGTTGTAATTGTTTCCGCCTGCCGAACAGCCATCGGGCGTTTCGGCGGCACGCTGAAAGATTCCAACGGTCCCACCGTTGCCAGTGTCGCCATGAAGGAAGTTGTTAGGCGCGCCGGTATCGATCCGGTGATCATTGACGATGTCCGTTACGGCTGCTGTTGCGAGCATCATGACAACCTGAATATCGCCCGAGTGGCGGCGCTGATGGCGGAGATTCCGGATACGGTTAACGGGGTTACCGTCAACCGGGTCTGCATTTCCGGAATGGAAGCCGTGGTTTCCGGTATGGCCATGATTCAAGCCGGAATGGCCGATGTTATCCTGGCCGGTGGTGTTGAACACATGTCCGGCGTGCCCTATGCCCTGTCGGGTGCCCGGTGGGGATATCGATTGCAGGATCAGGTTCTCGAAGACGCACTGCAGCGTAAACTTTTCTGCGGATCGCGCCTCCTTCCCGGGCCGGAGAAAGGCCCCGTCAAATCGGGCATGCCCATAGATATGTACAAAGGCAAACCCTACATCATGGGCCTGACGGCGGAATTTGTCGCTCAGATGCTTGGCATCACCCGTGAAGAAATGGATGAAGTCGCCCTGCGGAGCCACAACAACGCCGAACGGGCAACGAAAAACGGCGACTTTGCCGCAGAAATCGCACCCATTACCCTTGCCGGCAAGAAGGGTAAACCGCCGGTGATTTTCGACAAGGATGAACACTTCATGCCCGGCCTGACCATGGAAAATCTTTCGGCACTCAAACCGGCCTTTATTCCCGAAGTCGGGAAGGTCACTGCCGGAAACGCTTCCGGCCTCAACGACGGCGCAAGCGCCATGATCATCATGTCCGCTGAGAAGGCCAGGGAATTGGGCCTGCAACCTATGGCCCGGATCAAAGCAGTGGGATACGGCGGATGTCATCCTTCCGTTATGGGCACAAGTCCCATCCCGGCCGTCAATCAACTGCTGAAGAAATCGGGTCTCAAAATCAGTGATTTTGGCCAGATTGAAGTCAACGAGGCTTTTGCCGCCCAGTATCTGTCCTGCGAGAGGGGACTGGGGTTGAACCGGGACATCACCAATGTCAACGGCTCCGGTATCGGACTGGGTCATCCCATCGGCTCGACGGGATGCCGCATCATGGTCACCTTGCTGCATGCGATGATGAAAAATGGCAAGAACCTGGGCCTGGCGACGCTTTGCGGCGGCGGCGGTGTGTCCATGGCGACGGCTTTGGAGCTTTTGTAAGAAAATGGTCTTCCGTTTGGCAAAGGCTCACTGAAGGTAAACAAGACAATAAAAAATCAATGAAAAGGAGAATACAATGGACTTTCGATTAACTGAAGAACTTCAAATGTTAAAGGACATGGCCTATAAATTCGGCCAGGCCGAAATGGTACCTGTTGCCCATGAGGCGGACGAGAAGGAAGCGTATACACCCGAAGTGAGAATGAAGGCGGCGGAAAATGGTTTGCTGGGCGCCTGGATTCCGGAAGAGTACGGCGGAGCAGGCGTTGGCTTCCTGGGGCATGCAATTGTCACCGAAGAGCTTTCCAAAGCCTGTATCGGCATCGGTATGAATATTTATGGCGCCTGCTTCGGCGCTCAAAACATTTTTTCTTATGGAACCGAAGAACAGAAAAAGAAATACCTGCCGCCCATCTGTACCGGTGAGTATGTTTTTGCCGGGGCTTATACGGAACCGAATGCCGGTACCGACGTGGCAGGCTATAAGACAAGAGCCGTAAAGGATGGCAACGACTGGGTGATTAACGGAACTAAAATGTTTATCACCAATGGAACCTGCAGCACCCATATGATCGTTCAAGCCATTACGGAGGCCGACGTCAAAAAGCATTCCAGCTTCAGCCAGATTCTTGTTCCGTGCGATACCAAAGGCGTTACAAGAACAAAACTCCACGGCAAACTGGGACTTCGGGCCAGTGACACCGCGGAAATCGCGTTGGAAGATGTCCGGGTGCCTCTGGAAAATCTGATTGGCACGCCCGGTAAAGGTTTTTACCAACTGATGCATTTCTTCGATATCACCAGAATCATGATTTCCGCCCAGGCGCTGGGATTATCAGAAGCCTGCCTGACTGCCTCCATAAAATATGCCAAGGAAAGAACCGTTTTCGGAGCTCCTCTGGGAAGCTATCAGATCACCATGCAGAAGCTGACGGAAATGGCGATCAAGATTGAGGCTTTGCGCGGTTTTGTTTACAAAGCGGCATGGCTCCTTGACAATGGAACTCCTGATTATACCCTGGCGGCCATGGGTAAATATCTGGGTGGACAAACTGCGGTCTTCTGCGCCAATGCGGGTGTGGAGATTCACGGCGGCTATGGTTACATGGATGAGTATGACGTTCAGAAATGGTATCGGGACGCCAAAATTCTCGAACTCTATGAGGGCACCAAAGAGGCGGAAATCATGACGATCGGTAAGTTACTGCAAAAATAGTATTGCGAATGAGCATCATTCATCCACGCGTGAAAAGAAGGCCGGCTTTTGCCGGCCCTTTTTGTTTATGACGGGTGCCAGGAAGAGAACGCGGCATTTTAGGACCCAATATCTCCATTTTTGTTGTTACGGCGACATAAGGTGCCAGGAAAAGAGAATACGGATATTGCCGGGGCAAAATGAGGTCTCCACCGAATTTACGTTTTGGGCATTTCTTGATACTTTGCAGTCGAACGATGCGGAAATAGCTCTCAGAGCCCCCGGGCCGGCAAAGACAGCTCAAAGTGCGCAAGGTAGTTCTTCAATAACCATAAAAATATGGTAGTGTCAAAAGTTTTATGAAAACTAGCACGGATAAATGAAAAGAGAGATAGGATTTGGTTCGGGAGTAAAAGCAAGAGCCATTTGACATAGCGATAATGTTTGTCGGAAGATTTCAGGCAAACTTAGGCCATAAA
>JANYAY010000029.1 GCA_025361065.1 Deltaproteobacteria bacterium
ACTGTATAATCTCCTGCTGTACCACCTCCGCCACCACAAGCGTATAGGCAGAATTATAACAATATGATTAGCAGTATCATCAATAGATTTTTTGTTTCACCGTTATTTTTTTTCATAACGATCATATGCTCCTTAATTGGATAATAAAAAATAATAATATTTCTTATCTCTGCCGTTTTCAGGATAATGTTTTATGTCGTTGTTATGTGATACTTGGGAACAGTTAAGAATGTCCATTCTCATCTGTTCCTCCTTAATTTATTGCGAAAAATATTTAAACTTACGGAAACCTATTTTTTAAATATCAGAATTTCTAAAACATTTCAGGTTTGCTTGTCAATATAAATGAAGATAAAAATGAAACAAAAGAAGATAATATCTATTTGCGTATTCCGCTGATTTCGCCATGTGATTCCGAAGGAATCCGCCATGCAGTTCCGGAGGATGTCGCCACCCTGTTCCGGATCATGTCGCCACCCCTTGGGTCGGAGCAAAGCGACGCTGGTTTTTAGTTGTTTGTCATAACTTATCCTTCGGTGTCAAGTCGGCATATTTTTTCCGCAGAGATCCTCCTTTCAAATTTATTTTGTGTGCATTGTGTACCAGGCGGTCCAGGATAGCATCAGCAACCGTCTGGTCTCCGATCTGTTCATGCCAATGTTCTACGGGCAGCTGACTGGTAACAATAATAGAAGCGTGGCCATGCCGTTCTTCGACAACCTCCAGAAGGTCTCGTCGTTCCGGATCGGTCATGGGGGCAAGTCCCAAGTCGTCAATCACCAGGATATGGGCTTTGGACAGTTGAGATATCGTTTTTCCGTAACTGCCGTCACCCCTGGCCAGAGCCATTTGGTAAGAGAACTCTGGGGCGCGGATGTAAAGAGCGCGATAACCTTCACGGCAGGCTTTGTTTGTCAGGGCACAAGCGAGATAGGTTTTGCCGACGTCGGTAGGACCGCTGATAATGACATTTTGATGCCGTTTGATCCAATCACAAGAGACGAGCTTCATCATAACGGATTGATCAAGCCCCCGCGGTGCTTTGAAGTCGATATCTTCGACACAGGCGTTGAGCTTAAGATGTGCATTTTTTAGATAACGGGCCATCCGGCAATCTTCCTTCCAGGTCCATTGACTTTCGACGATGAGACCAAAACGATCGGCAAAAGAAAGTCGATCCATATCCGGTTGCTTGAGCTGATCGGAGAAAGCCTGGGCCATCCCCGCCAGCTTCATGGCATAGAGCTTATCGATTGTTTGCTGGTTAAGCATGGAACACCTCCTGGGTCAGATAATAATCTTTTCCACGAAGATTCTCATGAAGGATCGGCTTTTCCAGAGTGGCGGGCACAGGTAAATCCTGGGTGTCCAGTTTACTTTTGAGGATCGATTCAACACTTTTGTAACTGTATGCTTTGATGATCAGAGCACGGGCGCAGGCTGCTTCCAGACGTTCAGGCGAAAACTTTTTGGCAAGTCTCATGATGCCCAGGCAGGAGCGGAAGCCTTGTTCGGGATGTATTCTGTTCTCCATGATACAGTTGACCAGGGCCTGGGTTTGAGGACCGTTCTGCCCGGCCCAGTGAACGATCCGAGACGGCGTCCATTCCAGATACTTTTGATGAGATTTGGGCATGTGCTCCGCGAGGGTGCTATGGCTTCCCCGGTGCGTACTTCTGGCATGAACGGCAATCCGTTTGTTCTTGAACAGGATTTCAACGATGTTTTGGGTGATCCGGACTTCCACTTGTTCTTTGACTAGCTGATAAGGAACACTGTAGTAATGGCCGTCCACATCAAGATGATAATCGATATTTACCCACGCTTTCTTCCATCTTGCATATTCATAAGGGGTGGCGGGCAGCGGTTTTGACGCCGGCCGGTCGATGGTTTCAAATAAGGTCTTTCTTGTGGCGTCCATCTTTTGAAACTTGCGATTGTTCAGTTCGGCAAGCTTTTGAGCAATAGCGGTATTCAGTTCCGTTATACTGAAAAAGGTATGATTGCGCAGCGCCGCCAAAATCGACCGCTCCGCAATCAGCACGCCAGATTCCACTTTAGCCTTGTCTTTTGGTTTGGATACTCTTGCCGGAATCACAACCGCCCCATAATGACCGGCCATCTCCTGATAGGTGGGGTTGATGTCCGGCTCGTAATAGCAGGATTTGGTGATACCGGATTTAAGGTTGTCCGGCACAAGAATCTCCGGGACTCCGCCGAAGAACCGAAAAGCCTGAACATGGGCATCAATCCAGGAGGGAATATCCTGAGAGAAAAACGCCCGCGCAAACGTATAGTTGCTTGCCCCCCAAACGGCCAGAAACAGCCAGGCGTCATTGGTTTTCCCGGTGGCCTGGTCCATTACCGGGATTGTCTGGCCTGCGTAGTCAATGAAGAGCTTTTCTCCGGCACGGTGAGTCTGGCGAAGGGAAACGTCTATCTTATCCAACCATTGGTGATAACGAAGACAAAACTGACTATATTGATAACCGTCGGGGTTGGCTTGCTTATATTCCAGCCACAATAGCCGGAGCGTGACGCTTTTACGTGTCAGTTCCTTGCGGATATATTCCGGCGGCGGCATGCCGCGTTTGCCTGCCAATGAAACCGAACCGGCAGGATAAATATGCTGCTCCAAAAGGTTGTCATCCCAATCGGGCGGCAATGGCCAGATCACACCGGCCTGTTCGGCACGAAACAAATAGTCTCTGACCGTGCTACGGGCAATGTTGCAGCTTTCGGCAATCTTTGTATTGGATAACTTCTTTTCTGCTTTTAATCGTAAAACTTCTCTGATCGTTCGCATGGATAACCTTTCCGCCGCCATAACTGCCTCCCGGTTTTTTTGTTCGGCGTGTAGCGGCTTTCTGTGGGTTTATCCAGCGTCCTTTATTCTCCTCCCGAGGGGTGGCGGAATGGATCGGAATCGAGTGGCGACTTGCGCCGGAATACGCATCTATTTTCCCAACCACCTGTAACTTCTATTTACATCATGCGGGCTTGTAGCATTTTTAAAGTTTAATTTACTACTGCCGATTATTAATTTCAAGGAGTGTATCGAATACTATGACCGATAAGATTGGACAGATCCTGGTTACGAAAAAAGTTATCACTGCATTTGATTTAAGCGAAGCCATGAAACGGAAAAAAAGAGAGCCTAACAAGTATCTGGGACAAATACTCTGTGAAATGGGTGTTCCCCAGTCCAAAATCATAAAAGGGATTTACTACAGCAACAAAAGAAAGCAACTTGGACAAGTTCTTGTTGACCTAAATATCATAACTACCAAGCAGTTACATGACAATCTCCTACAACAGACGTCTCTTAAAAAGAGAGGGATATGCACACCTCTTGGCACATTGCTAGCCGAGAACAAGACTATAAGCGAGGAGAACTATCTTGATGCGCTCTCTGCCCACTTCAGTATACCCATTGTTTCGCTAAGAGGTTATGCAGTATCCACGGACCTGCAAAAAGCCATAGGAGAAAAGTATGCTTTTATAAAGCGCATTGTTGTCTTGAGCAACAGTCCTTTGAGAGTGACCGTGGCCATAGCGGAACCACATTTATCGGTTTTTGAAAATCTTGAGAAAGCTATGCCTAAAGGCAAATATATCATGTTTTGTATTGCAAAATCCCAGGAAATAGAAATCTGTCTTGACGACAAATATGACCCTTACAAATATTCCGGAGTTAGGCTGTAGCCCTTTAAAAAGGGCAATTAATTTATTTATTGGAACTAGTGTTTTGAGTTCAGGCGTCCAACTCAGGCTTTTGAAACATCTGAATAACGATCGATCATCAAATTCAATGGCAGCCAACACTTCATGTTGCATATCAAGGTGATCTTTAATAACCACAGTTCTAAATATCTTGTAACCCGCAAATTCTCCCATTCTCATTCCACCAGCGGCATAGCGAATTGCTTGTTTATAGCCACTAACAGGGATAGGGGGTTTATTATTGATGAACCTTGATGATACAAGTTTAAATCCATTAGACGTTAAATCACCAATAATG
>JANYAY010000118.1 GCA_025361065.1 Deltaproteobacteria bacterium
TTGAGCTGCCCATGGAAGGAACGTTGCAGATTTTTACAATTAATTATCTGCCGATGACCGATCCGACTACGGGAAAAGTCAAAGAGCCGCCTTCCATTCATAGTACTATGCAATTCGACGGAATGCCTATCAGCTTGGGAAGCAGCCTTAATGTTGAGCCCGATGTAACCAAGCTCTGGACCGGCATGCGTTTACGGGTTGTCCTGAGGCCCGACGGCCAGAGAATCGGCGACTTGAGCGACATCCAGTGTTTTGAGCCTCTTCCGGGACAGATTAAACCCGGAACGAAAGTATAAGGGGGAGAAAATGGAAGAAAAAATATACCCACCACTTGAAGTTGATCAGCGTATGAAGGCGAACAGCCGTTATTATGCCGGAAAGATGGGCAGCCTTTTTTATGTGAATCTCCGGGACGAGAAGACTATTATAGGAACGTACTGCCCGAAATGTAAGAAGGTGTTTTGGCCGCCGCGTTCCACTTGCGGAGTATGTTTTTCGGAATTGACCAAGATAGTTGAGATCGGTCCTTACGGAACGGTTGAAACTTTTACGACCGTCATGTATGCGGAGCCGATGCATCCGCGCAAGGCACCCTTTGTCTATGCTGTGATCAAACTGGATGGAGCGGATACCGGCATAACACATTTTATCGATGAAGCGGAGATCGGCAAGGTGCATATCGGCATGAGAGTCAAGCCGGTTTTTGCCGAGGATAGACAGGGAAATATCCTGGATATTAAATATTTTAAACCGCTTTAGAAAAAGACGAGGAGTTATTTTATGGATGAGAAAGCAATAAAGTGCCATCTGGCATCCTTTAACGGCATACCTGGTGCGGAGAGGAATCCCGTCAATTATCAACGTCGTGACGATGGAAGTCATATCTATAAAAACAGCGATTACTATGAGTGGTGGTACGTGGACTGTTCCTTCGACAACGGATACCATATGGTTGTAACTTTCCATTATATGAACATGTTTCTCAAACCCATCATACCGTCCATTCAACTCATGATTTATAAGCCGGACGGAACACAGACAGCCCGTTACGGCCTTTGTAAACCGGAAGAGACTTATGCCGGAGCCGACTGGTGCGACGTACGAATGGGGGAAAGCTGGCTGAAGGACATGGGGAACGGCACCTATGAGATGTATATAATGATTAACAAGGTGGGCGCTCGCCTGACCCTGAAGAATGTCGTTCCCGGATGGAAACTGGGCACGGGATTCAATTACAAGGATGAGGAAGCGGGCAAAGTTGCCGGTTGGGTTATTCCGGTGCCTTATGCGGAAGTGCAAGGCGAACTTCTGATCAAGGATGAAAAAATAGCTGTCCAGGGCGCCGCTTACCATGATCATAACTGGGGGAATTTCCCGATGCATGAGGTGTGCTCTAAGTGGTACTGGGGCCGCGTTCATAACGGCGATTACTGTCTGGATTACGGCTGGGTGTTTCCGCGTGATCCCTCCGGGCCGATGTTCGCGCCTCTGTTGATTGCGAAGGGTCGTGAAATTGTTCTCTCGACGAACATCATGCATACGGAACTCGGAGATTTCGTCCAAGACCCGACAACAGGGCAAACCTATGCCAAGAGCCTGCTGCTTACTACGGATAATCTTGGCGTTAAACTGAAACTGGCCATTAATACGACACGGCTGGTGGAAACAATGAAACTTCCCAAGTCGGTGGAATGGGATCAATTCTATTTACGCTTTCTGGCCGATTATACGATGGATGTGGAGATTGACGGGAAGAAAGACCAGGTCAAGGGCGAGTTGCTCCACGAATATATGGTCCTGTAAATAAAACATGCCCTCCTTGCTCCTTTGGACAAAGGGGATGCGAGGTATTAGTGACCTTTGTCCAAAGGAAGCATATTTACTATATTAGAGAAAGAAGGTGCTTTATGTCGGAAAATAAAAAATATGATGCAATTGTTATCGGGGCGGGTGTCGGCGGTCTTGCCGTTGCAACTCTGATAGCCAAAGAAGGATTGAAAGTTTTGGTTCTGGAGCAGCAGGACAGACCGGGTGGGCGGGCATTGTCCATACTGGGGTCGGAAGTCGGCGACAAGGGCTTGGATTGGTATAAAAAAATACTCGCTTCCCAATATACTTACATAGCCAATGCGCAGCCGGATATGGAGACAATCATTAAAAAGCGCATGCTGGACGGCTTCACGCTGGATATCGGCTATCACGCCATCAGCGCCAATGGGACCGGCTATATGCTCGATTTCGAAGATCTGATCGGCGGACTGCCCGATGTGAAGAAACACGGCGCTTTTTACGGTAATTATTTTCAGGGAAAACTCTATCATGATGTGGCGGGAACAAAGATCGATCCCGAATTGAAGCGCATCGGCAAGGAAACGGGGATTCGCTTCCTCTCCTACTATTCGGATGCTTACGGCATGTCGGATGAAGATATAGCCAAAATGGAAAAGGTTTCTTTCAAAAAGTGGGCGGAGGAGAAAGGTATTACGAAAAACGATATCCTTTTTAATCATCTGCACTGCGTGAGCACTTTGTTTTCGACGATCAACGATCCTAATGACATTTCCATGGGCGATATTTTTCACTACTTCAAGCATGCTTTCGGGCCGAAGCTTATGCGGGGTGTTCTCGGCTATGTCGGTGGCTTTGTTGAAAACGGCACAGGGGAATGGTCCAGGTCCCTGGTCCGCAAGATGGAGAGCTATGGCGGTGAGATTATTTACAACGCCGGGGTGAAAAAAATACTGGTGGAAGGCGGTCGTGTTACGGGAGTTCTCGTGGATACCCAAGAGGGTGAAAAACAGTATGTGGCGGCAAAAGTAGTCAGCAATGTTCCGGCGCAGTTCACCTTCAAACTAATCGATCCGCAATATTTTCCGGCCGAGTGGGTCAAGAAAACGGAAAGTATGTACGGTTACGGCAGTTATGCCCCCTATATAGGGCTGAATAAGCTGGTCATGACCGAGGAAGAATCTAAGATGGGTTTGAAAAATACCTGTTTGTTACCGAAGTCCGAAGGTTTCGACTACGATGTGTATATCTGCTGGAATATTCAGTCTGCTGTTGATCCCTCTGTGGCTCCCCCGGGCAAGTACCTGTATACCGCTTATATTCCGCTGACGGAGAATGAAGCGCGCAATAAAGTGCTGGTGGATAAGGTTGTCCAAAGGTTGCCGGAGTTTATGGAAGAGCTTTATCCCGGTTTCAAGGAAAGCATTGACTGGAAACTGGATTTGGTTTGCTGGAAGCTCGAAGGCGTGGCCAAGAGCATTTCCCAGGCAGGCTCACAAAAGGTTCCGGTCAAATCACCGCATGTAGAAGGGCTCTATTTTGCCGGTGATACCGCTAAGGGATATGGTGTGGCTATGGATTGTGCCATTGTGTCGGGGATGATCTGTGCCGGTGAGATCCTGGGAAAGGATTTCGTTCAATAACAGGGAAAGGTTCTATCGCTTAGGGCAATTTCCCCAGGGAACAATGAAAGGAAAAAAATATGAGTGCAAATGATGTAGTCATTGTAAGTGCAGTAAGAACACCGTTTGGCAAATTCGACGGTGTTCTGAAAACAACGCGTAGTTTCGATCTGGCCATTCCGGCATTGAAAGAAGTTACCGGGAGAATCAAATTAGATCCGAAAGATGTTGATGAAGTATACTACGGAACCTGTATTCCCGCGGAATATGCCATTCTGACTAATGTGCCGGCGCGTCAGATCACTCTGGGTGCAGGATTTCCGGATGAGAACGTATCTCTGACGATTGATCGGGCCTGCTGCTCATCAATGACGGCGTTGCGTCTGGGCTACAGGGCCATCAAGGCCGGGGATGCTGATGTTGTTATTGCCTCCGGTGCCGAAAATATGGGCAATGTTCCCCTGATTGCCAGTGCCGATAAGGTGCGGTGGGGTAATCGCATGGGTCCGCTTCCGCTGGAAGATGTTTTATTTGAACTGGGCTACGGACGAAGAGGCTTCGCACCGGTGGCAACCGATGCGGGTCATGTGTCCCTGGAGTACGGTGTTTCCCGGGAGGCACAGGATGATTGGGCGCTCAAGAGTCATCAAAAATGGTATAAGGCATTTGGCGAAGGCAAATTCAAAATCGGTGAAGAACTGATGGCGCTCAATATTCCCCAGAAAAAGGGAGACCCGATTGTTATGGACAAGGATGAGTCGCCACGGTCGAATTTGTCGCCGGAGAAAATGGCTTCTTTGAAGCCGGTTTATGGAAGTCCCACAGTCACAGCTGCCAATGCTCCCGGTCTGAATTCCGGCGCATCGGCCATCGTTTTGATGTCGCGAAAGAAAGCTCAGAGCATGGGCCTCAAAATAATGGCAACCATCGAAGCCTGTCAGGCCGCCGCCGGCACACCGAAATATATGGCCTGCGTTCCGGCCCAGACTATTGATAAGATGCTGGTGAAGGCGGGACTGACCATCGATAATGTAGATCTTATTGAAATCAATGAGGCCTTTGCCGCAGTAACGCTTGTTTCACTGAAGATGCTGGCGAAGGATAAC
>JANYAY010000102.1 GCA_025361065.1 Deltaproteobacteria bacterium
AATACATCGAGATTTTTTATAACCGGCAGAGAAAGCAGTCCAGACTTGGGTTTCTTTCTCCGGCTGCTTTTGAACGATGGTTCTATGAAAAACTGCTTGCAGCATGAATACTTTGGTGTCCACTATTGACGACCGACCTCAATTTTATGCTGGTTGGTACTCAAATGACGGAGAAATAATTATAGATGGCAATTTGGATTATATAGACTTTGAGTCTGGGGTAAGTAAATCTTCATGGGATATAAAAGTAAGCTTATCCACTAAAAACTGTTATTCGATGGAAGTTTCAGATCATTTCGACTTTTCTGGCAGTTTTGATGCAGGTAGTGCTTGCAGAGAAGTATCTTTAGGATTGGGACCTTCTGTTCAACATTTAATTAGCAAAATAATAACTCATCCGGATTTCAGAAAGCTTTTATGTGAATAGTATGAACATAACCATTCATATAAAACGTTTTTTACTTTTAGTCACTATGATAGCTTTAGTTGGATGTGCAACCACGAGAAAAAACTGGGGCAGGTCTTGAAGTGACAGTTTTATCTAAGCCCCGTCATTCCTCCCCGTTGCATTGTGCATCTGAAGATTTGAAATGGCAAGCCTCACTGCATTTCCAACCGAAGCCTATTGACTTGTAGATGCTAACGATTACTGAGACACGACTTATTTTGATGCCGTCTGTCAAGGCAAGCATGGTTCAGCCAGTTATTCTTGTGCGCCTCTATTATCGTGACGAGTCCAGGTCTCTGCAAACGGTCATTCGCCGTCGTTCTGACGCAGAGGTCTTCTTGATCTGCCGGATATAAGTTAAAAAGGAGGCACCTTTTCTTTCTAATAGCTAATAATTTCCTGCTTCTGCGTTACATTCCCCCGGAGATACCGACATGTGCCAACAAAACCTTTCCTTGAATATTTTACAAATTAAGTATAATGAATCAGAGTTATTTCCATAATTTCCGCCGGAATACTGCCGGCCACTAATCCCATAATCTAATAAAACAAGTGAGGAAACATTATAAAAACAGATACTAAGACATTTAAAGAATTAGGCATAGACAAACGAATCTTCAAGGCAATAACGGAAATGGGATTTGTCGCCCCTATGGCCGTTCAGGAAAAGGTTATACCCTTTTTACTAGAGGATACCAGGGATCTTGTTGCCCTGGCTCATACAGGAACAGGCAAAACTGCCGCCTTCGGCATACCCATTATTCAACAGATTGATACCTCCTCACCTAAAACACAGGCCTTGATTCTGGCACCTACCAGAGAGCTTTGCCTGCAAATAACCGATGATCTCAGCAATTTTTCCCGGCACATTGACGGCCTGAATATCGTCCCGATTTACGGCGGCGCAAATATTCTCACCCAAATCAGGCAGGTTGCCGCCGGAGCGCAGATTGTCGTGGCCACACCGGGGCGCATGCTCGACATGCTCAAACGGAAAAAGGTAAATGTTTCCGCCATCAACTGGCTTGTGCTCGACGAAGCCGACGAAATGCTGGATATGGGCTTCAAAGACGATTTGAATGACATTTTATCCGGAACGCCCGGGGAGAAAAGAGTTCTGCTGTTTTCGGCGACGATGCCAAAAGGAATTGAAAGTATCGCCCGTAGCTATATGAAAAAACCGGCGGAAATAACAGTCGGATCCAGGAATACGGGAGCGGAAAATATTTCACACCAGTACTATGTGGCGCATGCCAAAGACCGCTATGTCGCCCTCAAAAGGATTGCCGATTATTATCCCGATATCTATGCAATTATTTTTTGCCGGACAAAAATTGAAACTCAGGAAATTGCCGATGCCCTGATGAAAGACGGCTATAACGCGGACTCCCTGCACGGCGATCTCTCCCAGACGCAACGAGACAGCGTCATGAACCGCTTTAGAACCCGAAATCTGCAAATGCTGGTGGCTACCGACGTTGCCGCCCGGGGAATTGATGTCACGGATTTAACGCACATCATCAATTATAATCTCCCGGACGATATTGAACATTATACTCATCGCAGTGGACGAACCGGACGTGCGGGCAAATCCGGCATTTCCATTGTCATTATCAATTTAAAAGAGCATTTCCGGATCAAACAGATAGAGAAGCAGATAGGCAAAAAGTTTGAGCAGGTTAAAATACCTACCGGCAAAGAAGTCTGCAACAGGCAGTTATTGCACCTGGTGGAAAAATTAAAGAATACCGAGATCAAACACAAAGAAATTGAAGAATTTCTGCCCGCTGTTTACGAAAAATTAAAGCCGCTCAGCAAGGAAGATATCATTGCCCGGTTCATATCCACTGAATTTAACCGCTTTTTGAGTTATTACAGCCGGGCCGCCGATATCAATGTGGAAATGAGGAAAGAAAGAGAAGTTGGCAGGCCGGAAAGGAAGTCTTCCGGCTCGGGCAGTTCTTCCGGTTCTGTTCGCCTGTTTATCAATCTGGGGCAAATGGAAAAATTTAATGAACGCAGCCTCAGAACTTATCTATCCGACACGGCCAACATACCTAACCTGCGCATTTCCCATATTGAGGTAACGCGTTCCTGCTCGTTTTTCGAAATAGATCCCGGCCAGGTGGACATTCTCATGGCCAAATTGAAAAAAGAAAAATTCCAGAACCGCCGGGTACAGATTGAATATGCCGAAAAACACAAAAGCAGAGACAGCCAAAGCAAAGAAACAAAACGATATATAAAACCGGGGAATTCTTTTTTTGCGCGCAAACGGACAAAAGGAAGCCACAAGGGGAGGTGACAAGAATTTCCTTTTTCATCAGGGGAACATTAAGTAAATGAGGGACTCCGGTACCTTTTATTTTGACCTGACATATTATGTGCTTCTTACATTTTACGGTTTAGTAATAGGGCAATTCTATTTAATTGCGGAAACAAGCAAACATTAACCAGTTCGAGCTTTACGGCCAATCAACAACCTCGCAGCAAGCTGTCGAGAATTAACGCTCATCCCGCAGCAGCGGGATTAAAGATTTCCAGATTCCCGTCTTCACGGGAATAATGCAAGGGTCGTCCTAGATATTTCTAATCTCGAATCACCTGAGAATGGCGCCGTTCTCCTCGCGCATCAGCCGAGGATATTACCTGTCTGCTGATTACAGTTTTAACCGTTTTGTCTTGACCTTTCGGACATAGTGTTGTTATTTAATAAATTCAACAATTTACGAATTTAAATTTAATGAGGTTATTTTGATTAAAGAGAGATTTTCGAAAGATTCACTGAAAGGCTCATTTAATATTTTATATCACATTGCTGTGGTTGCCCTGAGCGCTACGATAGCATTATCTTTGCCCTATACTGTAAGTTTTGCCGCTAAAAATATTTTGGTCTACTGGCCTTTTATAGAACATGAGAAGTTTTTTCTTATATCTATAGAGATAGTGATAGCAATGCTGTTAATCCTCTTCTTCAACTATATAGGTAGAGGCTGGGTAGACAGAAAGTTTTCCAATATGGCAAGAAGTGCCGGCATGGTTTATCTTTTTTCCTCCGAGGGATTTTTTGCACAAAGACGAATAAAAAAATTAAAGGAAAAGCAAGGTGTTGCCAGGGATATCATGATAATAGGTTCAACAGGTTTCCGTACATTTGTAGACCCAAAGGGAGACTTATATAATGTTGTACAGAATTGTCGCGAGGCAAAAATAATGCTCCTTAATCCATACAGAGAGGGAGCAAAAATTCGTGCAAGCAGTATTCTAGACCCCGATGTCACTCTCGAAAGACTTAAAGAGCAGACAATAAAGAGTATAGATTTTCTCAAAGGGCTTAAGGTTGTTCAGAAAAACATTAAACTCAAACTCTATGGAGATACACCTTTCCTGAAGTTGGCCGTCTTGGGCGATTACCTGTGGATGAAACATTATCACGCAGGTATCGATATACAGGCTGTGCCCGAATATGTATTTGAGCATAACCAGAATTCCGTCAGCCTTTATACGCCTTTTTACCAATATTTCCTGATCAGGTGGAATGATATTGATATACCGGAATACGACCTTGATACAGATGAACTCGTTTATCGGGATATAGACGGTAATGAGACGGGAAGAGAAATTTTTATAAAATCAGAACCTCAATAAAGCATCTTCTCGCGGCAGCAGGCTAAGGCATATGGCGAAGAAGCCCATCCCTGAATCCGAGATATGGCTAGGGGATTTAGCCTGCCCGGACTCACTTAAAACCTGGACCAGTGTTGAATCAACCACCTCGCGAGCTCGCTGTCGAGGCATGAAATGAACGTCGTTATATCCTAGCAAGTTACGGAGAATTAACGCTCGTCCCGCAGCAGCGGGATGAAATGATCTATGCATTTATCGCTGTCCTATCTCAACGCCCAGTATTTTATCCACCGCAATCATAGCTGAGGAAAAGCTGATGTCGCCGGAACAGCCGTCTCCCTTGACCGTGTCACCGATAAAATAGAGGCCTTTAATTGTGGAACATTCGATGTCCGGCCGGTGAGGTTTGGATTGGGCCGGAGTAAGGACATTACCGTTCATTACGGGCACAACGGTCTTTCTCTCTTCGATTACCTTGAGCAGGAAATCCGGGAAGACAGCAGAGATTGTACTCTTAAGTCTTTTTTCGGTTTTCTCGACGGTTTTTTGATCGCCGTCAAAGTTCCAGGGAAGCATGATCCCCCAGGTCGAGAGATATTTTCCCTGTGGCATGAATGAATCATCGGCATTGGACTGGAAGCGCGCCCATATCGGTATATCAACACCGAGGATGCTTCCCCGAATATTAGTGACCGGCCTGTCTGTAATGAAATCAATAGTGAGGCCGGAGCTGCTTTCGATATTTTTTGCGTAATCGACCGTGCCTTTGGGCAGGAGAATATTGTCCGTCAGGTCGAGGACGAGCGGCAGTCTTGCGGCAAAGATTATATTGGGGGCGGAATATTTTACCCTGTCTGTTTCCACACCTACCGCTTGGCCGTTTTCCATAATTATTTTTTGAGCCTTTTCATGGAGATGTATCTCACCGTTTTTTTCGATGTGTTTCTCCAGCCTGGAGAATATCTGGGCGGAGCCGCTTCTGGGTTCGCCGACGCCAACCCCGGCCTTCAATGCCCTTTGCAGGAATTCAATGACTTCGCCTGCACTGACCTTATCCGGTGCAGGGCACATGACGGTCATGCCGAGGAATGGTAGAAATGCTTCAACTTCAGGATTCTGAAATGATGATTTATAAAAATCGCGCAGGGTTTTATCGTACCACTCTGCCGGATCGGCCTTTTTTATCTTTATCAGTAAAGCAAGGAGCGTAAGCCTTGCCCGCAGGGAAAGCATGGGCGTTTTCAAAAATCCCGCCGGTCCTTCCGGTCTTTCCCAGAGCTTGTCTCGAAATATCAGCTTGGCGTCTTTGGCCTCGGGCAGGAAATCGATTTCTTCGCCGAGCCTTTTAAACACCTCGTTGGCGATACCCTTATGAGCAAGCCTGTGTGAATGCGCACCGTACTCCCAGAGACAGCCTTTCTCATCACGGTGGGAGTGCGCCCTGCCACCGACCATGCCGGATGATTCCAGAACGATAACTTTCCTGCCGGCACGGGCCAGCAGCGCCGCGGCGCTCATTCCGGCATAACCTGCTCCGATGATGATTGCATCCACCATAAATCTACACAGTCTCCTCATTCAATCGGATGGTCCCATCCCTCATTCGTTATAGAGGCTCTCAATCTTATTACCATAGCGTTTTATGATCTCGTGGCGACGGAGTTTAAGTGTTGGCGTCAGTTCTCCAGACTCTTCGGTAAAATCGTCCGGGAGGATCGTGAAACGCTTGACTTGTTCGTAGGGCGCGAGGCGATTGTTGACGTCCTTCACATGATCGGATACCGCCTGCCGCACCTTTTGATCAGCGGCGAGGTCTGCCGATCCCGTAGCTGCGATATTTTCCCGTTTGGCGAAATTGAGCAGTTCCTGTTCATTCAAGGTCAGCAAAGCCGTAAGATACTTTTGACGATCGCCGCAAACCATGACGTGACTGATCAGTGGCAGGGTCCGGATGAGGTTTTCAATGTTCTGCGGAGCTATGTTCTTACCGCCGGCCGTGACGATCAGATCTTTCTTGCGATCCGTAATGGTGATGAATCCCTCGTTGTCTATAACGGCAATGTCGCCCGTATGGAACCATCCTTCGGCATCTATGGCCGCTGCGGTTGCTTCCGGATCCTTGTAGTAGCCCTGAAAAAGGCCTTGTCCGCGGAGAAGCAGTTCTCCGTCGGGGTCTACCTTCGCCTCCATCCCCGGTATCAATTGTCCCACCGTACCGAATTTGAAATGTTCCGCCCGATTGACCGCCGCCGGAGCCACTGTTTCCGTCAATCCGTAACCTTCCAGAATCAGGAGCCCCACGGCATTAAAAAATCCCAGCAGATACATGGGCATGGGCGCTCCGCCGCATAAGAGATATTTAACCCGCCCTCCGAAGACATCATGTATTTTCCGGAAAACCAGGCGATGGGCAATGGAGTATTTGACTGCCAGAAAAGGCGGCAGTGATCGATTTTCCTGGCGATAGCGCGCCGCCGCAAGGCCGACAGCCAAGGCCCATTGGAATATCCGGCGTTGCCGGGGAGACGCGGAAGCCATCCTCTGGTGGATCCGGTTGTAGATCCGCTCAAAAATCTGGGGCACACTGACCTGAACGGTGGGATGAAGTTCCTGGAAATTCTCCACAAGTTTGTCGATACCTTCGGCATAAGCGCCGATAATGCCCAGGTGCAAGGCTGCATAAACGCTCATTCTCTGAAGCATATGGGTCAGGGGGAGAAAGGCAATACCGAAGTCGGTTTCTTCGTAGCGGTGCATCTTTGTGGCATTGATGGCCGTAAAGTAGAGATTGGCTTGGGTGATCATGACCCCTTTGGGCGGTCCCGTTGTTCCGGAGGTGTAGGCAATCGTTGCCAGATCGGAAGGCCTGACGGCCCGCCAGGCAGTTTCAAAACGCGCAGGGTCGGCTTCATGAGCGCACCGTCCCTGGGCGAGGAAAGTCGAAAGCGTGATCACACCGGGAGGATGAGAGGTGCGGCTTGTTTCAAAGAGAATCATTTTCTTCGGCAAACCTGTCCGGGCCTGGACAGCAAGGAGCTTATCCAGAAGTGCCTCGTCTTCCACAAAACAGATCCGGAGGCCGCTGTGAGCAACAACATGGGTCATTTCCCAGAGGCTCGCTGTGGGGTAAAGGCCGATCGTGACTCCGCCCGCGGTAAGGATACTGAGATCGGTTTCACTCCATTCTTTACGGGTGCGGCTGGCTATTCCGACGGTATCCCCTTTCTGAAATCCCAGAGCGAAGAGGCCCATGACTCTAACCGGCAGAGATTCCAGAGATTGCCGCCAGGTGATGGGCTCCCACTTGCCTGCTCTTTTAGTCAGTGACAGTGTTCTGTCTCCGAAACGACGGGCCTGGTGCATGAAGATCCCTGTAACCGTCGGGGGATTGTATAAAAGCTTCGTTTCGTTCACAAGAGAATGTCCTTTCTACAGCTTCAGCCTCACCAGTCCTCCCATACCTTTTTTGCAGGCAGGGCGTCAATGGACATCTTGGGTTGAGGCTCATAAGCAATGCAAACAGTTGTTAATGTCTTTAATACAAGACATAATGTAAAAAATACTTGACATATTATCAAGTATGCATTACACCTATTCCATGATTGAAAACAAATTAAAAATTGCCCGGGTGACCAATGGAAATCTGACTCAGGCGGAAGTCGCGGAAAAAGTAAGCTGCTCGCGCCAGACGATTAACTCCATCGAAAACAACAAATTCATTCCCTCGGTGGAATTGGCGCTGAAAATTGCGCAGTTGCTTCGGGTGCGTGTCGAGGATATTTTTTTTCTATCCCAAGGCCAGGGCATGTTATGACTTTTAATATCAAGCAGATTGGAGCAGGGAGTTTTCCATGGACGAAGTATTGATCATGCGCATAATTGTGATTATTACCACATTGATTTATGTTGTTTTTTACATCATTGACCGGCGTACAGTTCTCGATGAACGCGAAAATCTCATTCAGCTCAAAGCCACCAACCTGCAACAACAGGTTGCTCTTTACGGGCTGATGGTGATTGTCGGGATATATCTTTATCATCCATCCCTTAATGCGCTGTATCCGATCCTCGTCTTTGCGCTTTCATCGATTTATACTTATATGTTTGGCGTTTTCTATTATCGCCGGAAAATGTAATGCCAGGCGAAAATTATTACCGGAGTGTTATGAAAAATAACCGGGAAGAAAGTTTAGAGTTCAATATATGATGAATTTGTATGCGATTATTATTATCAGTTTAATTATATTTGTTCACGAACTGGGACACCTTATTGCGGCGGGGCTGGTGTCGATTCCAATTAAGACCTTCTCGCTTGGTCTAGGGCCGCGCGTAACCGGCTTCACCAGAAGGGGCACCGATTACCGGCTTTCGTTGATTCCTCTGGGCGGCTATATCGAACCGGCTATCGCCTCGGAAGAAGAATTATACGCGATACCGCTATACAGGCGTGTCATTTTTACGCTGGGAGGCGTCATGGCCAATATCGTTTTTGCAATCTTGATGCTGTGCGCGTACCGTATGCTCAAACAGGACATATCACTCCTGTCCGCGCTTCTTCCGGCGAGTGAAAATGCCGTCTCCTTAATGCTTCGTATGTTCGCTTCGCTTCCCTCGCTGTTTACATCCGGCAGCGAGCTTGCCGGAATTATCGGCATTGTCCGGCAGGGCGGATCATTTATTGCCGGCAACTACTTGCAGATGTTCAGTTTTGCCGGCATTCTGAGTCTGAATCTGGCGGTAATCAATCTGCTGCCGCTGCCGGTGCTCGACGGTGGTAAAGCCATATTATATACCGTTGAAAAGATGGCGCCCCCGATGCGGAAATATTCGGATGGATTGTCTATTGCCGGATGGATTGTCATTCTCGCCCTGACCATGCTGGCGACATCCAATGACATTGCCAAATTAATCACCTGAAAAAACAAAATCGTCAGTGCTTCTGATTGATCATTAATAATAGAGGTTATATCATTATGAAGGAAAACAAATCGTCACCGGTGAAAACAAAATCAAAATTCAGAGAATTTATTGAAGCGATCCTGGCGGCTTTGCTGATCGCCGCCTTTATCATTTCATTTGTCGTTCAGGCATTTAAAATACCATCCGGTTCGATGCTTCCGACACTGCTGATCGGCGATCATCTTCTAGTCAACAAATTTATTTACGGTGTGAAAATTCCCTTGCTGAGAAAAACAATCATCCCGATCACCGATCCGCAAAGAGGCGACATCGTTGTTTTTATTTACCCGCAGGACCGATCCAAAGATTTTATTAAACGCGTCATCGGCACAGCCGGCGACAAGATCGAAATGAAGAAGAAAAAGCTATTCCTCAATGATCAGGCTTATACGGATACTTTCGGCGTTTATACCGATGCTTCGATTTATCCGGCCGAAATGCAGCCGCGCGATAATTTCGGCCCGGTGATCGTTCCGAAGAATTCTCTTTTTGTAATGGGGGACAATCGCGATCACAGCCTGGACAGCCGCTTCTGGGGATTTGTCGATTTGCGTGACGTTCAGGGAAAGGCATGGATACTCTACTGGTCCTGGGATTCAGATGAAAATAACGTACGCTGGAATCGTCTCGGCAAACTGCTCAACTGATGAGACAATAGATCACAGAGGGGTTGTCTTTGGCTACAGGTTGTATAAAGATCAGGAACGACAGCAGGAAAAGTGCCGGTTTAAGTTCTGTCGTAATCATCGGCGAAGCGTTCGATATCATCTTCACCAAAGTAATCTCCGGTTTGCACCTCAATGATAACCAGGTTTTCTGTGGAATAATTTTCGACTCTATGCCTGGCTTCACGGGGTATATCAATTACACTTCCGGCATGAAGCGGAAACTCTCTGCCTTCAACCACCGCCCTGCCGTGACCGGAAACAACAAACCAGTGTTCATTGCGTAATTTATGAAGCTGCAGGCTCAGCCGACCTTTCGGTTCAACCACTATTCTTTTCACTTTATGATCGGAGGCATTGGACAGAACTTCGTAATACCCCCAGGGACGTCTATTGATTTTTTCCATAGTGCTCAGACTCTTAACATTTTGCCCGACTTCTAACATATTATTGATTTATTGGAAAGTTCTGTTTAGGAGCCGTTACGAAATAGCCACCCCTGCGGGTCTTGTGACCTCGCGTGACCTTTAGGTTATCAGGTTATGGCAAGACCTGTTCTTTTTCTCTATTTCGTTACGGCTCCTTATGCCGTTTGCTATAATTTATTGATCAGTTTGCTTTTGAACAACGGCTTAATGCATTGCATTATTGCCCTTCCTGTTGTCCCCTGCGGGAATAAATGGCTATAACGACTTATTTATGATAAGAAAAATATTCAGACGCTGCAATAGTGCCGGTTGCACCGACTGACACAATCTTTATTGGCGGATTAAAAATAATGGCGGTTCCTTACATTCTGAAAAGAAGTAGAAAAAGAAGAAGGACGATTTCATTGCAAATCACCAGGCAATCTGATGTTATTGTATCAGTGCCTTATTTTACGCCGACAAGCGAGATAAAAAGTTTTATCGAACAAAAATACGACTGGATTCAAAAAAATATTCAGCGGCAAAAAGACGAACAGGATCATGCCGGAGAAAAACTATATATATCCGGCCAATATTTCTATTATCTGGGCATACCTTACCCCCTGGAAGTATTTTTCCGGCAAAACCTGCCGCCGGGTCTTGTCTTTTGGAGTAATCGTTTTTATCTTAATTGCAATGACCAGCAGGCAAAGGGGAAAAGTTATTTTATTGAATGGTATAAAAGCAAGGCCGGAGAATATTTTCCGAGGCGTGTTGACAGTCTCAGCAACGAATTGAGGTTGCAGCCCCGCCATATTAGAATTACATCCGCGCAAACACGCTGGGGCTCTTGCTCGGGAGAAAATAATTTAGCTTTCAGCTTCCGGTTGATCATGGCGCCGCAGGCAGTTATTGATTACGTGATCATCCATGAGTTAATGCACATTAAAGAAAAAAATCATTCTTCCCAATTCTGGAAATTAATAGAAACAGTCATGCCGGAATACAAGTTGCACCGGCATTGGCTCAAAGCACACGGGCATAAATTTATTTTGTAAATTGCATCAAGAGAGGATTAATTAACACTTATTTTATGAAGACATTGGAAATAATTGATTTTCAACATCGCGAACTTCTTCTGGATAATTTCAAGCAACTTAATCTGCCGATTTCCGATTTCACATTTGCCAATATCTTTCTTTTCCGGAGCATCAGCCATTATGAATTTTTGACTACTGATTGCGGCTTATTTATTTCCGGCTGTAACCGGCGGGGTCAGAATTATATAATGCCGCTCAACGACCTGCGGAAATGCAATCAGCAGACATTGGAAAGTCTTCTGGATAAACAAAACTTCTTCTTTCCGATCCCCGAAGAATGGCTTTCCTTTTTTCCGGAAGATAGATTTATTATAAGCTTCGACGATAGTGAATCGGATTACATTTATCTGACGGAAAAGATGGCTTCTTTCAAAGGGAATCAATATACCCGTCACAGAAATCATATCAATCAATTCTTTTCTGCATATGATCCTGACGCGGAAACGATATCGGAAAATACCACACCACAGGCTATGGCAATCTTACAGGCCTGGCAAAACGATTCCGGATTGACATTGAAAAAAACAGATTTTGAACAATGCCGGGAAGCTCTGGAGAAATTTTCCGCACTTGCCTTATGGGGAACTCTTTATTTCATCGAAAATGAACCGGCCGGATTTATTATTGGCGAGGCATTGAACACAGAAACATTTGTCCTCCATTTTGCCAAGGCATTAAAGAAGTATCATGGTATTTATGAGTTTATGTTTAATGACACGGCCAAACGTTTATTGCCCCAGTATAAGTTTCTCAATCTGGAAGAGGACATGGGCAATAAAAATCTCCGAAAGACTAAAGGGTCATATGGTCCGGAAATATTATTGAAAAAATATCGTGTTTGCCTTAAACAATAGACCGGAGAGCAATGACTAATCAGATTCCCATAACCCAATTGCAGGAAGGCGATCAGGGTATTATTGATTCTATAGAGGGCGGCTCCGCTTTAACCAGCCGCCTGGCCGGAATGGGCATTGCCACTAATGCCAAATTTAAAATTGTCCAGGTCAGCGGCGGCCTGGTAATCGTGCAGGTGGCGGATACAAGAATTGCTTTAGGCCATGGTGAAGCAGCAAAAATAATGGTTCATCCGACTACGGCCACTAAAGACGATGCTTGCACTCCCCCCATAAACAAAGAAATTTTTGTTGCGCTTGCCGGCCAGCCCAATGTCGGTAAATCTACTGTTTTCAATATTCTCACCGGATTATCCCAGCATGTCGGCAATTGGCCGGGGAAAACCGTCGAAAAGAAAGAAGGATTTCACCGCACTGATAACACTTTGATTCGCATTGTCGATTTACCGGGAACCTACAGCCTGACAGCGTTTTCCGAAGAAGAAAGAGTAGCCCGCGAATTCATTATTCAAGAAAAGCCTGATCTTGTCGTTCTGGTCTTAAATGCAGCGGCACTGGAAAGGAGCCTTTATCTTCTCTCGGAAGTCCTCTTGCTGAACCGTCCCGTAATTGTCGCACTCAACATGCTGGATGTTGCCTCACAACAGGGCATGCAAATAGATACGCTGGCCTTGCAGAGCGCACTGGGCGTTCCCGTAATTCCTATGATTGCCAAACGCAACAGCGGCATTAAAGAACTGGTTGCGCAAATAAACTCTTTCGCCGCAGGTGATGTCAAACTCAATCCGCATTTGCCGGAAGTATCCGCCGATCACCTGCCTGTTTACCGTAAAATACTGGAACTGGTGCGGCATGACTCTATTGAACCTTACACCCCACAATGGATCACGATAAAATTAATGGAAGGAGACCCCGACGTTTCCCGGCAAATGGAAGCGCAACTTCCGGCAGGCTCCTGGAAAAAAATTCTGGCGCTCTTCACCGAGCATGAAGATTCTTTACATGCCGTCGTCAACGGCCGTTATGACTGGATTGAAGAAATCACCAGAGCAGCACTTTCCCGCTTCAAGATGGGCCAGGTAGTTCTAACCGACCGGATCGACCACATTCTGACCCGGCCGATATTCGGCATTCCGATTTTACTCGGGGTTATGGCAACTGTATTCTTCCTCACTTACTCCATCGGCATTCCCCTGCAAAACTTACTGGATGGTTTAATTCGCCAATTTACCGGCTGGTGTGAACCTTTATTTCTTGGATTGCCCATCTGGCTTAAAGGATTATTTTTTAACGGTATCATCGGAGGAGCCGGCTCGGTAATTACCTTTTTGCCCATCCTGATTATTTTCTTTGTCACAATGGCGCTCCTGGAAGACATCGGCTATATGGCACGCGCCGCCTATGTGATGGACAGAATCATGCACCTTGTCGGATTGCACGGCAAAAGTTTTATCCCGATGTGCCTGGGTTTCGGCTGCAATGTCCCGGCCGTATTGGGGGCGCGGATTATCGAAACACGCAAGGCCAGGATGATTACCCTGCTTTTGATTCCCTTTGTCCCCTGTGCCTCCCGACTTGCCGTACTGACTCTCGTTTCCGCGGCCATTTTCGGGCCGAAAGCTCCTTATGTATCCTGGAGCATTCTGGCCTTAAACATTGTTTTTCTGGGTATCGCCGGTATCTTTGTTAATAAGACTATCTGGAAACAGGATGCTCCTTTTATCATGGAACTGCCGATTTACCACCGGCCGGATTTAAGAACGATTATGATGGTTGTCTGGTCGAGAACAATTGCTTTCATGCGCAAAGCCGGAACTGTTATTCTGGGCATGGCCATAATAATATGGTTTTTGTCATATTATCCTTCCGGCATTGTAGAAGAAAGCTGGCTGGCTTTCTTAGGCAGGTTGCTGGAGCCGTTGGGCACCCCTCTGGGCTTGAGTTGGCAAATGATTACCGCCCTCCTAACCGGTCTGGTGGCAAAAGAGAATGTTGTAGCGACGCTGGGCGTCCTTTATTCGGTAGGTGCAGAGGGATTGGTGCATGTGCTGCCAAAGGTTATGAGCCACGCATCAGCCGCAGCCTTCCTCGTGGTCATGATGCTTTTTATCCCCTGCGCCGGAACCGTTGCCGTCTTGAAAAAAGAAATGAATAGCAATAAATGGTTTTATTCTACTATTCTTCTGACTCTACTGGCCTCTTATTGCGGAGGAGTCCTGGCCTTTAATTTTGTTCAATGGCTGGGTATTTAGTGATAGCAAGCGGAATAACACTGTTTTTCCGCTGATCAATGCCCGGCACTATTATTCCGGCAGGATCAACCTCGTCCGCTTTGATGAGTGATACTTCGATATCTTTGGGCGGTTCTCCAAAAACAAGATCAATCGGCCATTCACCTGTCTTATTGGGGAGAAGAGCATCTTCAATGCCACCGCTTTTACTTTTCTCAACAGTTCCGTCTCTCACCATCATTTTGTAATCTATCCGGAATAAAATATTCCGGTAAGCTTTCGACCCGCTCATGTTCTGCACTTGGAGACGGCAATTCTTCCCGGCAATGCAGGTTAATATTAAATTAAGGCCGTCACCTTTAGATGAAATCTTTTCTTCCGATGATGTCCGGCTGACTCGCGACTCATCCTGGACAACGAGCGGACTAAACGATAGATCGAAAACGACGGATTTCGCTTTCTTTGCCGTCACCCTGTACTGCACGGCACCACCGTCGCTCACACTCAGGCGGCCGTTGCCTTTGACTGTTTTCCCGTCTTGCACCGCAAGCGTAAGGGATGGTTTGCCCTTCTCCAGCAGTTCTATTTTATAAAATCCTTTTTTAACGGCCAAAGAAGCGTTTGCTGTCAGTATTGTTGAGTCGGGATAATTCAGCTGTAAAGTATCTATTTTGGGCCCGCCATTGGCGGCGTTGATCATAACCTTTACTCCGGCAATCTTACCTCCGGATACGGACGGGATAATTTGCCGTCCTTTTTGCTCCAGCTCCGCCGCCAAACATACTGAGCTAAAAACAGCAAATAAAAGAATACTTGCCGGAAAAATAACTCCGGCTTTTACAAAACACTTCATACTGAGCCCTCTTTTCATCCGAGAGATTTGTGCAACCACTCCAATCGTCTTACCGGCGAAGGCCGGTATCCAGAAAACCACTGATAATAATGGATTCCGTGTGGCGCTTCACTTGCAAGGAATGACAAAATTGTTAGTTTTATGTAGTTATGCAAAGTTCTCAATCCATAGGTTGATCAAAACATAAACCATTAGCAAATCAGATGCAAGCGAGATGATTTTTAGATATTTACAAATCAGCTCAAAAGAGATACCAATGCGAACATTGTCAGTTGTAATTATCGTAAACAAAAATCAGGAGGGACTATGAAGGTACTGGGCATTATGGGAAGTCCGCGAGTCGGAGGCAATAGTGATATCCTCCTGAACCGGGCTTTGGCCGGCGCGGAAGTGGCCGGGGCGGAGGTGGCCGGGGCGGAGGTGGAAAAAATCATCCTCGACAAAAAAAGTATATCCGGCTGCAAAGACTGCAAGAAGTGTAACGAAACCGGCATCTGCGTTATTAAAGACGATATGCTGGAAATCCACAAAAAAATCCTGGAAGCCGATGCCATCATCCACAGCGTCCCCGTTTACTTCTTTTCTATGACCGCTCAGATGAAAGCCTATCTGGACAGGTGGTGCGCCCTGTTTGATGCACAGTGGCGTTGGCAGAAAGTTTATTATCCTAAAATGCGGGGCAAACGCATTGGACTGATCACGGTTTGCGGAGCTGCGGATGTGCATATGGCTGACCCTATTGTCAACTGCTTTCAGCCAACAGTCGAAATGTCCAAAATGCACTGGCTGGGCACCGTCATGGCCTCCGCCAATGGCAAGGGAGAAATTGCGGATAACGAGGAAGCAAAGCAACAGGCCTTTGAACTGGGTAAAAAGGCGGCAGAGCTGCCAGATTAAGGAGACTCCATCGCCGCGTTTGCGGAATGGTTGTCTATTACCCGCGCCGGTGACGGCATCAAAGTCAGTTGTCTGTGTCCCCATGGTGTGCCGGCATGCTGCCGGAAGAAACGGAAGACATCGGAAAACTTCTGATGCAAGGATCATTGTCCCCGGAAAAAGTGGCGAAAAGTGTAATCAGAGGGCTGGAAAAGGAGGAATGTCTGATTCATCCCCATCCGGAAGTAGCTGATTATTTTAAAGCAAAAGCCAATGACTATGAGCGCTGGCTACGCCAAATGCACCGTGTGCAGGAGAAGTATGTCTAACCCTCAGTGATATAAGAAAATTTAGTTCTTCTGCTCAACTGGTGCGTAAGGCCCGAGCGGAATTCCCGTCCCCGGATATCTCAACAGAGCGTTGGCGTTAGCCTGATGGGCCAATGGCATGTAGTTGGGTGATCCCTTTTCTATCGCAGCGACAACAGCCTTTACAATGAGTGATGCCACAAGTCCTGCAACACTGCCACTATTTACGCCTGGGTCAGGCTGATAAACCATCTTTACCCTATTTTCCCATAGAACGTCGTCGGTTTTGCCGTCCCTTATCTGGTAATAAAGGGCGACTGTAGTCGTGGTTGTTAAGAACATATACTTGGCATCCCATTGCTCTACAACAACGTAAAGAACTACATCCGCACCGAAAAGGTTGGCTAGTTTCGATGTTGGAGCGGAATGCACCAACGCACTATCTGCCAGGCCATCATCTTCAAGCACTCTTTTTACTGCGTTTATCGGGAAAACATAGTAGCCGCGTTCTGCGAGAGGGATGGTTAATGTGGAAAGTAAGTAATCAGCAGCTGTAATATCAACACTATTATTGACCACAGGTACAATCAGGATGGAACGGGGTGAAGCCGCCAGAAATTTCTCCTGTTTATTTAAGTCCGCTCTATGGGCGCATCCAGAGAATGCTAGGAAGGTTAACAATAGCAACGATAAGGGTATTCGTTTCATTTGGACACCTCCATTGACGGGTTTGGTACATTTTTCACGGCATCGACTTCCGGGCCGATCGGTAGTTGTATGTTCTCCTTTTGATTCTTTGCCCTGTTATTGGTTATGGCAATCAATTTGGCCATAAAGGCCCGAGACTCAGGCCATTTATTTGCTTCCTTCTGAAAGTAGAGAACAGCCTGCTGATTGTTTCCCTGTTCATACATTACAAAGCCATATTCTGCATAAATACCCGGCGGCACTTTCCCTTCTGGCTCAGCATCATCCAGAATTTCTTTTAATGCCTGAACGAATTCTTCTTTTTCAGCCGGGTTCTTATAATGCTTATACATTTTGGTATCGTAACTACACCAATTATAACGGCCGTGAGCTACGCAGCCTATTAAAGAAAAAAGTAAAAAGAGAACACATAGGTATTTAATTGCCGATGTCATGCCGTCTCCTATTTGATAGTAATAGTTTTCAATGAACTCTCCACAAAGACCCGCTGTTCATAAATTGCTTCATTATTGACCGTAATACGAACTGTGTGTGTTCCCGGCTCAATTGTCAGAACCTTCGTCTCGCCGTCATACTGGCCCGCAGGACCCATGTTAAGACCGTCAATATAAAGGAGAGCGCCTTCTGGTGCCCCTTTGAAAGCCAAAGTTGGTCTGTCGTCGACTGTTCGGACTGTGGTTGTAGGCATAGTACAACAGCATAGAGCGAAAACAACTACTAGGGAAGAAAAAATGATGAATTTTTTCATATTTTCACCTCTTCTACATAAAGTTTTGCGGCTGAAGACGGATCAATTGATCCGGAAACGATTTCACAAATCGACCCTTCGTTGTTTTCGTTGTCACCGAAGAAGGATATTACTCTGATTGTTGCGACCTGTTTACCCGGAAGGATGATCTCCATTCCAGTTTGTTTACTCTTTACTTTTTGTCCGGGAGATATGACTTTGAGAGTGTCACCCACCTTGATGCCTTGGCGTGCCCCGCCACTGATAAAGACTTGGCCCTTCTCGACTTCGAGGATGTCCGTACGCCAAGCTTTTTCTTCAAGGGTGGAGACAAGCTTATCTATAACATCGGTAATTGCGGCTGCTATGGCCCTGTCATTCAATGTCGCATCGTATGCTGCTCTACTGCCGTATCCTGCGATCTCGCCGGATTCCGTATTTGCTTCTCCTGCGCCAAAGGCTGAGAAAAACGCCTGTCCCGTTTTGATGTCAACAAGTCGGATTTCAACCTTGGCTTTCGCTGTCTGTACCTTTGTAGAACTCATGAACCCCGTTTTGCCTGCTATTGAACGGCCAAACTCTGTTACGGAGCCGACAATAACGGTATCTACGCCAACAAGCCCACCGCCGGATATGGTTTGCTCCTGTTGAATTTTTTTGATGTCAGAACGCTCAAAAACCATGAAATTACCAGACTTGACCAATCGACTTGCGAGCATATCCGATGCCTGTTTTCCTAAGCGATCGAAGTCGTTGTCTGTCATCAAAGCTTTGCCGTAGTTGGTCTCGTTTGTGAAGCGTATGATTGCAATTTTCTGTTTATATCTTTTTGTTGATGGTAGTGAAGTAGTCTGTTGAGCTTTGGTCTGCTGCATTTTTGTTGCCGGCGCTTCTACCTGCTCCGGCCTATATCCGGCGGGCGTTGCACAACCAGAAACAAATAGCAGGATCAGGCATAGCGAAGCAACCTTCAGTTTGTGCATAAATCCAATCCTCCTTGTCTGAATTGATTATTTATATATGTTTTGAAAAATTATAATGTAGAAACGTGGAAATATTGTATCAACTTTTGATGCTGCGACTATAATAAAACCAGTCTCGTATGTCAATGAAAAACCAGTAATTTTATTGCCGAGTGGGAATTCTATTTATTACAGATTAAAGTCTTGGATTTTAATCGAGGTTGATGATGTGTGGAAAACAGGAA
>JANYAY010000107.1 GCA_025361065.1 Deltaproteobacteria bacterium
GGGTTTGTTCTTTCTGGCCCTTTTCCTCTGTGTCATGCGTCTCTATCAGGAAGCCTGGAAACAAAGGAATGATGTGTAAGCTCCATAATTTCATGATCTGTTGATATATAGAATAAAAACCCCCTTAAAGCACAAACTTTAGGGGGTTTTATTTTAACAAAAAAGCAGCCCATAAAGGCAAAAAAGAAAAAATAATTACCGGAAACAAACGTGGCTGCTGTCATCTCCAGTATAGTTTTGGACAATTGCTAAAATAAAAAGAAGTGATCAAATTTCGCCTGACTGATTCCTCAGATTTTTTTTGTAACCAGCAGAACTGTATGGTCATCAGGAACGATAGTTTCCGCAAAACCCAGCCCTTTGACGAACTGACGCATACCAGAGTTATTTTCGAGTACGGAACCATGGATTCTTTTTATCCCGCGCGATTGAGCATGTCTTATCAATGCTTTCATCAGTTTCGACCCGAGACCATGCTTTTGCCATTCGTCAGCAACAACAATCGCAAACTCGCAACTCATAATATCTGGATCAATTACGAATCGAGCAACGCCGACTTCTTCTTCATTTATTTCTCCTTTATACAGAATAATCAGGGCTTCGGCATTGAGCGGATCGGGATTCGTAAACTTGGCCAAATCCTTCTTATCGAGTTCTTTAATTGTGCCATGAAAGCGGAGATAGCGAGACTCAGAGGAAAGTTTACGAATGAACGCTTGTTCTTTAACAGCATCGCCAGGCGCGATATGGCGAAGTGTTAATTTTTTCCCGTCATCTCGTGTCCATGTTTCTATATCGTCGTCATAAGCCATGATCTTATCCTCTGGAATGAAACGCGCCTGCGCATGCGGGCATAGGCAATTCTTCCTAAATGCTTCTTTAAAGCGTTTTTGAATTTCGCTTCATCGTCTCACTACCAGAACCGGAATTTTTTTCTCCATGTGCATTACTCCGATAGTTACACTACCAAGAAGTACAGCCCCTAATGCACTTTTCCCGTGAGAGCCCAATACGATGAGGTCAACTTTCGAGGCCTTTGCCGCTTTAATGATTTCTTCGACCGGGTGTCCCGCCTGGACAATCTTCCGTGACTCAACCCTTTTCGACGCACATAATTCTTCAGCTTTTGTAAGATAGGCATCGGCAGTCTGTTGAAGGTAATCTTCTAAATTTTCCAGAAGATGAGTCGGGGTTGATTTTGAGGGGATAATTGGTTCGCCATAAAAAGGACTTTTATCTATCACACTCAATAATATAATTGACGATCCTGTCTGTTTTGCAAGATCTAACGTATATTCCAAGGCTTTCTGAGCAGTTTTTGAACCATCAATAGATACCAGTATTTTTTTGATCATGACCCCTCCGTAATGATTTATTTAGGTTTGATTATGATTTATACCATCGTGATTGGGATATCCTGAATCATAAAACTGCTTACAAAAGTCTACCCCACCGGTATTGACATCACATTCAATATTTCCAACTTGGTCAATGGCAGATACATGTTTACTTCGGCACTGTGTTCTAGCCGGCTCTTTACTTTTATGCGCTCATTAGGCTTCGAGATAATACGGTAAGCTGTGGCGAGGCACAGATCATTACCATACTTTTTTGTGTTGAAGTAGGGCTTAAGTATTTTCTCCTTTATCTTCTCACCAACACTATCGGCGGCTGTAAGGGGAATGAAAGCACATGCGCCGATAACAGAGTCGTCGCTCTTGAGGAGAGATTCCATTTCAAAATTTACTTGATTGTTCGTCGGTGAGAGCCTGTTGCAACCGGGTATTGCATCCATTAAATTTCTCACAAGATAAGTCAAGGCTTCCTTCATGAGGACCATGTCTGCTATAATCTTCAGGTTTTTTTCCACAAGCGTTATTGTTACATCATTATCTACATCGACCTTTTGCGACAAGATGACCCGGACCAATTTCGCAATATCCTCGCTGTCGGCTTCCCGCAACCGAAGATTCTCGTTGACGCTGAAGGCGGGGAGTATCTTTACCTGCGGTTGTTTTTGAAGATTCCTTTGCATTTTACACTTCCTGAGCTTTATACGTATTTATTCGCCGCTCCAGACTTTCAAGGAGATAAACCCATCGCATGTTCATGAACCAATTTTTTTGCCTTCAGCCTTTTAGCTCTATCACGTGCAGCCGCGCACAAGGTATATCAGAAGCAAAACAGGAATTGGAACACCTATCAGCCACAGCAGGATATAACCAATTTTTCCTTCCTGATGGCGAAATATTTTCCAACTGTTCATTGGTTTTTCCTTTCATTCTGCTATTCAAATTATCATGAATTTTTGCCGCAGACTAATATGCGGAGTGACACCTACCGTCGACTGCATCAATAGCAACACATGCCTCCGCCGGACAAAAGGATCAACACTAAAATGAGCGCTGAACTACTGTGGCAATTTCATTTTACCTCGCAGTGCTCAGACAGTCTCTATTTTCCAAAAACATTAGATATAGCAGTAACCGGCAGATTGAATCTGCGCTAAAGCAAAACTATTTTTTAGTGGCGTCTCCGATTTTATCACCAGCCTTTTCCACCTGCTGCCCGGCTTTTTCCACTGTCTGATCGATTTTCTTTCCGGCACGCTCCGCCGGACCATCATTTTTCTGGCAGCAGGATAACCCCACAATCAGTGCGATCACTGCTATAGCTGCCATGACACTTTTACCCCATTTTTTCATTTGTTTCTCCTTAAGCGGGTGTGGTGCAGCGGCACCTTTTCAGATTCTCCCCAGCAATAACAAAATGATCACAATGATCAGGATCAATCCGATTCCGCCGCTGGGATAAGGTCCCCAGGACTTACTGTGGGGCCATGTGGGTAGTGCGCCGACGAGTATGAGGACCAGGATGACAATCAGGATAATTCCCATAAAACGTTTCTCCTCTCTTTTAAAAACATGATTTAAAATAAAGTAATTGCAAATCGCCTGCCAACAACCAAATAAATCAGGATATCCGTAAATATCCGTAAATGTCGATTCATAACATATTATTAGATTCAGAGGGGTGGAGCAGAGAGGAGCGGGAAGTGATATATTTGACCTCAATATTTAGTGGAACATCAATATATTGATGGATACGGTGATGGTCGGACAATGAAGTCTGACTCCTCTTAGTAACCTGACCAACCCTCAAACTATGGATTCTTAAACCTGGAATCCTGAGGTTCTCTAGTCAGAAATCCTGACAAAAATAATGCCAGGAGGGTGTATGTCAGGAAAATGTAATACCCTGGCTGAAGGGAAGTCCCGTTTGTCGTTAAGATAACCAATTCCGGGCTTGCCGAGTTTAATTGATCTAACTGGTTCGTAATAATCCCGTTGAATCCGATATAAGCCATAAAAATAGCAATCACCAGGACATCAGCCATGGACCATTTCCCGGATTTTAAGACAAAAAACTTTATTATCGGGTTATTCCTTGCATTATGGAAATTGTAATAATATCCAGCCGATGAGATTATTTTTAACAGTGGAAACACGATACTGAAGGTAACCAGCAACAGACCGACAAATTTCATCTGCATATCATTATGATTCATCATGATCCAAAACACATCCAGAATGCTTTTACTCTGAAAATACAGTACCTGTTGGGCAAAATGTATGGGGTGCCCCATCAATATAAAACTCATCTGCGAAATTTTTGCTTCTATATCAATCATGGGCGTGATTACACCGACAATCAGCAGCAAGATAAGAGACAAAACGAGGAATATATAACGGGAGGGAGTCAGAGGCTGCCTCCGGAAACCGGACGAAGCAAAAAGGATGACAGAAAGAATAATCAACAAAATAGACTCCCAGAAGATCAGGTTTTGCTTAACCGCAATTGCGTTTTGGAGCTTGATCTTCGCACTTTCAATATCCTTAGAATTTGTCCGAAGAAGGATACGGTTCAAGTCAGATGTATCCGGCGTATCGAAGGTTTTTTTAGAATATTTCTCCAGCTGCTGTTTCAGGATGATCTTCATCCGACCCGTTGTTTGCGAATTCGTCATTTCATAAATGATGGCATCCGCATATTGAGGAATCCCTTCTTTAATATCCTCCAGACTGATAAAAATATTTATAAAGGATTGTTTGACCCGACCCTTCGTGGATTTCGAGTTCTCTTCCCTGATTTTCTTATCGACTTCATCAATAAGTGTACTCAAAAGAACCTTAATTTTCTTTTTTAGTTCCCGCTTATTCGTCCCGGAAAAATAAAGCTTATTGATCTCAATGTCGAGAATTTCGGTAATTTGCTGTTTCCATTCTACGACACTTAAAAGACCGTATTTAACATAGTTGAGTTCAGCATAATCAATTTTGTTCTTTTGATTGGCAATTGAATTGTAAATAATTTGCTGGCATAAGATTACCGCTGTGATGATGATTATTATGGATAAGATAAAATTCAGCCGCTTCACTTTTTCGATTTTCTCCCTACCTTCAAAAAGGTTAACTTCCCCGGTTTCACAGCGACCCTATTTCCTGTCTCTGGCTCCTTCCGGTATAAGCACCATATTTCCCTGCAATTATGCTCCCCAATCCACGGATTTGAATCCTTCCGCTATTTCTCAGAACATCTGTAAAGGTAAGATCAACTATTTGTGTTGCATACTTCTCGATGACATTGCGCTTTTTAGCTACCTCCGGAATCAAATCAGATTAACCCATATCAGGCTCGGCACTCCCGGATACTTTTACCACAGATTAAGTCAAGATTCTGTAATTTTCTGGTTTCTGTCCGTAATCATCAACTATTTCTTGATGGTATTCTGCTGGGCATCGTGGACTGAAACATATGACTGCCAGCCTCGTGCTATTCTTTAGAATATATTTATTGACAAGCAAAAACAGCCCCCCTATACTGCACGTCATCAAAAGCGAAACATTATCGAACAAATTGACTGCCGGATATAGAAGATTTGGTTCCAATGGCCGGAACTGATTTTTATCTAATTATTTTCAATAATAACAGGGGGAGTAAATATGAATATTGATGAAAAATACAAAAAAGCCGGTGAAATTATAAGCAAAGCCGGAGGAACACCTGTTCCCGTTAACGATACTCTGATCAAACTTTTAAAATATTTTATAATGGAAGACGAGGTAGATTTTATTACTTCTTTCAATAATCAGAAATCACAGACAATGGAACAGTTAAAGCTGTCGAGCGGATTATCGGAAGAAGAAATCAATAAAAAGGTCCATGATCTGGCGGGCAGGGGCGTTATATTCAATCAACCCAACAGCAAGGGGATTATGGTATTTCGCTTGCTGCCGTTGTTGAATGTCGGAACATTTGAATACAAATTCATGGGCAAATTAGAGTACACTGAACGGAATAAAGAGATATGTTCATTATTTAATAAGCTGTTTGGTGATTTGAACAGCATGCTTCAGGAAAATTATGATTCGATAATTCCTCTTCTGATGACCGCTCCACCTATAGACAGAACCGTAACGGTTCTGGAAAACAAACCGAAAAATGAACCTGTTAAAATAATAATAAACAAGGAACTGGGAACAGCAAAAGACAGAATTGTGCCTTCTCAAAAAGTTGAGGAACTGATTGCGAAATTTGACGAGATTGCTCTGGGTCACTGTTTCTGCCGTCATTATAAAGATTTAGCCGGTTCTCCCTGCCAACAGACTGACGACCGGGAAACATGCTTCACTTTTGGTAAATCGGCAAAATTTACTTCGGAGCAGGGCTTTTCCAGGATGATCACAAAAGATGAAGCATTGATGGTTTTAAAGCGGGCAGAGGAAGCCGGGCTTGTGCATAAGGCCTATCATCCAAATTTCGATACCAGCAAGGATGAAACAAGTATTTGCAACTGTTGCCGGTGTTGCTGCGCCAACGGAGTCGATAACATGATCGCTCCCATGGCTAACGCGACAAATTTTTTATCAGTGGTTAACGACGATCTCTGCATCGGGTGTGGTAAGTGTGTGAAGGTATGCCATACTTACGCGGCTTATTTAAACGACGATAAAAAAGCCCGCAGAAAGGAAAATCTCTGCATCGGATGCGGGGTGTGCGCGCATTTCTGCCCGCAAAACGCTATATCGATGATAGAAGGCGAAAGAATAGTGAGGATTCCGCCCAAGAGAAAAAATATTTGACTAGATATTGCTTGCTCGTTTGTTAAATACTGGGAAGTTCCGCCGGGAAACAGGCAATAGTCACGACCCCAGAGCCTCCCGCACTTTAGCGGCCAGACTGCTCACCGTAAAAGGCTTCTGAATGAAATGAACGCCCTTGTCCAGAATTCCCTGGTGGGCAATGACGTTGGCCGTGTAGCCAGACATGAAAAGGCGTTTGATGTCCGGATAAAGCGACAGTATGTTCCTGGCCAGATCACGACCGTTCATCTCG
>JANYAY010000126.1 GCA_025361065.1 Deltaproteobacteria bacterium
GATAAATTGCCATTTCGTGTCCTCCGCTGGCGGAGGTGTCACGAGGTGACGGAGGTGGACCAAGGAGTGCCAATGTGTAACTTATTAATATTACAGCCACTTAAAAAACATCCACCCCCTTGCCCCCGCCAGCGGGGGACAATACGAATAGACTGCAATCAGCATCTGTCAATTGCGACACAGTCTCGAAAGTCGGGAACCAGAACATTTGATTAAAATACTGGATTCCCCCGTATCGAGTACGGGGCAGGCTCTTCGTCGCGCTTCGCTTGCCCGGAATGACCAAAAAGTAATTACGACACAGTCTCGCAGGCCGGGGTCGTCGGCTTCCTCAACGCATGTACAACGCGTGACCTCGAGTAACCTTCAGGTTATCAGGTTATCCGCCTGCGGAGCCTCCTCCTTGCCACAACTGGCGCAGGATAGTTCAACTTACCAATTTCGCCACGCTTCGCTTTCGAAATTGGAGTTTCACTGCCGCCGCGTTATCTTTTGAACGCAACTTGGTATTAACACGAAATACCCGGTGAAGAAAATTCAAATATCTTGATTTAATGATGTATTTTATCTTTTTATTTTTTATGGAATGAAGTAGGATTGCACGAAATTTTGTAAAATACCCGGCAGGTATATTAATTGTTCGCCATGAAAGAATAAAAGGTTAACATGTACAGTCAGGACACAGTATCATTATCTTCAAAATTTGACGATTTATCCGAGAAAAATGCAGAGCTATTTTCAAGAATCAATTATCCCTCAATAGAGGGAATACGTGAACTGTTGGACATTCAGTGTAAAATTGCGGCTAAGTTTGTTGGCTGGTGGATTGCCCCTGGTATGCCCTTCAGAAAGGGGCATCGTGAGTTAACGCCTTTAATGTTTTCTTTATTTCATAGAAATTTTTTCCATGTTTTCTCAGCAATGAAATTAACTCTATCAGGATTCTATGAATCAGCACGCCCTCTCCTGCGCTGCACATTTGAATCTTTAATGATCTCAAAATTCTGTCACATTTGTGAAAACGACCACGTAATGAAAAAATGGGATTCTGGACAAACAGTTTACTTTGCAAATTCAATACTAAAAAAGATTGAATCTCCGGACACAAAACCATTCTATGAATTTTGGGCCTTAATATGTGAGCATTCTCATGCAACAAAAAATTCTATGCAAGATTCAATAGATCTCAAAAGCAAAGACGAACAAAATAATGTTAAAGCAAATCTAGTCATGCTAAATATTCTCCTCGAGTGCAACTACCATTTACTTAACACGCATCTAATTACAAAAGAGCTTGCTTATATGGATAAGTTTTACTCGACTGGCTTCGAACCTAAGCTCAGAGATTATGATACGCCAGAATTAAAAAAAAGAGCGCATATTCAATTCAAAAAAAACAGAGCGTTTTTAAGCCCGGAATCAATTAAATTAATAGCGGCATACAAGCGCCAATGGATTATAAAAAAATAAGCGAATTGATTTTTGATTATGATGAGGCTGGAGATATTGCAGGTGAAAGCGAGCGTCCAGTCGCGTCTCATTTTGTTTTTTTAAAAAGTACGCTGGAACCGGATGAACCTGGTTTTTCCAGTGTGGTATAATGCAGGAATCGTTGTCGCGCTATAAGACAGACGGCAGAAAAATACTTATTAAAGGAATAAAAAATGAGAACAAGAACGATTGCCGCCCTCGCTTTGATAGTATTCCTGGTGGTAGTGACGGTAATGTTGATGAACAACAAGACCAAAAGCGAAGCCAAGACAAAGATCCAGAGCATCACAGCCATACCCGTTACCATAGCGACGGTCCGCCTGGAAAAAATAGGCAGCCAGCTGTCCCTGGTCGGCACTATCATGGCAAACAACGATGCCGCTGTCGTTTCGGAGACACAGGGGCGGGTGACGAAGATCTTTGCCGGCATCGGTGACTACAGGGCCGCAGGATCACCCATCGTCCAGGTCGATGACGAGCTCAAGCACGCCAATTTCATCACCGCCGAAGTCAACTATCAGAATGCCAAACGCAACCTGGAGCGGATGGAAAACCTCCATGCCAAGAATAGCATTTCCACTGTCCAGCTCGACCAGGCCCAGCTGGCCTGCAAAATGGCCGATTCGCAACTCGTCGTCGCCCGCCGTACCTATACAGACACGACGATCAAATCCCCCATCTCCGGCGTTATCACGGCACGCCTTGTGGATAAAGGTTCCATGGTCCAGCCGGGGGCCGTAATCGCTAATGTCGTCGATATATCAAAAATGAAAGTCCGCTTGAGTGTAAGTGAACTCGACGCCTTTCGGCTCCGGATCAATGACGAGGTGTCCGTAACGACGGAGGTTTACCCCGGTGTCGTCTACAAAGGCCGGATTACCTCGATTAGCGACAAGGCCGATCAGCTCCACACCTATCCGGTGGAGATCAGTCTGCCCAACAATTCCAAACATCCCCTGAAGGCCGGGATGTTCGGCCGCATCGCCTTTCGCGGCTTCGATGACAAGGAGGCGATGGTTATTCCCCGGGAGTCCATCCTGGGCAGCATAAAGAGCCCCCAGGTCTATGTCGTCGAAAACGGTACGGCAAGGCTCCGCGAGATCACTACCGGTTCGGAGATCGGAACGAATATCCAGGTCCTGGCAGGGTTGCAGGCGGGGGAAAACGTTGTCGTGACGGGGCACAACAACCTCAAAGACAGATTTGCCGTCAGTATCGTAAAATAGGCGGGAGGATGAATATATGACTCTGACCGAATTATCCATCAAGCGACCGACCCTGGTCGTTGTGATTTTTTCCGTCCTGACCGTCCTGGGACTGTTCAGCTATTTCCAGCTCCGCTATGAGCTCCTGCCCAAGCTCGCCCCGCCGGTGGTTACGGTTAACACCTTCTATCCGGGGGCTTCACCCAGCGAGGTCGAAGAGTCCGTGACGAAGGTCATCGAGGACGCCGTTTCCGGCCTGGACAAGGTCGTGACGGTCCACGCCTTTTCCAGTGAGGGCATGTCGATGGTCGTTGTCGAGTTCACCCAGGCCGTCAATCCCGACGACGCCGTCCAGGAGGCCCAGCGTAAGATCAACGAGGCCGTCCATCGTTTGCCCGACGACAGCAAGCGGCCCACGGTCTCGAAACTGGCCTTTGACGACATCCCCGTCCTGCGCCTGGGCGTAACCAGCAACAAGCCCTCCAAAGAATTTTACCAGTTCATCAAAGACCACATTCAGCCGCGTATTGCCAAGACGACGGGTGTCGGGCAGATCGTCCTTTTAGGCGGCGATGAGCGGGAGATCAAGGTCAACATCGATTCGCAAAAACTACGTGCCTTCGGCCTGTCGCTCATTCAGGTGACGCAGATCATCAAGAGCTCCAGTCTTGAGTTTCCCACGGGCAACATCAAGGACAAGGACGGGCAGTTCGTCGTCAAGATCGCCGGAAAGATCGGTTCCATCGATGATCTGCGTAAACTGGTTATCGCCAGGACACGCGGCGGCGGCGAGATTAAACTCGGCGATATTGCGGAGGTCGTGGACGGGCAGAAGGAATACACCACGATCAACCGGATCAACGGCAAGCCCGCCATAGGCATCAATGTCTACAAGCAGGGCGATGCCAATACGGTGGATGTCAGCCGCCTCGTCCGGGAAGAACTCGCGGCGATGGAAAAGGACTATGGACGGTTCAACGTCAAGTTCGATGTTGCCCAGGATGGCTCGCGTTTTACCCTTGATTCGGCCCAAGCCGTCAAGAAAGACCTGATGCTGGCTATTATCCTCGTCGCGCTGGTCATGCTCGTTTTCCTCCACAGCATCCGGAACTCCCTGATCGTCATGATCTCTATTCCGACCTCGCTGGTTTCCATCTTCATCGGGATGTATCTTTTTAACTTTTCCCTGAACCTGATGACCCTCCTCGCCATGTCCCTGGTTATCGGGATTCTCGTCGACGATTCCATAGTCGTCCTGGAGAACATCTACAAGCACCTCGAAAAGGGGAAAGACCAGCGCACCGCCGCCTTGGTGGGCCGGAATGAAATCGGCTTTGCCGCCCTGTCGATAACCCTCGTCGATGTCGTCGTCTTCCTCCCCCTTTCCCTCGTAACCGGGACGATCGGCAACATCCTCCGCAGTTTTGCCATGGTCATCGTGATCTCCACGCTACTGTCGCTTTTTGTCTGCTTCACGATCACGCCCCTTCTGGCCTCACGTTTTACCCGCTATGAGGAACTGACGAAGGGCACACTGCTGGGGAGATTCGGCCTTTGGTTCGAGGCGCTTTTCGACCGGATTACGGAGAAGTATCTGAAGGTACTTGTCTGGAGTCTCCGCAACAGAGGTAAGGTTGCCCTCGCTGTCCTGACGATGCTTGTGGCCTCCCTGTCCCTGGTTCCCCTGGGATTCATCGGGTCGGAGTTTGTGCCGCAGCCGGACCGGGGGGAACTGTCCGTTGTTGTCCAGTTGCCGTCCTCATCGACGCTACAGAACACGAACTACGTCACCCAGCAGGTGGAAAAGATTATCTCCGGGATTCCCGAGGTCCAGAAGGTCTTCACGATTGTCGGGTCGGCGACGGACGGCGCCATCGGGGTGACGAACAGTTATGTCTCCGAACTGAACGTGGTCCTTGTTCCTTTGAAGGAGAGGGAGCGCTCGAGCGAGACCATCGGGCAGGTCATCAAGGAGCAGGTGCGGAATATCCCCGGTGTCAAGGTTTACATCAATCCCATAAGCATCCTCGGCTCCGCCAATATGACGCCGATCCAGATCAGCGTCAGCGGGACATCACTTGCTGATGTCCGCCTGGCCGCCAATAAAATCAAGGACATCCTGGAGACGATTCCCGGTACAGCCGATGTTCGCCTGTCATCCGATGATAACAAGCCGGAGATCCGGGTCGATATCGACCGCCAGAAAATGGCCGCCTACGGACTGACAATCGCCGAAGTCGGGGCGACGCTTCGGACAGCGCTGCACGGCGACGACTCGACGAAATTACGGGACGGCACAACGGATTACAATATTCGCGTCCTTCTCGATGAAAAGGACCGCAATAGAACTGCGGACCTGGGAAACCTGATCTTCACAAATCTCCGGGGAGAGCAGATAGAGCTGAAGCAGTTTGCCCGTATCATGAGCACAACGGGGCCGAGCAATCTTGAACGACGTGACCGCAACAACGCCCTGATCGTGAAGTCTCAGGCCATTGGCCGGCCGAGCGGAACGATCGCCGAGGAATTTGAGGAAAAGATCGCCAAGATCAAGCTGCCTGCGGGGATCAAATTCGGCTATGTCGGCGAGTTGGAGGAAAAGGGCAAGTCCTTCCATACTCTGGGAATGGCTGGACTGGCGGCATTCCTGTTCGTCTACCTGATCATGGTTGCCCTCTACGACTCCTACTTCTATCCCTTTATCGTCCTGTTTTCCCTGCCCGTGGCCCTCGTCGGGGCATTGCTGGCTCTGGCCCTGACGATGAATTCCATCAACATCTTCACTCTGCTGGCCATGATCATGCTCATGGGTCTCGTGGCCAAAAATGCCATCCTCCTTGTCGACAGGACCAACCAGATGAAGAAGGAACGGGGATTGGGTACGACGCAAGCCCTGCTCGAAGCCGGTCAATCGCGCCTGCGGCCTATCGTCATGACGACGGTCTCGATGGTGTGCGGGATGATCCCCATGGCCTTGACCAGCGGCGCCGGCGCCGAATGGAAAGAAGGGCTGGCCTGGACTCTCATCGGGGGGCTGTCCAGTTCGATGTTCTTTACCTTGGTTTTGATTCCCGTCGTTTATCTCACCGTGGAGCGTTGGTTGGAGGCGATTTCCGCTCTTGTGAGGAAAGCCTGCGGAATGAAAGCCGACAGCGCCCCTCCGGCGGCTGCGGAGAATGTCGAGGAGGAAACGACCTGATACGGTTGAAGGCGTCCTTTCTGATGAAAGTTTACAGATAAACGGCAGTAGATGCAGTTAATAACCGAGGCAAGAATTTACAAGACACCGCCTGGCAAGAATGAGTCTGAGCAAGCCGTTATTGTTCTGCTTCGACAGCCGCCCTTGCACCCCGGATGATTCTTTTCAGCTGCTCCCAATCAATATCATTGTTCAGGCAGTCATACCGTGCCGTCAGGATGAACTGGGGAATCACTTTATCTTGTTTCAGTTGAACACCTTTCGTGTTGATCGGTGTGGACCGGATGCCTTTTTCGATTTCGAAACCGCAGGCCGCCCCGACGGCAGCTCTGATCGTTTTTCTCTGCACAAGCCGTTTTGTGAATCCTGTGCTGGGTGTGATGTAGAATTGCCACCCCTGCTCTTCGGCAAGGACGCGGATTTCGCCACAACCGCATTTTTTGCATTTGGTGCAAAGAATTCCCTCCTCTTTGGAAAAACGGGCCGGGCATTTATCGCCGATCAGGCAATGGGGGAGGATTACCGCCTTTTGGGCAGCAGGAACACTGTCAAATTTCTCCCGATAATAGGTATTGGTAATGGAGGAAAGATCATAGCGAATTCCCAGCCGCTCAAGATATGAGCGCAGCGGAAAGAAAAGAACAGCGGAAATGATTTTAAGTCTGCTGCAACCCTGTGTCATATTTAATCTCATTGTTTTAACTGCAATAACTCTTTCGGCTGATCAAAGAGATAATCCGGCCCGGCCTGCGCCATTTTTTCTTTACTGTGCCAGCCCCAGGTGACACCGACAGTTTTTACTCCGGCGGCCCGGCCTTCCCGAATATCGCCGGTTGTATCACCAATGTAATAAATGTCTTCGGTTGCAATTTGATATTTGCCGGCTGCATAATGTATCTTATCTTTTTTGCTGAGCAGAAAATCCGAACCGAGCACTTCCTGAAAATAACCGTGAAATTTAAATTGTTGCAGTGCCGTCTGAATAGTTTGAGAATCATTGGAAGAGATCACCAGCAGAATATTATCTTTCTGCAATTCTTCAACCACGGCTATCATGGCCGCAACCGGCTGCATCCCATTGTAATCCACCTGAGCCAGCAGGCCGCTGGAAACTTCCCTAAATTCCTTTAAATCCACGCCTCTTTTGGTCAGGGATTCGTAAAAGTTTCCCTCAAATAATTCCAGGAATTCTTCCCGACCTCTTGTCAGCGGCTTGTTGATTCTGGAAAGAGAGAGACTAACCGCCTTTTCATAGATATCCATTGACTCCACCAACACACCATCAAAATCAAAAAGAAATAATTTCATCGGGCGAATTGACCCTTCATAAGACATCGGATAGATTGAAGATAAGGTTTTTGGAGAATTCCCTTTTCCGTAATGATGGCGGATAAAAATTTCGCCGGTGTAATGTCAAAAGCCGGATTATAAACCTTCATGCCGGCAGGCGCCGTTTGTACTTTCCGGAAGGAAGTAACTTCTGTGCCGGATCTCTCCTCAATCGGTATAGCTGTGCCCGTTTTCAAAGCAGTGTCTATTGTGGAAAGAGGCGCTGCAACATAAAAAGGAATGTTATGCGCCCGGGCCAGCACTGCTAAAGAATAGGTGCCGATTTTATTGGCAATATCCCCATTGGCGGTAATCCGGTCGGCGCCGACAATAATCTTGTCGATCTTGCCTTGCTGCATGAGAAACCCCGCCATATTGTCCGTAATCAAGGTGGCGGGAATTTTTTCCTTTTTCAGTTCCCATGCGGTGAGGCGCGCTCCCTGCAGGACAGGTCTCGTCTCGTCCACATAAACATGTATTTTTTTGCCTTGCTCATGCGCCGCCCGCAAAACGCCGAGTGCCGTCCCGTAACCTGCCGTCGCCAGCGCACCCGCGTTGCAGTGGGTCAGAATATTATCGCCGTCGGCAATAAGCGCGCTGCCGTTTTTTCCCATCTGCCGGTTATTGGCAATATCTTCAGCGCAAATACTTTGCGCTTCAGCGACTAATTCCTGAACTAATTTTTTTTGGCCGGAACCTATTGAGTCAGCCAGACATTTTCGCATGCGTTCGAGTGCCCAGAAAAGATTGCGTGCCGTCGGACGCGCCTGCGCGATTTCATCACAAATTTTATTAAATTTTTGGCGGAACAATTCCTGCGGCAATACCGGTAATGCCGTTGCGCCCAGTGCCGCCGCCATAGCAGCGGCCACCCCGATGGCCGGGGCACCCCGGACAGTTAAATCCTTGATGGCGGAAATCACTTCTTGATAACGGTGGCAGGTAATGTAGACCTCAGCCAGCGGCAGCGCATTTTGATCAATCAGAACAACGGTATTGTTTTTCCAGATAACCGTCCTAATCATCATCCGGCCAGCATCTTCTTGAGCAATTCATTAACGATTTGCGGATTGGCCTTGCCTTGCGTGGCTTTCATCACCTGACCGACGAAAAAGCCGAAAAGTTTATCTTTGCCGCCGCGGTAATCCCCCAGCTGATTGGGGTTGGCAGCCATTATTGCTGAAATTGTTTTCAGAAGTTCACCTTCATCGGTGATCTGCACCATGCCCTTTTCGGCAATGATCGCCTTGGGGGCACTGCCGGTTTTATACATTTTCTCGACGATGTCTTTAGCCATTTTGCCGCTGATGGTACCGTCTTCGATGAGGCTGATCATTTCCGCTAAGCTTGCCGCCGTTATCGGGCAATTGCGAATGTCGCGCTTTTCTTCGTTTAAGAATCTTAAGACATCGCCCATCACCCAGTTACTGGCTGCTTTGGGGCTGCGGCAAAGACGGACGACTTCTTCATAATAATTGGACAGCGCTTTATCGGCGGTGAGCACTCCGGCATCATAAGCCGGAATCTGATAATCTTTAACAAATCTTTCCCGTTTGGCCAGCGGCAGCTCGGGAAGTTCTTTGCGGATTGCCTCTATCCAGGCGTCATCCACTATAATCGGCACTAAATCAGGATCAGGGAAATAACGGTAATCATGAGCCTCTTCCTTGCTGCGCATGGAATTGGTCACCCCCTGTGCGTCATCCCAGAGGCGTGTTTCCTGCACAATATTTCCGCCGTTTTCCACAATATATTGCTGGCGCTTGACTTCATATTCCAGCGCGCGCTGCACATTGCGAAAGGAATTCATGTTTTTCAGTTCGGAACGTGTTCCGAATTCCTTTTGTCCTACAGGCCTGATCGAAACATTGGCATCACAGCGAAAAGATCCTTCTTCCATGTTGCCGTCGCAAATTTCCAGATAAACCAGAATTTCGTGCAGGCGCTTCAAATAATCGGCTGCTTCTTCCGGCGAGCGCATGTCCGGCTCGCTGACTATTTCAATGAGAGGCACACCGGCGCGGTTCAAATCCACATAACTGACGGGATTGTGTTCATCGTGCATCAGCTTGCCGGCATCTTCCTCCATATGAATCCGGGTAATACCGATTTTCTTTTGTGCTCCGTCTACTTCCAGAAAAACATACCCGTGCTCCGACAGAGGATAAGCATATTGTGATATCTGATAACCTTTGGGCAGATCGGGGTAAAAATAATTTTTCCGCGCAAAGCTGCAGGATTTATTAATGATACAATTTGTGGCCAGAGACATCTTCATGGCGAACTCGACAACCTTCTTATTTAATACCGGCAGCACACCGGGCATACCGAGGCATACCGGACAGGCATGGCTGTTGGGAGCTCCGCCGAATTTAGTCGAGCAATTGCAGAATATTTTCGTATTCGTTAAAAGTTGGGCATGGACTTCCAGACCGATTACTGTTTCAAACTCCATTATAATTGCGGCCTCCTTTTTTCGATATTAGCGTTCTTTTCATAGGCAGAGGCTATTTGAATAAGCTTTCCTTCTTCAAAATGTCCGGCTAAAAACTGCATTCCCACAGGCAAACCGGCAGCGGTAAAACCGCAGGGCACCGATATCCCGGGAATTCCCGCAAGATTGGAAGAGATGGTGAAAAGATCGGAAAGATACATCTGCAAGGGGTTATCGGTCTTCTCACCAATCTTAAACGCCGGCGTTGGTGTTGTCGGCGTAAGAATTACATCGCATTTTTTCAATGCTTCGGCAAAATCATGTTTGATCAAGGCGCGTACCTGCGATGCTTTTTTATAATAAGCATCATAATACCCGGAGGACAAAGCATAAGTGCCAATCATTATTCTTCTTTTTACTTCAGTACCGAATCCCTGCGTCCGGGTTTTCTTGTACATGTCCAGTAAATCCCGGGCTTCCGAAGTGCGATATCCGTATTTCACACCGTCATAGCGCGCCAGGTTGGAGCTCGCTTCCGCCGGAGCGATAATATAATAAACGGCCAGACAATATTCCGTATGCGGTAAAGAGATATCCACACACTGGCCGCCGCATTTTTCAATTACCGCAATAGCTTTTTTTATCGCGGCGGCAACTTCGGGATCAATGCCTTCAATAAAATATTCTTTAGGAATACCTATTTTCCAGCCTGCAATGCCTTTGCCTACGAATTGCCTATAATCAGGAACTTCCGTCTGCACCGATGTGGATTCGCGCGGGTCGTAACCGGCTAAAACATTCATCATAATGGCACAATCTTCGACATCTTTGGTGAAAGGGCCGATTTGATCCAGTGAGGAGGCAAAAGCAATCAACCCGAAACGCGATACGCGGCCATACGTCGGTTTTAAGCCGACAACCCCGCAAAGTGCCGCCGGCTGACGGATCGAACCGCCGGTATCGGAGCCGATGGAAGCTATGCATTCATCAGCCGCCACCGCTGTTGCCGAGCCGCCGCTGGAACCGCCGGGAATTCTTGTGAGATCCCATGGATTGCGCGTAACCCCGAAACAGGATGTTTCCGTGGAAGATCCCATGGCAAATTCGTCCATATTGGCCTTACCGACAAAAACAGCCCCAGCGTCTCGCAGTTTTTCCACAACAGTCGCATCATAAGGCGGCACAAAATTGTGCAAAATATGTGAGCCGCAGGTGGTGGTAATACTTTTTGTGCATACTATATCTTTCAGGGCGACGGGAATGCCGGTTAGAGGTTTGATATCGCCTTTTTTAATATCTTCGTCTGCTTTTTTTGCTGCAGCCAGCGCTTCATCTTTCATCAGTCGAATATACGAGTGCACTCGCTCTTCGACAACATCAATCCTGTTAAAAACGGACTCGATAACCTGCGTTGCTGATGTTTGACCGTTTTTTATTTTTTCCTGCAATTCATGAATGGTTAACTGGTTTAACTCCATATCTTCCTTCTTTCCTGTAGTAGGGGCTGTTCGCGAACCGCCCCTACCAAATGACAATTGGTAAATATATTATTCAATTACCTTGGGGACACGGAAAAATTCGCCGCGTCCATCCGGAGCGTTGGCCAGTGATTTTTCCGTGCCGAGGGAATCGACAATCCTGTCTTCACGAAACGCATTAGTCACGGCAATCGCATGACTCATCGGCTCCACACCTGTCGTATCCAGCTCGTTTAGTTTATCAATATAAAGCAGAATATCATTCAACTGTGAGGTAAATTTATCCTTCTGCGCATCATCAATTTCGAGGCGCGCCAGATGCGCTACATATTCAACTTCCTGTTTGCTGATCATCAGTAATTCTCCTTCTTAGGGGCCGTTACGAAATAACCATTAAAATTACATTCTGTAATAATTCGGTTACGGCCCCTTATGCCGTTTTCAGTATTTGCTTGGCCACGTTATTTTTACTAAACGGCTCATACCAATTCCATTTCCTACGCTGCCTTTATTGGCTTCGCCGCGTTATCATCATTAAATTGGCAATGATATTAACCGAGCTTCCAGAACGGGGCGATTGTCCTGGCCACACGACTGATTATAAGGTTTATTTCGTCATCGGCATTACGCTCGGAAGCCGCAAGCTGCTCCTCTGAGTAATGAGTTTCATCTCGCATCTCTTCCAAAACAGCTTTCACTGACTTTGTCAATCCCTGAACATGATAGCCGCCTTCCAGCGCAGCCACAAACCGCCCCTGGCAACAGCTATCAGCGATATTCAGCAAAATGCGGGCCAGCGCCGTAAATCCCTGCGGCGTCACGCGCATGCTGCCCAGTGGATCCTGATAATAAATGTCAAAGCCCGCTGACAGCAGCACTAATTCCGGCTTAAACTCGAGAGCTACCGGTTCGAGTATTCTGCGGAATATTTTAATATATTCACTGTCTCCGGCGCCGCCGCCCAATGGGACATTAACGGTGTAACCTTTACCTTCACCTTGGCCAATTTCATCCATGCCGCCGGTTCCCGGGTAATATGGATACTGGTGAGTAGAAAAATACAAGACCCGCGGGTCATTGTAAAAACTATGCTGCGTGCCATTGCCGTGGTGCAAATCCCAATCCACAACGAGGATCCTTTGCATGTTGTGTTTTAAAAGGGCATGCATCGCCCCGATAGCAACATTATTAAAAATGCAGAAACCGGCGGCGGCATCATGTTCGGCATGATGGCCGGGCGGGCGGACAAAAGCAAAAGCATTATCCACATCACCGGTAATAACATTATTGATGGCGTTGCAGACACCACCTACCGCCAGCTTGGCTGTCCGATATGTTTCCGGGCTGGTGACTGTGTCCGGATCAAGCATAAAACAGTCCTGGCCGGCAGTGCCGGCAATATAATCAATGTAAGAGGGAGAATGAATGGCCGCAATCTCTTCATGAGTGGCTTCCCGTGGTTCAATTTCCGTAAACTTCCAGGACATGCCGGGATTATCCAGCATTTCATAAATTGCCGCCAGCCGCTCGGGGCTTTCCGGATGGGCAAAACCGGCAGAATGCTTCAAATAACGACTGTCTTTGACGATGCCTGTTTTCCTGGACACAAGCCACCCTCTTTTGAGTTTTTTCCTCCAAAAACTATCGCTGATTTATCACAAATGACTCTAAAGAGCAAAATATGATTAATTCAGTTTCTGCGAAGTCGGGGAAATATTTTCCCCTGGAATGATTTATTCTTATTTCGCTCACTTCTCCGGCATTTTAATCAGCAATCGATAATATATTGATTCTTGTCCAACGAAATATAGCCATACTTCCTGTATTTTTATTGACTTATATTAAGTATTCTCTTTCGATAATAAAAGATTTGTGTTACATCCTCCCGCGTTTACCGGGTATTGAGCAGAGCTCATAACGTCCATTACCGTTGTGACGGATGATAAAAAATGACATCGATGGCAGGCGCATCGACTAAATAAAAATAATTCAGGAAAAAGGAGGTAGTTTAGATGGCAAGTTTGATTTTAGATGAAAGGGATCAAAAATTTATTCTTTATGAGCTGCTGAATGTAGCTAATATCTGCAAGGCAACTGAATATGCCGATTTTTCAGAAGACATGTTCAACATGATTCTCAATGAAGCACAGAAGTTCGCCACGGAAGAGATCTTTCCCACCCTGACTGCAGCGGACAAGGAAGGTTGCCGGCTGGAAAACGGACAGGTTATTGTCCCCGAGGTTTTCCGCAGACCCTATAAGCTCTTCTGCGAAGGTGGCTGGATGGGGATGAGCAAATCGCCGGAGGTTGGTGGACAGGGACTTCCTATCATTATTTCGACCGCCGCCAAAGATTGGTTCATGCATAATTTTGCCTTTGTTGCTTTTCCCGGTCTGACTGAAGGAGCTTCACACCTCATTGAAGCCGTCGGCACGGAAGCGCAGAAGAAAAAATATATGGAGAGGATGAATACCGGCGAATGGAGCGGAACGATGTGCCTGACGGAGCCCTCGGCCGGTTCGGACGTCGGCGCTCTCAAGACGAAAGCCATCCGGCAGCCGGACGGCACATTCAAGATCCAGGGCACGAAGCTGTTCATCACTTCCGGTGACCATGATTTGGTTTCCAATATTATCCATCCCGTTCTGGCCCGCATCGAAGGCGACCCTGCCGGCACCGGCGGCATCTCTATTTTCCTCGTTCCCAAATATCTGGTCAATGAAGACGGAAGCCTCGGAAAGAGGAACGATTTTACGATTGACAGCATAGAACACAAGATGGGCCTTCACGGGAGCTCAACCTGCCTGATCAATTTCGGCGACAATAATGAGTGCTACGCCGAACTTCTGGGAGAAGAACGTCAGGGGCTGAAAGTCATGTTCCTGATGATGAACGAGGCCCGTATCGGTGTGGGACTCCAGGGACTGGCCAGCGGTTCCATCGCCTATATGCATGCCGTTCAGTATGCCAAAGACCGGCTGCAAGGGTCGTCCCTCCTTGAGATGAAGAACCCGGACGCGCCCCGCGTCCCGATCATTTCACACCCTGATGTCCGCCGAATGCTTTTATGGATGAAAGCACAGGTCGAAGGCATGCGGGCGCTCATGTACTATACCGCGTATTGCGTCGATCTCGCAGAAACAGCAACTGATGAAGCGCAGAAGGACAAATATCACGGCATCCTCGAGATTTTGACGCCCATCTGCAAAGCCTATTGTTCGGACATCGGCTTCAAGGTAACCGAGCAGGCCATTCAGGTTTACGGCGGTTACGGCTTTTGCGCCGAGTATCCCGTAGAGCAGTTCATGCGCGATGAAAAGATTGCCTCTCTGTATGAAGGCACCAACGGAATTCAGGCCCTCGACCTTGTCGGACGCAAGCTCGGCATGAAGAAAGGTTTGTACTTCATGAATCTTCTCGGAGAAATGGGAGCTACGGTAGCCCTTTACAAAGACAATCCTGCTTTGAAGGACATGGCGGCAGAAGTCCAAAACGGCATTAATGCTCTGGCCGATCTGGCCATGTACTTCGCTTCCTGCGGGAAGAGCGGTAAGTTCATGGTGCCGGTGGGAAACGCCTATCCCTTCCTGATGATGATGGGGAAGGTTGTTCTGGCCTGGCTGCTCCTCTGGGAGGCCGGCGTGGCCAAGGGAAAATTGGATGCCCTCTGCACCGATCCCTTAAAACTTGCGGAACTTGTCAAATCCGACAAGGATGCGGCATTCTATGCCGGGAAGGTCACGGCTGCCAAGTATTTTATCTTCCACATCCTTCCGGAAATTGACGCCGTTGTCAAAGCCATTAAGAGTGACGATCTGTCCATAATGGAGATCGCCGACGAGAGTTTTGTTTCCTAAAAACATTACACCTCACCCTTCTTTCCAGTATTCGGAACGAAGGGTGAGGCTTCTTCCTCGAGCAAATAATTCTCCCGAAAGCACTTTTTTTAGGCCAACACCTTCCTTAGGATTGTTCCCTTAACAGCAATAAACCCTATTCGGGCAGACATTTTATCTATTTAAAAACTATTGACAAAAGCATGTATCGAAATATATGGTAATTATTCAAATTTTTCAGGAGTCTATATTTTATGTTTGGTATCGGGTATCAGGAGTTAATCATAATCGCTGTCATTGCGTTGCTTATTGTCGGTCCGAAAAAATTGCCCGATCTGGCCAAAACTATAGGCAAGGGATTCAGTGAATTCCGTAAGGCTACCGACGGAATCACCGATGATCTGAAACAAAGTATGCAAAGCGATGACAAGCCCAAAGATGAAGGTTTAAAGGATTCGCATTTATTAAAAACTGAACAGGAAGAACCTAAACCAGTTGCGCCGGATGAGACTGGTAAGAAATCATAACCTTTCAAAAATATCTGTCCGCTATCCCAATAAGAGCTAATTAAAACAGGTAGTTATGGAAAACACTGAAGATACTGAAGACATTGAAAACGAAAAAATGTCCCTGACTGACCATTTAATCGAATTACGCAAAAGGCTTACCCGTTCGCTTATAGCCGTCGGCATAGTTTTTTTTGCCTGCTACTATTTTAAGGAATGGATTTTCGCCATTGTCACCCGACCTTTAACCGACGCCTTACCGAAAAACAGCTATCTGATATATACAGGTCTGACTGAAGCTTTTTTTGTTTACATGAAATTAGCTTTTTTTGCGTCCATAATCATTACCAGCCCTTTCATTCTCTATCAAATATGGAAATTCATTGCGCCCGGCTTGATGCCTAATGAAAAAAAATATGTTGTTCCCTTTGTGGTGTCTTCTTCCCTGCTTTTTGTCGGCGGAATCCTGTTCGGTTACTTTGTTGCCTTGCCGCCGGCGTTTGAATTTTTTGTCAGCTTCAACAACAGATATCTGCAGGCGATGATTTCCTTTAGTGATTACCTTTCTCTCTTTGTAACCTTTTTACTGGGGTTTGGTTTATCGTTTGAATTACCCGTCTTTATGTTTTTCCTCGCTAAACTGGGGATAGTCAATTCAAAAATGTTATCCAAACAAAGACGTTACGCTTTTTTAGTCATCTTTATTGCCGCCGCGATTTTGACACCTTCTCCCGATGCTTTGAGCCAGATATTAATGGCGATACCTTTGATGTTTCTATATGAAATAAGTATATTTGTGGCCAAATTTGTCGAAAAGAAAAAAATTACTGCCGCAAATAAAGAAGAAGAATTGGTAAAGTAATGTCTTTACGCCGGAAAGAAACGACAGCGAAAGGGGGAAAAAAGAAGTCGTCCAAGCGTACTTTTTTTGCTCTGGGTTTACTTGTACTTGCTTTATTCATTACCGTGACCGGAGCTGTCGTCTATTATATCCTGACGATGGATTTACCCGGAATCGACGCCCTGAAGGATTACCGCCCCAGTATTGCCTCACGCGTATACGATGACAACAACGAATTAATCGATGAATTTTATCTGGAAGACAGAAAAGTAGTTAAGATTAATGATATACCCAAGATCATTCCCTCGGCCTTCATTGCCGCCGAAGATTCCCGTTTCTATCAACACCGGGGCTTTGATATTCAGAGCATTTCCCGCGCCGTGCTCAAGAATTTCGAAGCAGGACATATCGTTCAGGGCGCCAGCACCATAACACAGCAAGTCGCCAAGATGATGTATCTTTCGCCCGAAAAAAAATATCTGCGCAAAGTCAAGGAAGCCATCCTTGCTTACAAAATCGACAAATATCTGACTAAAGAGGAAATTCTCAATCTGTATTTGAATCAGATTTATTTGGGACATGGCACATATGGAATTGAATCGGCGGCACTCGGATACTTTGGTAAAAGTGCCCACGCCCTGACTTTGCCGGAGGCAGCGCTGCTGGCAGGCCTGCCCAAGGCACCGAGCACATATTCTCCCTTTCTTCACTATGAAAAAGCAAAGCAGCGGCAGATTTACGTTCTGACGCGCATGATGGAAGAAGGTTACATTGCGGAAGCCGAGATGAAACAGGCCATTGCTGCTCCTTTGAAACTGCGTTCGATAAAACCAAAAGACAAAGTTGCCGCCTATTTCATAGAACATGTCCGCCGTTACGTGCAGGAAAAATATGGTGCGGATGTCCTTTATAAAGAAGGGCTCTCTATTTATACAACCCTGAATTTATCCGCACAAAGAGATGCCCGTGATGCCGTGGAAAAAGGTTTGGCGGAATTGGAAGACCGGGAAAAACATGAACGCGGGCTTGCGCAAGGCGCACTGTATTCTATGGATGTGCATACGGGCGCTATCCGGGCCATGGTCGGCGGCCGCGATTTTAGTAAGAGCGAATTTAACCGCGCGACGCAATCACGCCGGCAACCGGGATCCGCTTTCAAGCCTTTAATTTATACGGCGGCCTTTGATAAAGGCATGAATCCTTCAACGCGTTTTGTCGATTCTCCGATCGTTTTTGAGGATGTATCGAGAGAAGACGGTCTCTGGAAACCGAAAAATTTTGACGAAAAATTCTTGGGGCCCATAACAATGAGAACGGCCCTGGTGCAATCCCGCAATGTTGTAACGATCAAAATTTTGCAGGACATCGGAATCGATTACGCGGCTTCCTATGCCATGAATATGGGAATAACCTCTCAGCTCACCAGAAACTTATCCCTGGCCTTGGGAACTTCCGGAGTAACGCTGCAGGAACTGGTACGCGCTTACGGGGTATTAGCCAATGGAGGCAAAAAAGTTACACCCTATTTCATCAAAAAAATTGTCGATCGCACCGGTAATGTATTTGAAGAAACCAAAATTCAATCAGAACAAGTTATTGATTCCCGCATCGCATTCATGACAACTTATGTCATGCAGGATGTTGTGGAAAGCGGTACAGGCCGTCGGGTCAAAAGTATCGGCCGCCCGATTGCCGGGAAAACCGGAACAACAAACGATGTCCGCGATGCCTGGTTTATCGGTTTTACTCCGTCGATAATTACCGGAGTATGGGTTGGTTTTGACCAGGAGATCTCTTTGGGTAAGCAAGAGGTAGGCGGGCGGGCGGCGGCGCCCATATGGCTTTACTTCATGGAAAAATTTTTGCAGAACACCCCGGTAGAAACGTTTCCCGCGCCGGAAGGAATTGTTTTTGTTAAGGTTGATCAAAAAACCGGCGCACGGGTTAAAGGAACAGACAAAGGAACCATTTATGAATCCTTCCTGGAAAGTGCCCAGCCCGGCGAAAAAACCGACGACATAACAGAAGAAAAGGAAGATTTATTCCGGTAACAGTAATTCTAGCGGGACAATGTTCATCCGGTTCCTGCATACTTTTTGATTTTTGCACAGGCAAGCACCATTAAACAAAGAAGGATGCTATACTTGACAGCAAAAACCCAAAAGTGACTATACCATTTCAAAGTCACTTAAAGAAAAAACTGCCATCAGCCAGGGCCGGAAATGCAAGATTGTCGTTGGTTAGAGGTGCATTAGTAATTGGGCGCTGTTGTTCCTGATTTGGGTTTGGGACAAATGATTTTCTGTTCATTACCATTCGTAATGCAGCAGATTACCGTTTTAGTTCATCCCGGATGGCAACACCGATCTTTTCCAGCACATACGGCTTCCGGACGTATGCACCGGCTCCCAGTTTATGAGCCTTCTTCACTCGATCGGTTTCCGAAAAACCGCTGACCAGAATAGCCTTCTGCTGCGGGTTGATTTTGAGAACTCTTTGGTAGGTTTCGAGTCCATCAATCCCCGGCGCCATGATCATATCCAAAACAAGAATATCGGCCTTGTTTTCCCTGAGGTATTCCACCGCTGCTTCCCCGCTGGATACGGTATTAACCTCATACCCCAGCTTTTTTAGTAATCCGGAGGCGACATCGCGCTGTTCGGCAATGTCATCAACGACCAATACTGATTCCCCATTGCCCAGGTATCTTTCAATAGGAACTTTCTGCTGCGGTGTGAGCAGCTCCTCCCGTGTCACCGGGAAGTAAAGTGTAAAGGTGGTTCCCTCTCCGACTTCAGTTTGCACATCAATATATCCATTGTGATCTTTTATTGTTCCCCAGACAATCGCCAATCCCAATCCGGTCCCGCTCCGGCCCATGGTCTTCTTCGTATAAAACGGTTCAAATATCTTCTCTCTGTGCTCACCGGGGATACCCATGCCTGTATCGGATACAGTCAGAATGATGTAATCACCTTCCTTAATCTCGTCATAGCCTCTGATGGGTTTTTCCAGATAGCGATTCTGAGTCCGGATCATCACTTCTCCCGCTCCGGAGATAGATTCCGCCGCATTGGACACCAGATTCATCAACGTCTTTTCCAGATGCATCGGGGAGCCTTTAATGTTCAACAGCTCCTCCTGGCACTCCGTCCGGAATGTCACGCGGGGATTAAAGTCCTTCATCTTCTCAAACACCGGGGTCTTGAGAAAATCTGCAACAACTTTGTTCAGATTGATAACATCTGATACCGACACACCCCGCCTGGCCAAGGTGAGAAGGTCCTGAATAATTGCGGCGCCCTTCTCTGTAGACTGAAAAATCTTTTCCGCGTGACCACGGGCGCGCTGCCCCTCGGGAATCTCCATCAGCAACAGTTCCGAGTAACCGCTGAGTACCCCCAGCACATTGTTCAGATCATGCGCTACTCCGCCGGCCAGTTGTCCGAGAGCCTCCATCTTTTCTGCACGATTCAGACGCTCTTCCAGGCTTCGCTTTTCTTCTTCCGCCTGCTTGCGCTCAGTAATATCCCGGGAAAGACCCCTAAATCCGATCGGCTTGCCTTCCGTGTCCCTGATCAGAGACACTGAATCTTCATGAAAGCCTTTCGTCCCATTTTTTCTGATAATTTCAATATCAAATCCCTTAATTGGTTTACCTGTAAGATAAACCTGTCCGAAGAGTTGATATGTTTTTCTGGCACTTGCTTCATCTTGAAACTGCCGGTTATTCATGCCGATCAATTCATCTCTGGAATATCCAATAATTTTGCACTCCGCATCATTAACGAAAGTAAAATTGCCGGCAAGGTCAACTTCAAAATAGCCGTCTTCCATTTGCTCAATGATTGTGCGATGTTTTTCCTCGCTCTTGCGCAACGCCTCTTCGGCTTGCTTGCGCTCGGTAATTTCTCGATAGATGGACTGGTATGTGCCATCGGGCATCATTTTGCTGCGCATTTCAACTTGCACTTCAGTGAGGTCGGGACGAAGAATTGTACGCTCATTCACGACGACTTCGCCTTTTTGCAGCAAGTCAAAACTAAGAGGATTTTCCCGGAGACTATCCGGCTTAAATAAAATATCGCTGATATGTTTCCCCATCATTTGTTCCCGCCTCAGGCCGGCCAGCGTGCACATGAAATCGTTAGCGTCAATAATGATAGCCTCTGGAGAACCTAAAAGTATCCCGTCTACAGCCAGATCGACAAGTCCGCGATACCGTCCCTCACTTTCCCGCAGAGCCTCATCCGTTCGCTTACGCTCAGTTATGTCAATTACCTGAATAATGACTTTTGTTTTGCCCAATGAACCGAGGTATAAGGCACTACGCACCTCCCCAGTACGTTTTCGGCCATTTTTTTGCACAAACAAAAACTCATATTGCGTTGGGACATCCTCCCCGAGTTGACGACGCCGGTTTCTTTCGGCTACCAATAATTTGCTTTCTTCGGCCAGCAGAAAAGTTAAATTCTTGCCAAGGATCTCCTGCTTTTCATAGCCAGCAATGTTACAGAACTCTTCATTTACATAGGTATACTGGAATACGTCATCGATGATGGCAATGCCGACAAGGGATCTTTCGACCACGGAACGGAATTTTTCCTCGCTTTCCCGCAGCGCTTCCTCTACCTGCCTGCGGTCGGTGATATTTCGGGCCACTGCCTGAAATCCCGTTACCTGGCCGTCCTCGACAATTAACTGGGTATTTTGCCCAATCCAGAACTTATGGCCCTTTTTCGATAGAAGCGGATATTCTAAATATGTATTTTGAATCCTCTTAACGAACTGTCGCCCGAAGAACCTGATGGTTTCATCACGCATATCCTTTCGGATAAAGGATGAATAATGCTTCCCAATCACATCCTCTTCTTTATATCCGAGATGATTGAGCGCGGGCTGATTTACGAAGGTAAAGTATCCAGCGTCGTCCGTCCTGAACACAATATCATTTGCATTTTCCACCAATGTCCGATAACTGACTTCACTCTTCCGCAGTTTTTCCTCAGTTCGCTTATGCTCGGTTATGTCAAACTCAATTCCATCCCAGCAGATGGAGCCCCCTTCTATTAATCTCGGCGTTGATACCAGGGTGGACCATCTTATTCTTCCTGAGGGATCCTTTACCCGCACATCCAGCTCGAAAGTCGAAAATGTTTTCAAGGCCTCATTTTCAGCTTTTATCAGTAATTCGCTATCTTCTTCATGAACATTGCCGCAGATTAGAGCGGGGTCAGCAATACCTTCTTCGGGCGATATCCCATGCAATTGTCTGGCTGAATTGCTTAAATAGGTGAATTTTTTCGTGCCATCGCGCTTCATGACAACCTGATAGATCATCGCTGACGGGAGATTATTGCTGATGGATTTAAGGCGGGATTCGCTCTCCCGCAGCGCATCCTCCGCCCGCTTGCGGTTAGTAATATCTTTGGAGGAACAGAGCGCAGAGGCTATTCCCCCTTGCGAGTCTTTAATCGGCGTAATCGTCGTTATGTAATAGCGGTCCCCGTCGGCCCGCGGGACACGCACCTCAATGACCTTCTCCTTCCCTGTGCGCAAAACCTGGCTCAGCGCAGCAAAGCGCTTGTCCGCCTCCTCCTGGGGAAAGACATCCCAAATAAGCTTACCAATTATGTCCTGGACCGGTTTGCCGACTCCCTCGGCGAAGGCTCTGTTGACGTACCTGTATTGCCCTTCCGGACTGAAGGAGAAGATGGGATCGGGTGATTCTGAAAGAAGCATCCGGAGCTTCTCTTCACTTTCCTGCAGCCCATTATTCACTAGTTTCAGCGTTGCTTCCGATATTTCCAGTTCCTGGATTCTCTGCTTTAAGAAGTCGTTTTCTTTGAGAAGCTCCTTATTTGTTCTGGATGGTTCACGCATCTGAAACTCCTTTTTCGATATAACCGGTGGATATTGGAAATTAAACGGATAATGTTTTCCGAGTAAATATACCCTTTTGAAAGCTACTGGATGCCCTTTGAGTTGTCAAATAGAAATTACGGCATGTTAGAAAGTGTCTTGACAAATAGTTTTTTTTCCGTTAATAGAAAAAGCAAGATTAGCAAATAGATGGGACATGAAATATGTATCTTAAAGATTTGGTTGGCGGCAAGAGCCTGATTATCAGCAACGTAAGGGTACTCGTAGTAGTACTCGGGGGTCTGCCGCTCCGTATCTTTAAGAAATAGAATTAAAGATACAAGCCGCGGGCCCCTAAAACCCGCGGCTTTGTTATTTCGGAAACAAAGCCGCCTTTTCGCAAGAAGAGAAGCGGCTTTTTTGTTTTTCAGGCTCTCTTAAAAAAGCATCATAAGAATAAACATTTGTTTTGGAGGTAGTAAAAAATGAAGTTGAAAGGTTCACAAATCCTGCTGAAAATGCTGGAACTCGAAAAAGTAGATATTATTTTCGGATATCCGGGTGGCACCGTCCTTGATATTTATGACCAGCTCTATAAAAGCAAATTAAAACATATTTTAGTTCGTCATGAACAAGGTGCGGTTCACGCGGCCGACGGGTACGCTCGTGCCACCGGAAAAGTAGGAGTGTGTCTTGTTACTTCCGGTCCCGGTGCCACAAATACTGTGACCGGCATAGCAACGGCCAACATGGATTCTATACCTCTCGTTGTTTTTACCGGGCAGGTTCCCACAACCTTAATCGGCAATGACGCTTTTCAGGAATGCGACATCACCGGAATAACACGCCCCTGCACCAAACATAATTTTCTTGTCCGTAATATCGAAGAATTGGCTGCAACAATCAAAGAAGCTTTCCATATTGCCCGCACGGGACGGCCCGGCCCCGTCTTAGTGGATTTGCCGAAGAATGTAATGGCTGCGGAAATTGATTTTGATCCCGCCACTATCCAGATCAGGAATCATGAGACTATCCATAAACCGGCTCCAAAAAAGATGGCTCAGGTTTATGAAATGCTTTCCCACGCTAAAAGACCATTAATCATGACCGGCGGCGGCGTCATTCTGGGCAAGGCCTCGTCCGAGCTCACCGAGTTGAGCAGAAAATATCAAATCCCGGTCACCGGTACCTTAATGGGTATCGGTTCCTTTCCGGGAACAGATCCACTCTGGCTGGGCATGTTAGGCATGCATGGAACATATTACGCCAATATGGCCGTGAGCCACTGCGATTTATTGATCGCCGTGGGGGTGCGTTTTGATGACCGGGTAACCGGCACAATTGAAACTTTTGCCGCTAACGCCCAAATTGTGCAAATTGATATCGACCCTTCCTCCATTAACAAAAATGTCGTTGTTGATTTGCCGATTATCGGCGCAACGAAGACTACCCTGCAAGATATGCTCAAATTTTTAGCCGAGCATAATTATATGCAGCAGGCAGCAGAGCGCAAGGAATGGCTGGAACAAATTGCCGGATGGAAAGAGCAGGTTCCCTTAACCTATTGCCAAAACGGCAAGGTAATTAAACCGCAACAGGTCATTGAAACACTCCATAAAGTAACTAAAGGCGATGTCATTATAACAACCGAAGTCGGCCAGAATCAGATGTGGACTGCGCAATTTTTCCCTTTCGATCTGCCCAATACATTTATTACCTCCGGCGGATTGGGTACAATGGGTTATGGACTGCCGGCCGCCATCGGGGTGAAGTGCGCCTTTCCCGACAAACAGGTGGTGGATATTGCCGGTGACGGCAGTATTCAGATGAATATCCAGGAATTAGCCACGGCTGCGCAATATAATATTAATGTAAAAATAGTGCTTTTGAACAACGGTTATCTGGGGATGGTGCGTCAATGGCAGGAATTATTCTATGAAAAGCGCTATTCCCACACCGACATGACTTACGCACCCGATTTTGTAAAATTGGCGGAGGCTTTTGGTATCGTCGGTTTGCGCGCTACAAAACCGGAAGAAATAGAACCAACATTGATAAAGGGTCTTGCTCTGAATAAACCGGTATTGATGGATTTCCGTGTTTCGCGTGACGAATGTGTTTATCCAATGGTGGGACCGGGTTCATCCATCAGTGAAATGAAATTGGGTACGAGGGAAATGATTAATTAATTCCAAGATAAAGAAAGGATAAAGAAAGATGGAAAAAAAAGAGCATATAATTTCAATTCTCGTGCATAACAAGCCGGATGTGCTGGCCAGGATCGCGGGGGCATTGGGTGGCAAAGGATACAACATCGAAAGCCTGTCTGTTAACACAACGACTTCCTATGAAATATCCAAAATCGTGATGACATCCGTCGGCAATCAGGCCACTATCACCAGGATTGAAAATCAATTGCGCAGGATTGTCGATGTCATTGCAGTAGATGATTTAACCAATGTTGAGTCCATTCACCGTGAACTTATTTTAGTCAAGCTAATCTTGACGGCAGACTCCAAAGCCAAAATAGAAAAAGCAATTGACACATACAAATGGAAAGTAATAGTGTCCGCTGATACCTATATAATTCTGGAAATAACCGGTGATAAACCGCAAATTGATTTTGCCTTAGCCCGCCTGGAGCCGATGGGCATCGCCGATATAACCAGAACAGGTATTGTAGCATTGGCATTAGAAAACTAGTATTAAGAACTGATCAATTTTATTCACACAATTAAGGGGGATTTTTTATGGCACAAATTAACTTTGGTGGTACTTTAGAAGATGTTATTACGGCAGATGAGTTTTCCATTAAAAAAGCTCAGGAAGTTTTAAAAAATGAAGTGATTGCGATAATTGGTTATGGTGTTCAAGGCCCGGCACAGGCTTTTAACATGAAAGATAATGGTATTAATGTCATTATTGGCCAGGCCGAGGAAGATAAACCCTACTGGGATAAAGCCGTTGCCGATGGCTGGGTTCCCGGAAAAAATCTTTTCCCGATAGAAGAAGCGGTAAAGCGCGGGACGATTATTCAATATCTGGTTTCCGATGCCGCCCAGATGATGCTCTGGCCCAAGGTTAAGGCCAATTTAAAAAAAGGTGATGCCCTTTATTTCTCCCATGGCTTCTCTATTGTCTATAAAGAACAGACCGGTGTCATTCCCCCTGATTTTGTGGACGTAATTATGGTGGCGCCGAAAGGTTCAGGCACCAGCGTGCGGCGGAATTTCCTGGATGGCAGCGGCATTAACTCCAGCATTGCCGTACATCAGGATGCCACCGGCCGGGCCATGGAAAGAACACTTGCTCTGGGAATTGCGATCGGTTCGGGATTCCTTTTCCCGACTACTTTCCAGATGGAAGTATACAGCGACTTGACCGGTGAGCGCGGCGTTCTAATGGGTGCTCTGGCCGGCATGATGGAGGCACAATACAATGAATTGCGCAAACACGGCCACACTCCCAGTGAAGCTTTCAACGAAACCGTGGAAGAGCTGACACAAAGCCTCATTCGTTTAGTCGGTGAAAATGGCATGGATTGGATGTACGCCAATTGCTCTACGACGGCGCAAAGAGGCGCTCTGGACTGGCGGCATAAATTCCGCAAAGCCGTAGAACCGGTATTTGCCGAACTTTACGATGCTGTAGCCACAGGCAAAGAAACGGAAATCGTGCTGAGAGTGAACAGCGCGGCGGACTATAAAGTGAAGCTCGATGCCGAGCTCAAAGAAATGCGGGATTCCGAAATGTGGCAGGCAGGTATGGCGGTGCGCGCGTTGAGACCGGAAAAAAGGACAAAGAAATAAGCAAATATTAAAAATGCCCCGGCCCTCCGGGGCATTTTGCTGTTAATGGTGGCAAACTCGTGAAAAGTCGAAATACCATAAAACTGTCATTCCGTGCAAGCGAAGCGCGACACGGAATCCAGTAATGTCAGTAATTTCTAGATACCGGCCTACGCCGGTATGACGACTTTTTATTAGGCTTTCAATTGTAATTGATACTTTTTTGATTAATCCATTTCTGTAAAATAATTAGGGAGAAAAAAATATGAGAAGCGATCTCATGAAGAAGGGGTTGGAAAGAGCGCCGCATCGTTCGCTCTTTAAGGCCATGGGTTATACCGATGAAGAAATTGCCCGGCCGTTAATCGGTGTCGTCAATTCCGCCAATGAAATAATTCCCGGGCATATCCATCTGGATTTAATTACGCAGGATGTGAAAGCAGGAATTCGCATGTCCGGTGGAACACCGGTGGAATTTCCGGTTATCGGCGTATGTGACGGCATTGCGATGGGTCATGCCGGCATGAAATATTCGCTGGCCAGCCGCGAATTGATTGCCGACTCCATTGAAATTATGGCCAGCGCGCATCCTTTCGACGCTCTGGTTTTTATTCCCAACTGCGACAAAATCATCCCCGGAATGCTCATGGCGGCAATGCGCTTGAATATTCCGGCAATTTTTATCAGCGGCGGGCCCATGCTCGCCGGAAAAATGGCCGGAAAGGCCGTTGACCTGATCAGCGTTTTTGAAGGCGTGGGAGCGGTCAAGGCTAAGCGTATGACCCAAAATGAATTAAAACAACTCGAAGATTGCGCCTGTCCCGGGTGTGGTTCCTGCTCCGGCATGTATACGGCCAACTCCATGAATTGCGTGACTGAAGCATTGGGACTGGGTCTTCCCGGTAATGGCACGATTCCCGCGGTTCAGGCGGCCCGCCATCGCTTGGCCAAATATGCCGGTATGAAAATTATGGAGCTCTATAAGAAGAATATCAAGCCGCGCGATATCGCCACGCTGGCCGCTTTTCAAAATGCGATTGCTGTCGATATGGCACTGGGCTGCTCGACCAACACCGTTTTACATATTCCGGCCATTGCCCACGAAGCGGGCATCAAACTGGATTTGAACCTTTTTAACAAAATCAGTGAGAAGACACCGAACCTCTGCAAATTAAGTCCGGCCGGACCTCATCATATTGAAGATCTCGATACCGCGGGCGGCATTCAGGCTGTCATGAAGGTTATTAACACTATTGGCGTTATTAATAAGAAAGCACTGACCGTAACCGGTAAAACTGTTGAAGCCAATTTAAAAATCGCCCGTGTTTTGGACGACAAAGTTATCCGTCCCTTGAATAATCCCTATTCGCCGCAGGGCGGCATAGCCGTTTTGCGCGGTAACCTGGCGCCGGACGGAGCGGTGGTCAAACAATCGGCCGTCGCCGCCGCCATGCAGGTAAACGAAGGCCGCGCTAGGGTTTTTGAATGTGAAGACGATGCCATTGCGGCAATTCTGGGCGGGAAAATTAAGACCGGTGATGTCGTAGTCATTCGTTATGAAGGGCCGAAAGGTGGCCCGGGCATGCGGGAAATGCTCGGACCAACATCAGCCATAGTCGGCATGGGTTTGGATAAAACCGTTGCGCTTCTGACTGACGGCCGTTTCAGCGGCGGCACACAGGGCGCGGCCATCGGCCATATTTCACCGGAAGCGGCCGAAGGTGGACCTATTGCTTTAGTACAGGAAGGCGACATCATTACCATTAATATTCCCGCAAAAACTCTTAATTTACAAGTAAGCGACAAGGAACTGGAAAAACGCCGCAAGTCCTTGAAGCCGTTCAAACCGTCGATTACCAGCGGTTACCTGGCACGCTACGCCAAGCTTGTCACTTCCGCGTCTACGGGGGCGATTTTCCGGGATTGAATCTGCAATCAGATAAGGAGGTAAGGATAATATGTTGGAAATTAAAGATGCTGTAGCGGTTATTACCGGCGGTGGTGGTGGTATCGGCCTCGAAATGGCCAAATACTGGGTGCAAAATGGCGGCAAAGTAGTCATTGTCGATATAGCGGCCAAATTTCTGGAAGGAGCAGAAAGGGAACTCAAAGACATGGGCGGCGATGTTCTCTCTGTGGTTTGTAATGTAACCAGTGAAGATGACTGCGCAAAAATGGCCGATGCGGCCATAGCCCGCTTTGGCAAAATTAATCTGGTTGCTCCCTTTGCCGGAATCATTAAAGACGGCATGATGCTTTCTCCCGACAAGGAAACAGGAAAAGTCACCAGGAAAATGTCTTTGGATCAGTTCAAATCCGTCATTGATATAAATTTAATCGGCGTTTTTCTTACTGTCCGTGAATGCGCCGAGCGTATGATTAATAATAACTGTCAGGGTCTTATTTGCCTTATCTCCTCGACGGGGTCACTGGGAACCGCCGGCCAGATCAACTATTCTTCAACAAAAGCAGCCATGTCGGTTATGCCTAAAGTCATTACCGCGGAATTTTTCCGGCGCGGCATGGCGGGTAAAATCCGTTGCGTAGCCGTAGCCCCGGGTTATGTCGGAACAGCAATGGTTAAAGGAATGGATCAAAAAGCGCTGGAAAAGATAGTATCCGATGTTCCCATTGGCCGGCTGATCGAACCTGCGGAAGTAGCTTCCCTGGTCGGTGAACTCTACCGCAATGAAGCCTTGGCCGGAGAGGTTTATTTTATTCACGGCGGCTTGCGGCTGGGTTCCAAAGGCTAAAGCAGAGCATTTCCGTAGAATATTATCATATCGATAAATCGCATAAAGCTAAAATAAACGGGGTAACAGGTTTGCTGTTATCCCGTTTATGCTTGCCTTAACTTAAAGCTTATTGCCGGAAAGAAATCCACCACAAATCCCTGTCAACCGGGTACATTTGTCATTTTGGCCGGCCTACCAAAACGACTGATGTTGCTATCTGCCGGTCGGGAATATGCCAATATTTTTTGAGCAAGCGGTTTTTCTCCTCCGGGGAAACGAGGCGATACCCGTTTTTCTCGTAAAAAGTAACTGCCCAGACCGCATCAGCCCAGGTGCCGATCAGAATTTGCTTTTGCGTCATCGTTTCCAGATATTTCAACAACAGCGAGCCCGTACCGCGATTTCTCAGATTGGTTCGGACATAAGCATGGCGGATGAGTGTCACATCTTCCTTGTCCTGCGTTCCCATTACACCGGTTAACCGGCCATTTTCCTCAAACCCCCAGAAGCACACACCGGAAGCAATCTCCTGCTGCAATTGCTCTTGCGGCATATAAGGCTCATGCCATCTGTCTTCCGGAATCACTCCTTTATAGGCTTGCGCCGCATCATTGATGATTTCCATAATCGCGGCATAATCTTGCTCATTGCATCGGCGCATCATAATTCTCTCTTTTCTAGGTAAGTGTAGTGTCTCCATGAAACCTTGTCCTATCGACCGGCGGGATATATCTTGTATCTTCAGACGATCATTAAGATTTCTCGTGGAGTATAATCTGGTGCATGAGACTGTGTCACAATACAGATAAAGCCATCACCACCGTCATGCCGGTGAAAACCGGCATCCAGAACTTACTGAAAATACTGGATTCCGTGTCGCGCTACGCTTGCGCGGAATGACGAAATGTTAATTGCGACTCAGTCTCGCATGCCGGACTTCGAAATGAACATTTTGTTATAGATATCATAATTTCTATTTATGAACTTTCCCCCGTGCCAGGGAAGCAAGAATTCCGGCACAGCAAAGGATGCCCAGGAAGAAAAAAATAATTTGCATGCTCTTCAGAAGAAGGGGATTGCCGGCCTCGGCGAGCGGTTGATTTCCTAAAAGCACAGCGAAAACCAGCATGGTGATGCCCATACTGAACATTTGGCCCACCAGCCGCATTGTCGATAATGTTGCGGAAGCTATCCCGTAATATTTATTTTCGACAGAGCTCATTGTGGCATTGACATTAGGCGAAGAAAAAAGGGCAAAACCAACGCCAAGGACGAGCAGACAAAACACAATGTAATGGATGCTGGTATCAGCGTGGATGAACATCAGTGGAATCAGGCCCAGTACGTTCAACGCCATGCCCATGGAGGCAATGATCCGCGGTTCAAAACGGTCCGAGAGCCTTCCGGCAAGAGGTGAAAACAACGCCTGCACCGCCGGTTCGGCGATCAATATTATGCCTGTCTGCGAAGGAGTCAAAGCTTTTATATGCTGCAGGTAGAGGCTCAATAGAAAAGTTACCGCAAACGTCGCACAATAGTTGATCAAAGCCGCCAGATTGGAAAAGGCAAAAACTTTATTGTCCCGAAAAAGCCGCATGTCCAGCAAAGGATAAGGGTTTCTCAGTTGCTGCCGGATAAAAAAGACCAGGCAAACAATGCCCAGGCCGATCAGCCCGCCAGCTTGCAACTCCGGCAGTAAAGAAAAACCATACATGATAGCAAAAAGCGCCACGGCATAAAGTAAGGATCCGGTGAAATCAAAGCCTTCACCTGTAGCTCCTTTCCATTCTTCTTTAACCATGAACACAATGAGGAGGATCACGCCAATTCCCAGAAAAGATGTAAAAAGGAAAATGTATCTCCAGCCCAGGTGTTCAGTCAGCAGACCGCCGATAAAAGGGCCAATGGTTAATCCGATATAAACGGCTGCTATGTTGATACCCAATATCTTCCCTCGTTCCTGGGGAGGATAGGCGGAAATCAACATTGCGGTGCCGGTGCTGAAGATCATTGCACCGCCGATACCCTGGATCACCCGGAGAAGGATAAGAAATGTTGCTGTCGGTGAAAAGCCGCAAATAAATGAGGAAACGGTAAAAATAACGGCGCCGCTGAGAAATATCTTTTTGCGGCCGTAAATATCGGCCAACCTCCCCAAAGGTACAAGGGTAATTGCCGCGGCCAGAATAAAGGATGATGCCACCCAGCTCAAAGTAAGCGCAGTCATCGCCAGATCCCGGGCCATAACCGGCAGGGCAACATTAACGCCGGAGCCCATAAAAGGTGTTAAAAATGAGCTCAGGGTAGTAGCGATAAGAAGGATATAGAGTTGTTTTTTGTCTGCCGTCATGCAATCACGTTTTACTAAATCCGGTCAAATATGCGGGAAGGTTTTTTTGTACAGGGCAGTAAAACTATCTTTGCCGCACGCCAGCATTAGTGTCAGCGGCATGATTTTTTTTGCGGCTTGCAGCATTTCATCGGAAAGCTTGCGGATATCCCATTGGGCGTGTTCATCTGATCGCAGACGGGCCAGATGATAAAGCTCCCGGGCATTGACTTTCATCAATACTCTCTTACGGTGTGCATTGGTCAGGATATAGGGGGCGGCAAGCGGCGCCTTTCCCCGAATTTGTTCATAGGCGTCTTGTGTCCGGCGCATAATTTCCAGAAATTGCTTTTTCTGTCCGATTGCGCAAACGGCCGGGGGAATCGTAACTCCTAAACCGGGATCATAATCCTGAGCGATAATAGTCGCCATTCTGTGTCTTTTTAATTGGGCAAAACAACTGGCGCTCATTACCAGCTCAAATTGCAGATCAATATTTTCCAGCTCCCGCAACGCGGCATCATGCGCCTGAATATGTTCAAAGGTTGTTTTAAACAATGCTTTCTTTTCTCTCGGGGTGAGCCCGGCAGCCAGATCCAGGCATTGCTCATGATTGAAACCGGATGCAGAAAAAAGCAGAGCGGCGGCGGCTCTGATATCGGCATCCGGCGTCACAAAAGATATTTTTACGGCAGGAGATTTCTGAACACCGGCTTTGGGAGGATATTTTTTCGCCAGGGCGGCTGCCTGCATGCACAAATTAAATCTCGTGAGCCGATCGTAATCAGTAGCTTGAGTATAACGAATAAGCGATGGGGCAATGTCTTTGGTGGCCGCATATAATTTATTGCTGTACTCCTGCGCTTCCACCAGCTGTAATGCCGCGAACCTGCGCAGCATCAGTTCCAGATTACGGGCATTAATGGTCATCCCTAATTGGGTCTCGGTGGCGAGCGCTATGGCATAACGGGCATCTTCCTTGGCCCAGCCTTCCAGCAATGATTTGTTGGCGGGATTTTCCGCCAGAACCTGATTCTCCGCAAATACATGTGGACGAAGCTTTGCGTAGAGTTCGCGATAATAATCATTTTGCATGCCTACGGTATCGGTAAACAGCTCCTTCAGGCCTGCCTGCATTATTTCTTCCGGAATAACAAAATCTTTATTGAATAGAACATAGCGCTGCGATTTTTCCGTATAGGAGCATAAACGAAATTTCTCAATTTCTTCGATTATCAATCGGGAGGCGCCAATCACATCAATATTAAAGACGGCGTGTTCCGCAACCGAACTGTGTCCCATGTCAAAGACAATGTTGCGATTGGATTTACGGGCTTTCTCGACCTCGGCGCGGGCATCGGAACGCAGTTCGTTAACCGGCTTCGGGCTGCGGCTGATGCGGGCATAGGCGGCGGAAATGGTCTCCGGTGTAAGATCCTGCGTCGATGCACACTTGTCGCGGAGTTCTTTGATCAGATCGTAATCTAAATTGTAACCGGCAAGAAGAATATTCATAAGTAATTTTGCACCCGTGTTTTCCCTAAATTGCTAATTTAATGCATCCGGTAAGAGTAATCAGCGCGTGCCAGCTCCATCCGTTTGTCCGTATCCGAGGCACTTAAATACTCTTTAATATTTCCTCTGCTGAATGAAAACTTACTTTTTGGGCTAATTCTTTTCTTTCAAATTTTTCAATCTCATTTCTATCAACGATATTTTCATACATTTCAAAAAGTGACCTTTTCAGTAACTTTGATCTATCTTCTTCATAATAATCTACTAATTTTTTTATCACTTTTTCTTCTTGCGCATTCAACCTAATTGATATTACTCCCATTGTTTATATACCTCTTCTCTTTTTGCTATACTTATTACAAAATAATCTTCATTTTCAACATAGAATATTGCCCGATATTTATTCTTCCTTAACCTGTAATAAGCTCTTTTTTCCGTTGATTTTAGCCTTTTTATATCAAATAAATTCATATCTTTTGTCTTTTCCAGGGCAATAAATGCATGATGAAATAGTTCAAAGATTTGCCCGGACAATTTGCCTTTTTTTATACTCCTGAGCACTTCATTTTCATATTTTATCATGTTTACATTGTATCACTTTTTGTTACTTTGACAAGTTTATTGTTTGCAGAAAAGATCAGTTAAAAGGTGATGATTTACGGTGCACTATTGATAGTGGAGGTGTATCTTAACTGATGATGCCTCGCTATCGTAAGGAAGATTTTGTGGAAAGAGCCATAATTTTATAGCCTGACCAGCTCCACCTGGCCTAAAGTGCGGCCCAGAAAGCGTTCCCCGATTGTTTGAAAACGGTAGGGCACGTCGCTGACGCAAAACAGATATTTAGGCGGCTGCTGATTGGGATTTCCTAAATTGAGTTGGTTGAGTAAATCGCCCGTTGCATCGGCCATGGCCTCTGCCGAATCGATAAGATTTATTTTTGGTCCGACAATCTCCTGCAATAATGCTTTCAAAAGCGGATAATGAGTGCAGCCCAAAACCAACGTATCAATTTGCTCAGCCAGCACCGGTTTTAAATATTCCTGGGCGATGAGCCGGGTTGCGGGATGATCGAACCAGCCTTCTTCGACCAGAGGCACAAAAAGCGGGCAGGCCTGAGAATAGATTTTTGCTTCCTTATCCAGCAGATGAATCGCCCGGGCGTAGGCATTACTGTTAATTGTTGCCGGAGTGCCGATAACACCAATGGATTTAGTTGCGGTTTCCGCCGCGGCATTGCGGGCGCTGGCTTCGATGACTTCCAGCACCGGCACGGGAGATAAATCTTTGATGGCCGAATAAGCCACAGCAGCCATCGTATTACAGGCAACGACCAGCAGCTTGACATCTTTTTGCAGGAGAAATTCGGTGATTTGCGTGGCATAACGACTGATGGTTTCCACCGACTTAATGCCGTAGGGCACCCGCGCGGTATCGCCAAAATATATGATGTTTTCAAAAGGCAGGCGTTCCATCAGGGCACGCACGACCGTCAGTCCGCCAATGCCCGAATCAAATACACCGATCGCCTGATTGTTTTTTATATCCACGAATATTTAACTCATAAAAAGATGAAAAATTAAACTTTTTAGACGGCCTCGTAAAAAGCTCCAGAGGCAAGGCACGCAAATCACGAGGAGTGAGGCGTACTTTCAGCGTACGCCGCAATAAGCCTGCCCCGGCGAAGGCCGGGGAGAGATGCAGCGTAACGCAGCATATGGACTTTTTACGTGGCCGTCACTCTTTAATATAAAACTGCAGCTTGAGATTGCTTACTTCCACAATATCCCCGTCTTTCAGATCATAACGGCGGTCTATTACTTTGCCGTTAATCTTTAAATCTTTACCGCCGGACGGGGTGATGAAATAACCTTCTTTGCGGCGGTTAACCAGAGCTGCCAATTTGGGGGCGAAAAAACCCTTCAGCTTAATTGCGGAACCATCTTCTTTACCGATCGCAGAAACTCTTTCTTTGAGTTCATATTCTCTCTGATTCGTCGCCGTCGATCCTTCAATGACCAGAAAACCACCCAGCTGCTCCGGAATGTTTTTATCGGCGGCAGTGATGATTTTCTTTTGATCATCGGGAGCGATAACCATTGTTTCATCCATCGAGCGGCCGCGCACGGAAAAATTCTTTTTATCTACTTCCCTTTTTTTATCGGTAAAGACCTGAATTGTATGCACGCCGATTAAAATCACATCGTCATCAAAAAGCTCCGTCTTGGACACCTTCTGGCTATTTACATAAGTGCCGTTCAGACTGCTTAAATCTTCCAGCACCACCTCATTGCCTTCCACCTTAATCCGGGCATGGTGGCCGGATACTGCCTGATTATCAATAACGATATCGTTGTCCGGCTTTCGGCCGATAGTCGTCAATTCTTTCTCCAGCACAATTTCCTGGACGACAGCTTCTTTGTATTTAAGTAGGATCTTTGCCATGTGTCACCTCCGGAAAAATTCCATCAATTTAAACAAAGCCGAATACCATTTTTTCTTCTTAATATAACCGATAACCACTGTGATATTGTCCCTGCCGCCTCGTTCATTGGCTGCATTAATCAGGGCATCACCCGCGGCAACCGGGTCGCCGGCTGCCGAAATGATTTCCAGCATCGCCTCGTCACTGAGCATAGTATTAAGGCCGTCGCTGCACAAGAACAAAATATCATCATCGAACATGGTAAGCTCATCCAGATCCGCTTCCATATCCGCACTGATCCCCAGGGCTTTCGTGAGAATATTCCTCATTTCCGATTTAGCCGCTTCTTCGCGGGTGATTATATCACGTTTTACCTGTTCATTAACCATTGAATGATCATCGGTTAACTGGTCAATATTATCGGCCCGAATCAGGTAGGCGCGGCTGTCGCCAATATGGGCGATGCTTAATTTATTCCCCGTCAGGAGAACAGCCACAATTGTGGTGCCCATACCCTTTAACTGCGGTGAACTTTGTGCCGCTTCATAAACAGCCTGATTGGCCAGGCGGATTGCACAGCAAAGCTTATTGGTGGCGTCCGAATAAGCAGGATTGACGGCACCTACCAACTTTTGCGGCCCCTGAAAGTAATCCCGGATAACATTAACCACCAATTTACTGGCTACCTCGCCGGATGCATGACCGCCCATACCATCGGCAACGACGAGCAAACCCAGTTTTTCATCCAAATAAAAATTATCTTCGTTATTGGCTCGAACTAAACCCTGATCGGTTTTACCGCCGGCGGTTAAATTCAATTAAGCCTCCTTAGGGGCCGTTATCAAACGGCAACCCATGCGGGTTGCGAGACCATTACATTACAAACCATTTCGTTACAGCTCCTTATGCCATTTGCTAACGGCTTACGGCCCCTTATGCCGGTTACGATATTACTATGTTACAGTGTCGCTGGACAACGGCTTAGTCAGGCAAGCAAGCAAATCATCAACTAATAATTTACCGGTTTGATAACGGGCTTCAACTTCTTTGGCCAGAAGCTTTTCGACGATCGGAACCAATTTCTCCGGAATATCGGGAGAGAGTTCTTTAATCGATGCAGGCGCCGTTGATGTTATATTGTACATAAGCGTCGTGATGCTCTCTCCGTTAAAAGGCTTTTCTCCGGCAATAAGCTCATATAGGACGACACCCAGCGAAAATAAATCAGAACGGCCGTCCACTTTTTTGCCGGCTATTTGTTCCGGCGACATATAACTGGGAGTACCCAGGATAACTCCGGTTTGTGTTTTGGATGAGGACATGACGCGGGCAATGCCAAAATCCGCCACCTTGACCTCACGATTGTTCAAGATCATAATATTGGCCGGTTTGATATCACGATGAACGATGCCATTGACATGAGCATAGTCCAGCGCCGCAGCGACACAAGAGACAACACGTATCAGTTCTTCTGTCGGCAGGAGGTTTTCTTTCCGGCAATATTTGCTAAGATCTGATCCGTCCAGCAGTTCCATAGCCATATAGGCAATTTCATAATCCTCACCGACATCGAAAATAGTGACGATATTAGGATGTGATAATTTGCCGGCAGCTTCTGCTTCCCGGAAAAATCTTTTTTTCACTTCATCGAGTTGTTCGGAATCGATTTCTTCATATCTTAAAGTTTTGATGGCCACTTCGCGGTTAATCCGCGGGTCTTTGCCCAGGAACACCGTGCCCATTGCACCGCGGCCCAA